>DATJOA010000047.1:0-14736 GCA_035507635.1 Candidatus Acidiferrales bacterium
ATTGCATGGCCAGCCGTTACGTGCGACCAGATATAAAGGCCAATCATCACCGCGAAGAAGGCACCAATTGCCCATTCCATGGCGGCAATGCTATCACCCGGCGCATTGCTAGCGGAATGGCTGATGTAAACAGGGGTTATCACTCAAGTTTCGACTGCCTTCGATTCGGTTCGGTTACGTGCGTTTAGTTTGGGAGGAACCCGGGAGACGGGACGTTTCCCAATCCTCCAAGAGCTTCTCCGGACGCCAAATCGGAACGCCCTTTGAAGAACTCCCCTGTGGATTTCCGCATCTCCGCCGTGAATTCTGCCGATCTTCCCCCGCGAGCGAAAGACCACGCGAACCCCAACCGTCAGCCGCCACGCGACTTAACCCCCACAGTTTTCCACAGAGAACTTTATTTTCCACGTGTGACACGCAACCTTTACCGTAAAAATTAGATCGGCGATGCTGGCCTCATGCGCGACCAAGCATCGGCCTCGAGTCCGTCGAATCCTCCCAAGCCTCAAACCATCCCAAACAATTCCCCCGTGGACCCCTGTGTCCCCTGTGGTGATCGCGAAGCCGACAAAGTCGCTCCATGGGCCCCCGATTCCCGCTTCCCAAAGGCCCCCAACGACACTATCTCCTGTATTCGCAATATTTTGCTTACAAACCCTTTGTTTCCAAAATTTTACGCGGACGTCGTGCTCCGCTATTTCCCTAAGTCCAATGAAGCCAAGATCTTACGGCCCTGGTATCAAAAAATTTTAGAGAAGGTCAACTGGAAGGACAGTTCAATGGCAAATACAAAAACCTGCGCTCATATTAAAGTCACCGGAGTCCGCTGCGGCTCCCCCGCTCTCTACGGAGAAAGCTTCTGCTACTTTCACCAGCGCATGCATCGAGGCGTGCGCATGCCGGCGCAAGCTCGCCTCCACCCCATCGCATTAATCGAGGACGAAGAATCCATCCAGGCCGCCCTGATGGAAGTCATCAACGCTCTGATGCGCAACACCATCGACCTCAAGCGCGCCACATTAATCTTGCGCGCCCTCCACATCGCCGTGAAAAATGCCCACCGCGTCAAGTTCGGCCTGAGCGCAAACAGCATGGTCCGCGAAGTCCCCAACTATCCGGAACCGGAGCGCCCACCCGAGCCCAGGACGCCCACGCCGGAAGAGATCAAGGCCCTCAAAGTCCAGATGTGGGACGAATACAGAAAAGAACAAGCCGCCAAAGCCGCAGAAGCAGCACCGGCAGCAGCGTCAGCAGCAAAAGCCGCAGTGCAAGCCGCGCCAGCGGCCGAAGTAGCGACAACGCCGCCACCAGCGCTCCCGCCACCCACCACGAAAAATGTAGAGACAGCTCATGCAGGTGCGGAAAATGTGGGGACAGCCGCCATCGGCTGTCCAGCGAGCGCAGCGAGCGTGCCTTCACCTCAGGTAGCGACAGTCCCAGCGACCCTAAGCAACGCGAAGGGAAAGGGGAGCGCGGTCACACCGAAGTCAGCAGCCGCTCCGGCCGCCAAGCCGGAAGCCCCGCCGCGCAAGCCGGCAGCCAGCGTCGCCGCAGTTCCGAAGGAGCGAAAGAGTACAGCCCAGCGCGTAAGCGCTGGATAAAGCGCGAGGAAGAAAAAGGCGAAGTCAGAAGAGACGAAAAACGAGCCACGAAGCGGCGAAAGAGTGCAGCCCACGGCGCAAGCCGTGGGTAGCCGAGAGAGGGAACAAACGAGCCCCGAAGGGGCGAAAGAAAAATCCGCGCGGCCCGAGCCGACGACGAGGTCAAGGTTTTTCAATTACCAAATTACAAAATTACTCAATTACAAAATTACTCAATCACCAAATCGCCAAATCACTTGCGCCGGAAGCCGACCTGCTACTTCACTCCCAGGCCGTCGTGCTCGTGATAGTTCGGATACGGCGGGCGCTTGATCTCCGGTTGTGGATGCTCTTTCAGTTCCTGCATCACGACCTGGATCGCCTTCTCTAACTGCGCGTCGTGTCCGGCGCGCCATACTGCCGGATCGAGATCGACGTCCACGTCGGGCGCGACGCCGTGGTTCTCGACCTCCCACTCGCCCTTGAGGCCGTAGATGGCGGCGCGCGGCGCGGTGACGCGTCCGCCATCGATCAGTTCGGGATATCCGCCGATGCCGACGAGTCCGCCCCAGGTTCTCTTTCCGATGAGCGGACCGATGCCGGCCTTGCGGAAGTACCACGGCAGCGCGTCTCCGCCGGAGCCGGACATTTCGTTGGTGATCATCACCTTCGGTCCGTAGATCGCCTCCGACGGACTCGACCAGTCGTGGCCTTCGCGGGTCACGACCTTGCTCATTAGCGGACGCCGTAGGTAGTCGATGATGTAGTCGGCGAGCTGTCCGCCTTCGTTGAAGCGCTCGTCGATGATCGCTCCTTCTTTTCCGACCTGCGAGAAGAAGTAGCGGTTGAAGCTGGTGTAGCCTTCGCCCGCCGTGTTGGGAACGTGGACGTAGGCGATGCGTCCGCCAGTGGCTTCGTCGACGCGGCGGCGATTGCTTTCGATCCACGCGAGATGACGCAGGCCTTCCTCGCTGCCGACCGGAACGACGGTGACATCGCGCGAATCTTTGCCGTCAGCATTCGCGCCGACTTTGAGGACGACCTGCTTTCCGGCCGTCTCCTGGAAGAAGCTGTAGATGTTGTCGTTGGCGTGGAGTTCGCGTCCGTTAACGGCGAGGATGTAGTCGCCGACTTTGACGTTGACTCCGGGCTGCGTGAGCGGCGCTTCCATGCCGGGATTCCAGTTTTCGCCGTCGTACACTTTCGCGACGCGGTAGCGGTTATTTTCGAGGCTGTAGTCGGCGCCAAGTACTCCGACCTGGATCTTCTTCGGCTGCGGTTTTTCGCCGCCGCCGACGAACATGTGTCCGACCGTCATTTCGCCGAGACATTCCTGGAAGAGGTAGGTGAGTTCGTCGCGCGAGGCGATCCCGTCGAGATACGGCTCGTATTTCTTCTTCACCTTGGCGAGATCGAGTCCGTGATAGTGCGGGTCGTAGAAGAAGTCGCGCTCGATGCGCCAGGTTTCGTTGTAGATCTGCTTCCACATGGCGCGCGGCTCAACGTAAACTTCCCAGCCATCGAGATGCAGCGGACCGAATCCCGGCTTGGGCGGACCGCCTCCGTCGTCAGCGGACGCAACGGCCCAGGAATCGCCCTTGCGGTAGAGGATCTTTTCGCCATCGTGCGAGATGGCGAAGTCGTTGACATCGTCGATAAGCTTGTCGACTTTGCGCTTGCTCAGATCGAACTTCTGGATGGTCTGGCTGACGTTCGGTCCATCGTCGTCGGTGAGAACCATCGGTCCTTCGGCCAGGAACAGGATGCCGGATTTTCCGGGAAGCATGTTGAGGTAGTTCTTGGCGGGAATCGGCAGGGCGAGAATCCGCTGGCCGATGTTCTCGATATCGATCTTGACGGTGACGGCTTCGTCCTTCTTGTCTTTATCTTTGTCCTTGTCGGAGTCTTTGCTCTTGTCTTTGTCGGCGGCGTCTTTGGACTTCGTCTTGTCGCTTGCCTGATTTTTGTCTTTATCTTTGTCTTTGTCCTGATCTGGCTTCTTTTCTTCTTTCGGTTTTTCCTCGTCGCTTTCGGGAGCGAGCGGAGATTTTTCGTCTTTGCTCAGGACGGCGACGTAGACGCTGCGCGTTACGCGGTGTTCGTCGCTCGACATGTCGAGTCCGGCGGTGGCGAGCGCAACGTTGGTCGAGGCGGTGAAGTAGAGATACTTGCCGTTCGAATCCCAGGCTGGATAAAGCGCATCGCTCATGCCGTCGGTGATCTGGAATGATTTCGACTGATCGAGCGAGTAGACGAAGATTGCGTGCATGCCGCTGGCAAGTTGGCGGACATAGGCGATCCACTTGTTGTCGGGAGACCAGGTCTGTCCCGTGTTGAGCGGAGCGAAAGTCCAGTAGTAATCCGTGTCGACGAGCTTCGGCGTCGGATGGTCGAGATCGACGTACCACAACTGGAGGCGCTTGTCGGTGTATGCGATTTTCTTGCTGTCGGGAGACCACGTCGGAGAATAAAAGAACGATGGAGGATTGCCGAGATTGATGTGGCGAACGGCGCCGAGGCCGTTTTGATCGCGGACGCAGAGTTCGTATTCGCCGGAGTCGTCGGAGAAATAGGCGATCGACTTGCCGTCGGGAGACCACGCGGGGTCGCGGTCGGCAACGGCGGGACTGTTGGTGAGATTGCGGATGTCTCCCTTGTCGGTGGGGACGGTGAAGATCTCGCCCCAGGCTTCGAAGACGGCGCGAACTCCGGTGGGAGAAAGTCCGAAGTTCTGGATGCGTCGCGGTTCGACCTTGGCGAAGTGCGGACGCACGGCTTCGAGATCGCCCTCGACGTGAATGCTGATGTTCTTCGCCGTATGCGTTTTCAGATCGTAGAGCTTGATGGCGCCGAATTGTTCGATGACGATGCAGTCGGGGCCGGCGTTGGCGGTTTTGAAATCGAATCCATCACTGTGAAGCGCTTCGGTGACTTGCTTCGTCTTTGTGTCGTAGGCGAAGAGGCTGACGGGACCGTTGCGGTCGGAGAGGAAATAGATGGTGTCGCCGACCCACATGGGATTGTTGTCGTTGGAGTTGTCGCGCGGCAGCTTGATGATGCTGGAATCTTTGAGGTCGGCGACCCAGACGGGAGTCGTTTGTCCGCCGCGATAACGCTTCCATGCTTTCTGCCACTGTGGATGCGGAACATAGGCGATGTGTGTGGCGTCGGGAGAGAAAGATGCGTCTTCGGCGATGGGAAGCGGAAGTTCAGTTGGAAGTCCGCCGTCGACGGGAACGGTGTAGAGCTGATCTTCAAAGTGCATGAAGCTGTTGCCCCACGAATTGAAGAGAATCTTCTTGCCGTCGGGGGTCCATCCGGCGACGTACTCGTCAGCGGGATGGTAGGTGAGGCGGCGCGGAACTCCTCCTTCGGCGGGAATCACGTAGACGTCGAGATTGCCGTCATATTCGCCAGTGAAGGCGATCATCGATCCGTCGGGAGAAAAGTAGGGAAGAGTTTCCTGGCCGACACCGGAGGTGAGGCGACGCGCGGTGCCGCCGTCGCGGCTGACGATCCAGAGATCGCCGCCGTAGTTGAAAACGATTTGTGTTTTGCTGACAGTAGGGAAACGGAGAAGAAGTGGAGCGTTGGAGGGAGCAGCTTCGAGGAACGTCGAGACAAAAACAATCGCAATCAGAACGAAGTATCGGCGCATGTTAGAGGCTCCGCAAAAGAGTTGCACAAGCGAAGGGGAATCTTAGTTGCGAATCTCAACAATGGTCAAGGTGAACAAATTTCCGAACTTTCTTCAAAATCCTTGAACCAAAAAGTCAAGAAAACACGCCGAAGCAGGCAGTACCAAGATGTTTTGCGAAACGCGCCAGTGCAGTTCGCTCAGATTCGAGTAACTTTGTAGCTTGATGCGGCATCCAATGCTGCTATGCAAGAGAGTGGGTCGAGTCTACGACCGCGCGATATTGCGCGCGGGTGGTGGCGAGTTCTGAGCGGACACGTGCCGATGATGTCGATCGAGATCACGCGCGAGTGTCCGCTGAGTTGTCCCGGATGTTATGCGTATGGCGATGCGCATTTGGGTGGCGAGACTACGCTGCGCGAGTTGAGCGATTTTCGCGGCGAGGCGCTGGTGGATGGTGTGCTGAATCTGGTGCGGCGGCATAAGCCGATGCATGTCTCGCTGGTTGGCGGAGAGCCGATGGTGCGGCATCGAGAGTTGAGCCGGATTCTTCCGGCGCTCAGCGCGATGGATGTCTTCACGATGGTCGTGACCAGCGGAGTCATTGCGATCCCGGAAGAGTGGATGCAGATTCCGCGATTGCGCGTGGCCGTCTCGGTAGACGGGTTGCCGGAACATCACGATGAACGGCGAAAGCCTGCGACCTACGAGCGAATTCTGGGGAATATTGCTGGACGATCGATCAACCTGCATTGGGTGATCACGCGTCCGATGCTCGCGCGCGCGTCGTATCTGGAAGAGTATGTTGCGTTCTGGAATGCCCGGCCGGAGGTCGATCATATTTGGGTGAGCCTGTACAGTCCGCAAATCGGTGAAGAGAGTGCGGAGCGATTGTCGCCCGAAGATCGAGAGCTCATTGCGCGCGAGTTGCCGCGGCTGAGGAAGACTTATCGGAAGCTGCTGCTGCCGGAGGGGATGGGGCGAGCGTTTGTAAGTCCTCCGAAGGATCCTGACGATTGCCTGTTTTCGAAGATGTCGATGAATTATTCGGCAGACTTGCGTACTCATGTGGAGCCGTGCGTGTTTGGCGGAACTCCGGATTGCAGCCAGTGCGGATGCAGCATCAGCAGCGCGCTGCACTGGATTCGCGATGTGAAGATTGTCGGGCCGCTTCGCGTCGGGCATATGGTGAAGAGTTCATTAGCCGTGGGATCGAGGGTGCGAAAGTTGCGCGGCGAAAGGGAGACTCCCAACCGGTGGCGGGACGTGCGGTACGTCGGGAGCGTTACGCCGCTGGTGCAGATCCAGGCGCAGGAAGAGGGAGAAGGATAGCCGATCCGGTCTGTCGAAAATTCCCTTTTCTGGCAAAACCGGCCAGAAAATAGGGCGACCGGCTTTACAAAGCAGCTACTCTTTTTTTGATTTGTTCTTGCCTGGGAGTCCGGCAGGATTTTCGTGGGTGCGCTCGCGGAAGCTGCCGTGGAGACCTGCGGCAAGCCCGACGCTCGATTCTCCGAATCTGTCGCGCAGCTTGTCGGCGGCGGCCAGAGCGTCTTTCCAGCGTTGATTCCGATTTCCTTCCAAAAGATCAATTTGAGCTGCGGATTCTGTCGTAAATGAAGAGGCGTGTACGCCCAGCAGTCGGACTTCAGTTCCGTGCTTCCAGTTCTTGCGAAAGAGCGCGCGAATCTGCTCGAAGATTTCGATGTCGAGTTGCGTCGGATTGGGGAGAGTGTGGGCACGCGTGATGGTGGTGAAATCTTTGTAGCGCAACTTGAGCTGGACGGTGCGGGCGTAGAAATTGGCTTCGCGGAGGCGGCGTCCGACCATTTCCGACAAACGCATCAGCGTGGATTCGAGCTGTGCCACGTCAGCAGTGTCGTTATTGTAAGTATGCTCGTGACTGATGGATTTGGCGTCGAGATCGGCGCCGACCTCGTTGTCGAACCATCCTCCGGCATCCTGGCCGCGCGCCTTGCCGGCGAGGGCCAGTCCCCACTTTCCGAAGCGCTGTTCGAGTTCGTGCTCTTCAAGCTTGGCAAGGTCGCCGACTTTCTTGATGCCGAGCGCGTGAAGGTGCGACTCCATGACTTTGCCAACGCCCGGAATTTCGCGCACATCAAGCGGCGCGAGAAATTTCGCTTCTTCGCCGGGGACGATATAGAGGATGCCGTTCGGCTTCGCCTGTCCGGACGAAACTTTTGCGATCAGTCGCGAGCTGCCGATTCCGACCGAGCAGTTCAGGCCGATTTCGGCTTTCATTCTCTGATGCAGATTGTGCGCGCATTTGAGCGGCGGACCGTGCAGACGTTCAGTTCCGGTCATGTCGAGATACGCCTCATCCACAGAGGCCATTTCGAGCTGCGGAGTGAACAGTCCGAGGACTTTGTAAACTCGCTGGGAGTATTCGCGATAACGCTCGGGGTGTCCATCGACGAAAATCGCATGCGGGCACTGCTTGGCGGCGGTGCGGAGCGGCATGGCGGAGTGGACTCCGAACTTGCGGGCTTCGTAGGACGCGGCGGAAACGACGCCGCGCTCGTGGCGCTGGCCACCAACGACGACAGCTTTCCCCTTCAGCGAAGGGTCGTAGAGCTCTTCCACGGAGACGAAAAAGGCGTCCATGTCGACGTGAAAGATGGTGCGGGGGAACGCGGGTTGAGGGGCGAGGGACATGCTGCGAGGATTTTACCGCCGCGCCACAGACATAGATCTGTCACAGACCATTCGGGTGCGCTCTGTCGAAAACCCCGACTTCTGGCGACATCGGCCAGAAATGGGGCACCCTGTTTCAGCACCCCATTCAACCTGGCCACCCATTTCAAGTCCGAATCACTCTGACGGCGTGATGGTGATGTTGCGAAACGAGACGTGGCCGGCTTCGCTGCCCTGCAGGTAGATGGGGCCGGGATCGGCTTCGTGGCTATTGAGAGCGCCGCCTGTGATGCCTGGAATTTCCTGCTTATCGATGATCCTGTCTCCGTTTTGAAGAACGGTGACGGTGCGGCCGACGAGAGTGATGTCGTAGGTCTGCCATTCTCCGGGACGGCGCGGCTGTTCCGGCGAGGCAGCAAGAAATCCGTAGATGCCTCCGGTGCGCATCGTGGGGCCTTCGGGCACAGGGTCGTCTTCGATCTGGAGCTCATAGCGTCCGCGGAGATAAACGCCGCTATTCGATCCCTTGGCGCAGTTGAATTCCACGTGCAGCTTGAAGTCGTTGAATTTCTCGTTGCTAATCAGCTCGGGTCCGTGGCCGGGGCTGACGAGAATGCCATCCTGAACCGTCCACTTTGCGGTTGCGTTGGGATCGCTGGGAGTCCATCCGGTCAGGTCTTTGCCATTGAAAAGCTGGATCGGCTTGCCCCACTTGGGCGCGCTCGTGCGTTTGAGTGAAGGGGCTCTTACGCCAGTCCATTGCCAGGGAGTGCCGTCGGGACCGGTTGTGGTTCCGGTAAGCATCTTACCTGCGAGCTTGCCTTCGAAGACCATGTCGTCTTTGCGGTCTTCTTCTGCCTTGGGCGAAACAAACATGATGTGATTGTCAGTGATCTCAATTTTCGGCAGGGGGCGGGCATTTCCCCATCGGCTGACGAATTGGGCGTGGAACTGTCCGTTGTCCTGGGTGATTTCAATCCACGAAGGATAGTCGCGGCCGGGAGTCTTCAGCGTGAGATCCCATCGTCCGAGAAAAGATTGGGGTGTTGGATCGGGAGATTTTTTCGCGGCGGTGAGCAGTGGCGCGGTCAGGAGCACGAGCGTCAAAGCGAGTGCGGTTCTGAGGGGAGTCATAGATGTAGGAGTCCTTTCAGGGGTATTTGGCCACAAGCGGGAGTGGGAGCACAAGGATGGGTTCGGGAACATCCGGATCTCCCTGCGCGCCAGCGGGCTTTGCCTGCCACCGTTCGGTTCGACATGACAAAAGTCGGTGGTTGAGTTCTCAAGGCATCCTGCTTGAATTCAGCGGGTTAGCGGATGTTACGGGTTTTACCGTCTATGCATTGCCCAACAAAGGAGGGGGAGTTAAGAATTGCGCTGCAGATTCAAAGATCCAGACTGATGGAAGGGTGAAGGTCATGAGAGTGTCCTGGGCGGTGATGGTCGTAGCGTTGGCTGTGGCGATGTCGGGATTGGGATGGGGGCAATCTGCGGAGGGCGGATTGCCGCAAGGGCTCAACGAACTAAGCCAGACTGCATCGTCGAAGACGGAATTCACGCTGGATCATTCGATGCTGGTGCTGGCCTCGAAACTGGATTCCGGCGATGAGGATTTCCGGCGAGTGATTGCTGGCGTCAGCGGAGTTTCGATTCACCGATATCACTTTGCGGAGCCAGGCACGTGCGATCCGGCGGCGCTTCAGATGGTGAAGGACGAGTATCACAACGGATGGAAACAACTGGTGAACAAACACGAGCGGGATGGGGGTCCTGACGCGACCAACCTGTGGCTGCGCTTCGAGAATGACGCCATCAGCAATGTCGCGGTACTGGTAGCGCGAGCGAACGAGGTGACGTTGATTACCGTGTCGGGGTCGATCAGCCCGCTGGATCTGGCGCATCTGGGAGGACACTTCGGCATTCCGCGAATTGAAGGGGGATTGCGGTTGCCGGATCGAGGCCGCAGCTCGCAATAAACTCCAGCCAAGTCTCTCCGATCCGTCACAGAGGTTATCCACAGGGCCGTGATCCCGGAGAGCGCTTCTGCGGTAAACCTTGTATGGACGCGGGTTTTGGGGCGTGACAGGATAATATCCCCGCTTGGGGAATGAAAATGTCGGACACGCCGCCCGATGGTACACTACGCCAACTGAGTTTCGAAGAGTCTCGGCCAGCTGATGCCGATGACTGTTCTCCTATCTACTTTTCCAAGTCCAACGAAACTAGCCCAAGCAGGATTCAGATCCTTTGAAGGAGGGTCGTGCCGTGGTGAACAGGAAGTGGTCCCTGGGAAATATGATCGTCGTGGCAGCCGCGATATTTTCGCTGGCGATGTTTGCGGAAGCCGCCAGTACCTATAGCATCGTCCGCAACTTCAGTTCGAAATCAGGAGATATTCCGTATGGCGGGCTGTTGATGGATCAGGCCGGGAATCTTTACGGCGCGAACTCGTCTGGCGGCACGGGGAATTGGGGAACGATTTTCGAACTGACGCCGAGTGGTCAAGGCGGCTGGACTTACAACGAGATTTACGACTGCGGCAAGTTGAATGACTGTTCGGTGCCCGTGGGATCGCTGGTGATGGATGCGGCGGGCGATCTGTACGGCGTGACGTATTTCGGCAATGTGTTTGAGCTGATGCCGAGTGGATCGGGAGTATGGACGGGGAGAGTGATTCACACATTCTCCGGAGGATCGGATGGGAGCGCGCCGAGTCCGGTAGTCCTGGATGCGGCGGGAAATCTGTACGGCGTGAATGCAACGGGTGGGCAGGACAATCTGGGATACGTGTTTGAGTTGACATCGTCGATCGGCGGATGGTCGCTCGTTCATTTGCACGACTTCACGGGAAGCGATGGCGCTGAGACGACGAATACCGCGGGCGGGCAGGTAGCAGGGCTGGTGTGGGATTCCGTCGGGAATCTTTACGGCACGACGGGCTTGGGTGGATCGGGGTCGAAATGCCAAGGTGGCTGCGGGTTGATTTTCGAATTGAGCAATGGGTCCGGCACGTGGAAGGAAACGGTCCTTCACGATTTCAACGAGAGCGACGGAGCGAATCCGGATGCGGCGCTGACGATCGATGCCGCGGGCAATCTTTACGGGACGACGACCAGCGGCGGGACGAAGGGGCTGGGCGTCGTGTTCAAAATGTCGCAGAGCTCGGGAAAATGGAGCGGGCAAGTGCTGCACGATTTCACAGGCGTGCATCTGGATGGCGCGTATCCGAATACGACGCTGATTATGGATACAGCGGGGAATCTCTACGGCGCGACGGAGTCGGGTGGCGGGGACCTTCAGAGCTGCCAAGTGATGAACGATTTCGGATGCGGAACGGCCTTTGAGCTTTCTCCGAATGGCACGCAATGGAAGATAACGATTCTGCACGCTTTCACGGGCAGGAAAGACGGCGGCTTCCCGGGAGGAGTGGTGCGGGATGCGAGCGGCAACCTGTATGGAGCGGCGCAAGCCGGCGGCGCGAATGCCGGAGGCGTGCTGTTCAAGATAGTTCCGTAAGCGGCGATTTCGAGGGTAAGAAAATCCGGCTCCCTGTTATGGGGAGCCGGATTTGTTCGCCCTATCGAACTACTGCGTCACGATCAGCGTGACGGCGGCTGTCTGATGCGTGAGCGCGCCTGAGGTGCCCGTCACGGTGATCGGGTATGTGCCGGGTTGTGTGCCCTGATGTTGTTGTTGCACTCCCGAGTTGTTGTTGCTGATCCCGGTGGCCCCGGAACAGGCAGTCAGCGTCAATGCGAGCAACAACAGGAGGAGAAGAGAGAGGATTGCCAGGGATTTTCGGCGGGCTTTCTTCCCGGCGCCAAGAAAGACAAAGCCCGGCAAGATCAGCCACGGGGCCACGAGCAGCGCGCCTGCTCCGAAGCGGCGAGACGTCGACGAGTTGGGCGTGGTGGTGATCGTCATGGTTACGGCGGCCGAGCCGTTGCCAGGTGTGACCGGATTTGGAGTGAAGGTGCATTGCGTGAGCGCCGGGATTCCGGAACAGGAAAAGGTGACGGCATTCGGGAAAGATGAGCCGACCGGACTTACGGTGAATGCGTAACTTGCGGATTGCCCGGGGGAGATCGACTGACTTGCCGGCGAGAAGGAGCCGAAGCCGAAGTCCTGGATCGTGGACCCGACTGTGACCGGAACGGTGAGCGAGTGGCTCGGATCGCCGTTGGTCCCTTGCAGGTTGAGGTTGATGTTGTACGTGCCGGCGGCCGCATTGGTCGGAATGGTGACGCTCGCGGTAATGGGGACTGATGCTCCACCCGTGAGGCTGATGGGGCTGGCAGGGCTAAGCGTGCATTGGGCGCCCGAGATTGCGCTGGCATCGCAGGCGGCGGTGATTTGGCCGCTATAGCTGTAGAGGGAAGCGAGAGTGAGATTCGCGGTGGCTTGTCCGGAAGATGGGGAAGAGAATGACGCAGGGCCGGTGATGGAGAAATCTCCGACGCTGAAAGGTACGTTCAGGGAGTTCGTAAGCGATCCCGAGGAGCCTTGAACGCTGATCTGATAGGTGCCGGGCGAAAAGCTCGTCCCGTTGATGACCAGAGTCGCCGTTGCCGGGAAGCTGGCGACTGAGCTTGGGCTGACACTACAGCTTCCGCTGCCGAACGTGGTCGGACAACTCAAGGTGACAGTGCCAGTGAATCCGTTCTCCGACGAGATCGTGAGGGAACTGCTGGTTCCGCTGCTGCCGGCGATCACCTCGGGGAATGGGGAAGGCTCACTCACAGCGAAGTTGGGACTCTGGGTTACGGAGGCGCTTTGCAAAAGGATCGGTTCCTCGCCGACGGTAACAGTTGTGCCGCTGGAGAGATTGTGTTGCGTGCCGCTGAGGTCGAGATAATTCACATATTGCGTCGGGGCGGAGTAAGTGGTGTTGCCTCCGGGATGCCAGACTGCTTGTGCGGAGTAACCATTCGATCCGGTGAGCCCGCAGGTCCAGATTCCGGAGCTGTTCTCGGAGCAGAGAGTGCTCATGGTTCGGCCCGACATCCAGCTTTCGACCTGCTGATAGGCGACGCCGACGGAATTGATGATCCCGTTGTCGGAGAGAGTTCCGGTATTTTGATCGTCCCAGGCATACCAGTAATGCCGGACGACGCCATTCGACCATAGCAACAAATAGAGGCGGGCAACGAATCCGGCCTGATCGACTGTGCTCGGCAAATCGGTGTTAAATCCCCACGCGCCTTCCGTTGACCAGAGCGGCAGGGAACTTACGTTGTAAGTCTTCATCGTGCTCTGGTAGCACTGCACGACTGGCACGATATCTTCGGGCACAGTCGTGTAGTAAGTATGGAGGGCCATGATGTCGATGTACTGGCCGAGGCCGGCAGCGAGATATCCGCCCATTTTGTCGGGCATGGTGCAGTTTGACGCGGGATAGGAGTAGTTCAGCTGGCCGTTGGCGGGAGAGATGATCTTCGCGCCGGGGATGTATTTCTTGATGTAAGTGTTGGCGTCCTTCACCATACGCACGAGTTGCGCGTTAGTACCCGTCCATTGCGAGGTATCGTGCGGGGTATTCCACATTTCCCAGTACGTGATGCTCGGCGCGTGCTGCGCAATGGCAGTCACAAAGTTGATGAAGTGCTGGTCGGTGCCGGTGCCGTCGGAGTTTAAATCGCTCGGGGGATCGCACGCTCCGGCTTCGTAGTCGCAAGTGGAGTCTTTGGGTTTGGAACTGGCCCAGGCGGGAGTTTGTCCGAAGGTATAGATGAGTTGGACGTTGTTGGCGCTCGCGGCGGAAACCCAGCTATCGAGCGTGGTCCAGTCGTAGACACCCTTTGACGGATTGAGCTGTGCCCATGCGCTGTCGGTGTCCCAGAGACGCATTCCATAGATCGGCATCGTGGGCCACGGAGTTCCAGAAAGAACGTCGCTATGCGCGGTCATATCAAACATCGAGGCGGGAATCGCGGTCGAAGTGACCGAATTGGGCGGTTGCGACGCTGAGCGCTGCGGATTGCGGTGCTCAGATTGGGCGGCTGAAAAAATTGCCGCCATGCACATGAAAAGAGCAACAACAAGGATCCACCGAAAGAGACAGTTCTTCGCTGTCATCGGATCTCCACTTTTTAATTTTGACTACGGAGAGACGAGTGGCCGCCCTGGGAACCCTGGGAAACTAATAGAATGCGCGCCATAGTACACGAATTCGCTGTGCGAAAAAGCGGAGAATCGAAATATTTCTGCGGAATAGTGTGGACGGAATGAGGAGATTCACTTTTGCTGCAAGAAGATGCACAGGGAAGGTGGGGACAACGGCCTCGGCGGTGCGGCGCAGCCCCTTCCCGAACTCGAATCTCACGGATCGCAACAGCCGAGGCGGCTGTCGCTACCTGATTCATACGCAATAAGGCATTCAGCAACAGTTCGCAGCTTTCTGGCGTCCTAGTCTCGCAGCAACGACCCAGGAGGCTTCTCATGTGCGTGAGAGGGCTGTTGGTTGTTCTTGGCTTGGCAATCTTTCCACTCGCGCTCGTCGCATTCCCACAAACCAATGCCTCCGATCCGACACGAAGCGGTGCACGGGCGACATCTATTGTTTCGAGGGATGCTTCTTGCGACGATTTGCTATCGGCCGCCATGGCAGACGATGGTATCCCGAGAACGAAGAATGGCGCGAGCGAAGGCGCGAAAAGCTCGGCGATCGTGGTAATAAGGCCGGTGGCCCTGAAGCCAGATTTCAATCGAGGTATCTTCTATCGGAATAAACTCGAGTTCTCGCTCGACGGCGGTTGGCTTCCCGTGAACATTCCGTTCCCCTTCGATTTCATCATGGGGGACGACTACAACACATATCCTCTGAAATACACTCTGGTTCCGATTATTGGTTCGCTGCGGTGGCAG
>DATJOA010000048.1:0-41182 GCA_035507635.1 Candidatus Acidiferrales bacterium
TTCGCCATCGTTCAGGCCGAGGACGAACTTGCCGCAATTGGCATGGTCATCGGCGCCGGATGGGCCGGCGCCCGCAGCATGACGGCCACCGCCGGACCGGGAATTTCTTTGATGTCCGAGTTCGCTGGGCTCGGTTATTACGTCGAGGTTCCCGGGGTTATCTGGGACATCCAGCGCGTCGGCCCATCCACGGGCCTTCCCACGCGCACTTCGCAGGGAGACATCCTCTCAACCGCATTTCTTTCGCATGGCGATACCAAGCACATCATGCTGATTCCCTGCTCGGTCGAGGAATGTTTCACCATGGCGACCGACGCCTTCAATCTCGCCGAACAATTCCAGACGCTCGTGTTCGTCATGTCCGATCTCGATCTCGGCATGAACAACTGGATGTCCGATCCATTCCCGTACCCGACGACACCGATCAAGCGGGGCAAGGTTCTCGGCAAGGAAGACCTCGACCGCCTTGGCGGATTCGCCCGCTACAAAGATGTCGACGGCGATGGCATCGGATACCGCACGATCCCCGGCACGCGCCACACGGCGGCCGCCTATTTCGCGCGCGGCAGCGGACATAACGAGAAAGCGCAGTACAGCGAGCGCGCCGACGATTTCGAAAACAATATGGAGCGCCTGAACCGCAAGTTCGAAACCGCGCGCTCCTTCGTGCCCCGCCCTGAACTCACAAAGGGCAACAACGCGAAGATTGGGATCATCGGCTACGGCACCTCGCATTGGGGCATCACCGAAAGCCGCGACCAGCTCCGCGACGAGTACAAAATCGAAACCGACTACCTTCGCCTTCGCGCCTACCCTTTCACGCGCGAAGTCCACGAATTCATCGAGCAACATGAACACGTCTATGTCGTCGAACAGAACCGCGACGCGCAGATGCTGAGCCTGCTGAAGCTCGATGTGAAACCGGAACTGATCACTCGCCTGCGCAGCATCGCCCACATCACCGGACTGCCTCTCGATGCGCGGTCCATCACCGATGAACTGACCAGCATGGAGGGCAAATAGATGTCGTCCACAACCGTTGAACCCGGCTCGGCCACACCCGGGCCCAAGATCAATCGCATCGGCCTCACTGTTATCGAATACAAAGGCGGCAAGACCACGCTGTGCGCCGGATGCGGCCACAACGCGATCTCCGAGCGCATTGTCGAAGCCATGTATGAAATGGGTGTTGAGCCTGAGTTCGTCATCAAGCCTAGCGGCATTGGCTGTTCGTCGAAAACGCCTGCATATTTCCTGAGCCGCTCGCACAGCTTCAACGCCGTTCACGGACGCATGCCGTCCGTCGCTACAGGAGCCATGCTCGCGAACCGCAAGCTGATCTGCATCGGAGTGAGCGGCGATGGAGACACGGCATCGATCGGCATCGGACAGTTCGTCCATCTCATGCGCCGAAATCTTCCGATCATTTACATCATTGAAGACAACGGGGTATATGGCCTGACGAAAGGCCAGTTTTCGGCCACAGCCGATCTCGGATCGAAGCTGAAAACCGGCGTCCTGAACGATCTGCCTCCGATCGACACCTGCGCGTTGGCCATCCAGCTCGGCGCAACCCTTGTCGGACGCTCTTTTTCCGGCGACAAACGCCAGCTCAGCGCCATGCTGAAAGCCGCGATTGCGCATAAGGGCACGGTCATGCTCGACGTTGTCTCTCCGTGCGTGACGTTCAATGATCACGAAGGATCGACCAAGTCCTACAAATACGTGAAGGAGCACGAAGAGAGTCTGCAGGAAGTCAGCTTCGTGCCCCACTTCGAGGACATCAATGTCGAATACGACCCGGGCTCCACGATTAGTGTGACGATGCACGACGGGTCGCACCTCCAGCTGCGAAAGCTAGAGGAGAACTACGATCCAACCGATAAGATCGGCGCCATCACGCGTCTGACCGAGGCGCACGACAAGGGCGAAGTTCTTACTGGAGTTTTCTACGTGAATCCGACAGCGCCCAGCTTTATCGACATGCTGAACGTTACAGATCAGCCGTTGGCGACTCTGCCCGACTCACTCACGCGCCCAGGAAAGGAAGTGCTGGATGCGTGTATGGAAGAACTGAGATAGAAGCAAAGGTTTCAGAGTTTCAAAGTGTTAAAGAATGGGTGCCCCATTTCTCGCTGCAGTTGCGAGAAGTGGGGCTTTGATTTTTAGGAATTTTACGAGGATCTTTGACTAGCGGCTATGCACTTTTGCGCTGCGGTTCGCCCGTGTGTTCGGGACTTTGTCCAGGTTCCGGGAAATCGGAATCCGCATCTTTCAAAATCGGATCCTGATCGCGATGTCCGAGCTGTTCCTGAAAGCCGACGTTGGCCTCGCCTTCATGATTGTCGGGTTCCTTCGCGCCTTTCTTCGCATCCTGGTCAACTCTAGTGTGTGACATAATTGCACCTCGCTATAAACAGGGGTTGAGGTAATTTGTAGAGCACCCCGCGAATCAGTCTACCCTTGCAGAACTCGGAATAGTATAGTTTTCGAAAGCGGCAGGCAGTTCGGGAAAAGGAGTATATGAAACGGTTTCTTGCGGTACTTATGCTGAGTTTATTCTGCAGTTCCCTTGCGCTCGCGGATGTTTACCACGCAACGTTAGTGCCGGTCCGGGCTCATCACCACCACGTGAAACATCACCACGCCCACAAAGCGACGAAGCACCACACGCCCAAACGAAACCGGCACGTCTAGATTTCTTTCTTCGTCATCCGGAACAATCTGTCATCCTGACTGAAGCATGCCGTTCCCAAAGGGGGACGGCATGTGAAGCGGAGGGCCCCTGGGTTCGTTTAGCCAGACGAACGCCGTTATTCTCCCCGCGAAGATACTCCCAGCTTCCGCAGCCGCTCTTTCGCCTGAAGCGCTTCGGGCGACCGCGGATACCTCTGGATCAGATGCTTCAGTTCCGTGACGCCATCGTCCTGCTTGCCCAGTTCGACTAGCGCGAATCCCTTCTTGAGCTGTGCTGATGCAGCTTTATTCCCGCTCGGGAAATTCTGCAATACCTGATCGTAGCTCGTCACAGCCTGCGCATAGTTCCCTTGCTTGAACTGAATTTCGCCGAGATAGAAGTAGCAGTTCCCTGCCAAATCGGTATTCGGATAGAACTTGACGTAATCGGAAAACTCCTGCACGGCCAAGTCGTTGTTCCCGCCGTTGTAGTCGCGCAACGCGTTGTTATACAGCACATCCGGCGGCGGAGCATTCTGCTGTTGCTGCTGCAACGCCTGCTGCTTCGACTGATCCGCCTGTATGCTCTGCTGCGTCGACTGCATATCCTGGATCTGCTTCGTGACCTTCGCCAACTGCACTTTAACTTCATCCATCGTGTCATTCAGCGCCTGGATCTGGCCAGAAAGCTGGTCCGATTTCCCGCTGAAATCCCCCTGCTGCTTCTGCAGCGTCACCTGCAGTGCGCTGATGGCGGTCGCGACTTTGTTGACCGCATCGGTATCTTTCTCAACCAGGCTGTTCATGACGCCCATGCGCTCGTCAAAGCTTCGCTGCATCGCCGTCATCTGCTCCTGCAGTTGCTGTACCTGCGTTTGCAGTTGAATAATTTCCTTGCTGACGCCAAAGGCCGGAGCCGCCGTCATCCAGAGCACCGCAACTAACGCAACGAGAACGGTCACACGATGTGGTTTCATAAAGGATTTCCTGTACATGTCAATTTAGATGCCACGATTTTCCCACAGGCTGGGAGGATTCCAAATAGAAAGGAACTCCAATGAACCGCAAGCCTCAACTGAAGCGGCAACCATTTTCCGGTCGAATTCCGGGCGCAGTACGACGGGCAACGATAAAACAACGGGGGACGCGGCCAGCGTCCCCCGCCAATCTTACTTCTGCAGAACAAGGTGATCGCGGCGGTTCTGCTGCCAGCAAGCTTCGTTGCTCTCGGTGCAGAACGGCTTTTCTTTTCCGTAGCTGATCGTCTTGATCTGGCTCGCATTCACGCCGGCTGCCGTCAGCGCGTTCTTCATCGAAGTCGCGCGCTGATCGCCCAATGCCAAGTTGTATTCCGTCGACCCGCGCTCGTCGCAGTGTCCTTCAATCGTGAAGTTCATATTCGGATGCTGCGTAAAGAACTGCGCGTCGGCCTGAACAGAAGCCTGCTGATCCCCGCGAATATCGGACTTGTCGTAATCGAAATAAACATCCTTCACGTTCTGATTGAACAAGTCTTCGTCGGTGACCGTAGGCGTCGGCGGCGGTGGCGGTGGCGGCTGCGTCACGGTAAGGCGCGCCGTCGCTTCTTGCGTTCCGCCCGCACCCTTCGCCACCAGGTGGTAGGTGGTCGATGCCGACGGAGAGACGGTCTGCGATCCATTGGCCTGCACGGCGCCAATTCCGTCGATCGAAACGTCGGTCGCATTGCTGGTTTGCCACGTCAACGATGCCGACTGCCCCGGCTGAATCGTATCCGGACTCACCGAAATCGAGGCTGTTGGAGCCGCTGGCGGAGGCGGCGGTGGGGGTGGTGGCGGAGTCGCCTTCTTTCCGCATGCACCCAGACCTAGGAGTGCGCTTACAGCGAGTATCAAAAGGAACCACTTCATATTGAGTTGCTTCACTTTTATTCCTCCTGCGACCCCAAAGCTGCGGCTTCGGAGTCAAACGAAGTGTTATTTATTTCCAGCTCCAATTCGGTTGCGAATTGTGGCCTGTAAACGTCAACTGCTGAATTTTTGTTCCGTCCGCCAGCATCGACCAGATCTGCAGGCTGCCCGTCCGGTTCGACTGAAACACGATGTGGCGATTGTCCGGCGACCACGACGGAAAATCATTTCTGCCGCCGTCATGCGTTAACTGCACCCACTGCTTGCTGGCAATATCCATCAGATAAAGATCGGAAGCTCCCGGCTCTCCGGGCCCATACTTCCGCACCCACGCGAAGGCCAGAAACTGCCCATTGGGAGCCCAGTTGGGCGAGACCGCGTAGCCCTGATCGGTCATCCGCGTGTCGTTGGTGCCGTCGGCTCCCATCGTATAAATCTGCGGAAGCCCGGTGCGTCCGCTGACATACGCAATCTCCGCATTCGTCTTTCGATTCCAATTTGGCGAAACATCGGGACCTTTGTCGTTTGTCATGCG
Source organism: Candidatus Acidiferrales bacterium (assembly GCA_035507635.1). Taxonomy (GTDB): domain Bacteria; phylum Acidobacteriota; class Terriglobia; order Terriglobales; family Acidobacteriaceae; genus Sulfotelmatobacter. Next base: position 5,101 of record DATJOA010000048.1, read on the forward strand.
ATGCAGGTTTCCCCCGGATGCATCGGCAACGTAAATCTGCGGTTCTCCCGATCGCGACGACGAAAACGCCAGCTTCAACCCGTCGCTCGACCACGCCGGCGATAGATTCGTTCCGCTATAGCGGGGAAAACTCACCGGACGATTCAGATCGAGGGAGTACATCATGATCTCCCAGCCATTCTTGGTCAGAGCGCTGAATGCAACCCGTGATCCGTCCGGAGAAACGCGCGGCGAAAGCGCAATGGATCCCAGGTTCGTGATCCGGTGCTGGTTCGAACCGTCGTAATCCATCGCCCAGATTTCTTTGTGCCCGGTGCGATCGCTGACGAAATAAATCTGCGTTTCCGCGATGCCCTGAATTCCGCCGCCTAGCCGGTAAATGATTTCGTCGGCGAACTTGTGCGCCATCACGCGGGCTGCGGCATCGCTCGAAGTATCGGTGTACTGCTTGCCGAGAATCTGCGGATTCTGAATATTCTTAACGTCGTACAGCCATCCCTGAACCGTCAGCCTGCCGCTTGCGACTCCGAGGTTTCCGAACGCGAGCATCGCAGCGTTCGGCGGAGGCGCGTTCCACGCCATGAAATTCACCTCTGGCGGCTGCCCCGGAACCTGCAGCGGATAGAAGCTTTTCGAAACCAGTTCGACGACTCCCGACACATCCAGGTCGTTCCACAGAGTGTCGTTGAAAGTCTTGAGCAGCGCGGCGTTTTGCGGATCGGCAGTGGAGGGCTTGAAATCGGGAACCGCGAGACGAACTTTTTCTACGCCAAGGCTCGTGCCCGTCTTGACCCAGTCTTGCGCGGAAAGTAACGATGAAGCAAGAACGACAAAAATGACGCAGATGAGCGCCATCGTCAGGCCAGAACTACTGCTTGACCTTCGCGGTAAGACTGATCTAGCAGCCTCGTCCATCCGTTGGGGGAAAAAAGGTAACTTAAATATCGTATTCCGACACGTATGGCTTTGCAACATTTTGTGCTGAACCCCAGAACTATTCATCCCTTAAGATCCCCATTCTGCGCTCCTTTTACGCTTTACGCACACGCGCGTACCTGATTGGTTACGCGGCAGAAGTACATCGTTAGACCACTTGGCTATCACTTGTGATAATCGAACCAATACTCAACAGAAATCTTGTTGCCGGAATAATCCTGCGGCAACGGCCCAAACGTATTGATACGCTGCAAAGCCCGGACGGCCGAAATATCCAGCGAGGGCACGCCGCTCGACTGCTCGATCTGAACATTCGAAGGATGCCCGTCCCGTGCAATATCAAATGTGATGTAAACGCGCTGCGCCGCCTTGATCGACGGATCGATTTCGTACTTCAGCCAGTTCTCCGCCACTTTCTGTTGAATCACGCGCACGTACCAGGCGTATCGATTGCCGAAATCTCCGCCGCCACCCGTGATTCCGAATCCGCCCTTCGCCCCACCGGCGTCAAACGATCCATACGGGCCGCTGACCGGCCCACCTTCACCGAATGCCACCTGATTTGTGTCCGGCGGAGGCGGAGCCTCGCTCTTCTCCTTTGTAATCGTTTCCTGTTTCTTCTTTGGCTTGATCTTTGCGTTCTTGCCTTGAAGTTCGATCGCGTCCGGTTGCTTCTCTTCCGGCTTGGGTTGCGACTGAGTGACGCCTTTCGATTCGTTGGCGAGAACGTTTTGCGTCTGCGCGGGAGTCGTAGGAATAGGAACGGCACTCACCAGCGTCGCGCCAATGGCCTCTCCCCCGCCACCCGCGCCCCAAGTATTTCCGCTGTTACCGGAAAAAATCGCGGCATATCCCAGCAGAAACGCCGTGATTCCTACGTGCAACACCACCGACCACGCCAGCGCGCGTCCCCATCGGTCGTGCTCAAAATAAATCTCAGCGTTTGCTGCCATTCGATTCCAGAGGCTGGGTCACGATGCTGACGTTGGCAAAGCCGGCTTGCTTGACTGCATCCATGATGGTCGCGAAGGCGCCAAACGGAACATTCTCGTCGGCTCGCACAAAGATCGACTGATTCCGCGGATCACGAATTCTCTGCCGCAGTTTCGTTCCGATCTCGTTGATATTGACCGGGTCGTTCCCCAAAAAGACCCGCTGATCTTTGTTGATGGTGATCACCAGCCGCTCCTGCGTGATTTCCTTGACGTAGCGCGTCTTGGGAACGCTGACGTCAATCCCCGACTGCAGCACCGGAGCCGTCACCATGAAGATGATCAGGAGAACAAGAACCACGTCCACCAGCGGAGTGATATTGATATCGGCCAGTGAACTCTGCGTGCGTCCATTGGAAACCGAAAACGCCACTAGCGCCTCACATCCGCAGGCACTTGCGGTCGCGGCTGGGCCTGGCTGTTCTCGACGGCGTTCAGCACTTCCAATGCGAAGTCATCGCTGCGCGAGGCAAATTCGCGGATCGACGCCCCAATCAGGTTGTAGGCGATAACAGCGGGAATCGCGGCCGCCAGTCCGGCGGCAGTAGTGATAAGGGCTTCCGAAATTCCAGGTGCAACGGCGCGCAATGTAGCTGCTCCCGCCGTTCCGAGTCCGTGAAAGGCATCGATGATGCCCCACACCGTGCCGAACAATCCCACGAACGGCGTCACTGCCGCCGTGATCGCCAGCCACGGAACGTTGCGTTCCAGCCTTGTTATTTCTTCCGATGCCCCGATCTGCATGCCACGTTGTACCGAGACCAGGTTTCTCAGCGTGCCTGATACCGCGGTCTGACGTCGGAACTCCTCGTATCCGCCCTCGAATACGCCCACCAGCGGACTCGGCTTGAACTGGTCCGCAACGGCCGCAATATCCTGCAAACGCTGGGCTTTGCGGAACGCCCGCACGAACCGCCCGCTTTGCATACGAGCCCGCCGGAGCAGGCTCCACTTGGTCAGGATAATTGCCCAGGACACAAGGCTGAAGGCCAGCAGCGCAAGCAATACCAGCTTGGCAACCGGGCCGCTGTTGGAGATCATGTCGGCGATTTCGCCGCCGACGAACACTGCCAGCAAGGGGAAAAATTCCATCTTTTTTGAGGAGAATGCCTTGCTTAATTATAGATGATTGAGGCTCCGCATTTTCCCACATGTACCCGATGTGGCAACGAAAATTTCAATTTGAATGACGTGATTTTAGGCTTTGCGGAATCAGAAGGACATGTCCTCATTTCTGCTGCCCGCTCAAGCCGCGCAAAAACGCGCACAGCGAAGCGGAGGCTCGCTTGCTATTCCGCGCCAACCGAAGAACCGATGGCCAAACCCACGGCCTGACTGCTGCAAACAAAGCAAACCGTGCCTCCGAAAATCGGCCGTCGGAATCGACGAACCGTTCCATCGACGGGAACTCAAAATCCATCTCATCTGAAATTGCCTTTGCCGCCGCGAACTCCACCCCCCGCGCCTCGGCGGCCTGAGCAACCGCCGCTGCCTCCATATCGACGGCATGTGCCGAGAATGAATCCCGTAGCTTTCGCTTCTGCTCAGGACTCGCGATCGATTCGAAGCTTACCAGCACGCCATGTCCGCCATCGATGGATACGCTGCTGCCATCCTTAGCGTTCACAACACGCTCGGGACGCATGGCGTCGCCGACTTTCAACGATCCGTCCAGCGCGCCCGCAAATCCGACGGAGTAGACGATCCGCGGCTCGTGCAACGCGATGATCGCCTCCGCTGCCCGCCGTGCCGCGCTCGCACCGATTCCCGCACAGACCAAAACGAAGTCGTCGTTCTCAAAAAAGCGAAACTGCCGTCCCGAGTGCTCCTTTTCCGATGTCAGCCAACTCTTCACCAGCGGACGCACCTCGCGCTCCATGGCGGCCACAATGGCGACTTTAGACATATCCGTTCGCCCGAAACCATTCGACAGCTCGCCGCAGCGCATCATCCACCGGGACTATCTTCCAGCCGAGTTCCCTCTCGGCCTTCGCAGAACTCGCGAACATCATCTTGCTGCCCATGCGCACCGTATCGAGCGTCGCTCGCGGATCACCTCGCAAGAGCCTACCCGTGATGTACTCACCCGCGACTCCAGCCATGAATGCGAAGAAATACGGCAGTTTCACTTTCGGCGAAGGCAGGCCCGTAATCGCGCCCAGCTTGTCGAGAATCTGTTTCAAGCTCAAATTCTCTCCACCCAGAATGTATCGCTGCCCTGACTTTCCTTTTTCGAGCGCCGCCACATGCCCGCGCGCGCACTCGCGCACATCCACCAAATTCAGTCCCGTCGTAACGTATGCCGGAAACTTGCGCTTCAGGAAATCCACCACAATCCGTCCCGTCGGTGTCGGCTTGATATCCTGCTCGCCGATCGGCGTCGTCGGATTCACCGTCACCACCTGCATTCCGTCACGCCCGGCCTTCAGCGCAAGCTGCTCCGCCATGAATTTCGAACGCTTGTAATGCCCGATCATATCGCCGAGCGAAACCGGGGAGTCCTCGTCGGCGAGCTGCCCGTCTTTCCTGAACCCAATTGTGGCCACGCTCGACGTATACACGACGCGCCGCACGGCATTTTTCCGTGCCGCCTCCAGGATCGCCCGCGTGCCTTCGACATTCGACCGGTACATCTCTTTCGGATCGCGCACCCACAGCCGATAGTCGGCCGCAACGTGAACCACGGCGTCGCAACCTGACATGCCTTTCTCAAGTGACGCTGCATCGCGCAGATCGCCAGTCGCGGTCTCCGCGTTCAAGCCCTCAAGATTTTTGAGATTGCTGGTCGGACGCACCAGCAGCCGAAGTTGCGCTCCCTGATCGGCAAGCGCGCGCGCGACGTGAGAACCGAGGAATCCGGTGGCGCCAGTGACGAAGGCGAGCATTCAGCACTCAGCATTCAGCACTGAGCGAAAGTTTGTCAAATGAAGGTTGTGTGGCCCGGACTCATTCGCCCGGAGCGCGCGAAGCACATATCAAGTTTTCTTACGGACCGCCGGGAACTGGCAGCTGATCGCTAATTCCCGTTCTTCTCCACGACCTTCTGATATGTCGTCAGCGCAAGCAGCGGGAAATACTCCCGGTATAGGTGGTACATCAGGTAGAACACGCGCGGGAATCCGGTTCCCGTATAGAACTTTTCGTCCCACGATCCATCGCTCTTCTGGGTGCGCATCAGGTACGCGATGCCCCGCGCCACGCAATCGCTGCGCGTGTCTCCCGCCGCAAGCAGTCCCAGAATCCCCCACGCGGTCTGGGAAGGCGTGCTGTCTCCCTGCCCGCGCAGGTTCGGATCATCATACGATCCGACAGTTTCGCCCCATCCGCCATCCGGATTCTGCACCATGCGCAGCCACTCCGCGCCCTGCTGGATGCACGGCTCGTGCAGATCCATGCCAATCGCTTCCAGCCCGCGTAGCACCAGGAAGGTCCCGTAAATATAATTCACTCCCCAGCGCCCGAACCAGCTGCCATCCGGTTCCTGTTCGTCGCGGATGAACTGGATCGCCTTCTTCACCGCCGGATGATCTTTCGTATAACCGTAGGTCGCGAGCATCTCAAGAATGCGTCCCGTAATATCGACCGTCGCCGGATCGAGCATCGCGTTGTGATCGGCAAACGGAATGTGCTGGAAAATCATCTCGTCGTTATCTTTGTCGAACGACGCCCAGCCGCCGTTCTTGCACTGCATCGAGAAGATCCAGTCGATCGCGCGCTGCACCGACTCGCGCTGATAGCGCCCATTGGGATGCTCCACGCGGCTCAGCCCCAGGCAAACCATCGCACTGTCATCCACATCGGGATAGAACTCGTTGTTGAACTCGAAATACCACCCGCCCGGCTGACCCTTCTTGTTCTTCACCTTCCAGTCGCCGACCGTGCGCACCTGCTTCTGCAGAATCCAGTCCGCGCACTTCACCATTCGCGGATCGTTGGCCGGAACTCCGGCTTCGCCCAATGCGAAAAGGGCGTACGCCGTGTCCCAGACCGGCGACATACAGGGTTGCATGCGAAACGTGTCTTCCTCTTCGATCCCTAGCTTCTCGAACTCGTCCATTGCACGAATCACCTGCGGATCGTCGAGCGAATATCCCAGGCAGCGCAATGCGATAATCGCGTTCATCATCGACGGATAAATCGCGCCCAGCCCGTCGCTCATCTCGAAGCGCTCGAGCATCCACTTCTCCGCGCTCTTTAGTGCAACCGAACGCAGCGGCCGCACGTGCACTCGTTCGAACCAGTGCGTCACACGATCGATCACCAGGAAGAAATTTCGCCACGAAACAAGCTTCTTCGCCCAGTGAAGATGCATCCGCGACTTCTGCATGCCTCCGACGAAGAGCTCTTCCACTCCCATCTCGCGCGGAATCTTCTTGAACGGCTTCTTGGCGTAGCAGATTGAAAGCGGAACAAGGATCGCCCGCGACCACGAGGAAATTTCGTAGATGTTGAACCAGAACCAGTTCGGAAACAGCACGATCTCCGGAGGAATCGCCGGAACCGCGTCATAGTCATACTGGCCGAAGAAGCAAAGGTAGATCTTCGTGAATGTATTGACTTCGGTAACGCCGCCCATTTCCAGGATTTTCTTGCGTGCGAGCGCCAGCGCGGGGTGATCCGCCTTATATCCCGCCAGTTTGAGGCCGAAGTAAGCCTTCACCGACGCGCTGATGTTGGAAGGACCGCCGACGTAGATGCTCCATCCGCCGTCTTCATTCTGATGCCGCAGTATCCAGTTCGCACACTTCTGGAACCGCTCCTGGTTCCCCGTGCCCAGCAGCGTGTGCAACAAGATGTAATCGGATTCGAGTGTGGTATCGGCTTCGAGTTCGCCGCACCAATAGCCTTCTTCGTACTGCTGCGAGAAAAGATACTTTCGAGCGGCGGCAATCGCCGCGCTCACCCGGCTGCCCAGTTCCTCAATTTTGCCGAATCGAATCTGTGGGGCTGATCCTAAACTCGCGGATCCTATATGGGCATCGGGGGAGTCGTTATCCATGCAGTTCACTCCAAATTTCAGCGTCGCTACCGACTAATTCGCCGGGGCGCTGGCGATCGCTTCCACAATCTCAGGCGGAAGCCCAAAGCGCACGTTCTCCGGCATCACTTCCAGTTCTTGCACGTTGTTGAATCCCTTGGCCCGCAGGAATGTCACAGTTTCTTCCACGAGGTGCTCAGGCGCCGACGCCCCAGCCGTCAGAGCGATCGTCTTCACACCCGTCAGCCACGCGGGCTCAATGTCGTTGCAGCTGTCGATCAGATGCGCGTTCGTGCCAAGATTCCGCGCCACTTCTACAAGCCGGTTCGAATTCGAGCTGTTCTCCGAACCCACCACCAACAGCAAATCCGATTCCGACGCCACCTGCTTCACCGCGACCTGCCGGTTCTCGGTCGCGTAGCAGATATCCTGCGCCGCCGGCCCCTTGATATTCGGGAATTTCTCTTTCAGCGCAGCGATAATGTCCTTCGTCTCATCGAGACTCAGCGTCGTCTGCGTCAGATAAGCGACGCGATTCGGATCCGGCACGCTCAATTTCTTCACCTGCTCCGGTGAACCAACCACCTGTGTCACCATTGGAGCCTCGCCCAATGTGCCGACGACCTCATCGTGATCTTTATGTCCAATCAGGATGAGCGAGTAGCCTTCCTTCGCGAACTTCACCGCCTCCACGTGGACCTTCGTCACCAGAGGACAGGTCGCATCAATCACGCGCAGGCCGCGACGCGCGCTGTGTTCGCGGACATCCGGCGAAACACCGTGCGCGCTGTAGATAATCCGCTCGCCGTTCGGCACTTCATCTTCGCTATCCACAAAGATCGCACCCTTGCCGCGCAGCTCTTCCACCACAAAGCTGTTGTGGACGATCTCCTTGCGCACATAAATCGGGGGCCCGAATGCCTCGAGCGCGATGCGCACCACGTCAATGGCCCGCACCACGCCGGCGCAGAAGCCCCGTGGCTTAAGCAAAAGTAAGGTCTTTCCGTCGCTCTTTAACACGCCTGTCACGATGTGAGTCCACTCCCCCAGCTGCCGTGCCTTGGTCTAAGTCCGAGGCCTAGCCCCAGTTGTAGGATGCAAACCGCCCTGAATCTGTGCATTTAGAGTACATGATCCCGGGTCGGCCAGTCTCCATAAGCTAACGGAAAGTACCCCGATGGTCAACGTAAGCCACAGAAATTGCGGGGATTAGCAGCGAAATGGGCGATTCGCACAGCGAATGGAGACGCGCTAAAACTCCCGCATCTCGACGTAATCGAGTTCCACATCGCGCTTGGCCTCAAGCTCGGAGACCGTCTTCAGGCAGATCTCCTCCGCAGAACCGTTGGCCGGGATTCGCACCAATCGGCCAAGAGCCCCATAAAACTCAATGAGGGGAGCCGTGCTTCGGTTGTAAGCCTCCAGCCGCACGCGAATCGACTCCGGCCGGTCGTCCTCCCGCTGAAACAGCTTGCCACGGCAACGGTCGCATTGACCCTCCACCTTCGGCGGACGCTCCGTCACGTGATATACGGCCTTGCAATTCTCACAGGTCCGGCGGCCTCCGAGCCTCGTAACGATTTCGGCCTCAGCCAATTCGTAGTTCACTACCGCGCTCAGTGAAAGGCCTTCGTCGTCCATAAACTTCTTCAGCGCTTCCGCCTGCGCCAGTGTGCGGGGGAAGCCGTCGAGGATGAAGCCTCCTGCACACAGTAGGCACTCGCCGCGTTCCCGGACCATCTCCCAGACGGTGGCATCCGGCACAAGCTCGCCCCGCCTCATATAGGCCAGCGCCTGTTGCATAGCCGGAGAGCGGTCGCACTCTTTTTGCCCACCCGCCGCGCGGAACACATCCCCTGTCGAAAGGTGGCAAGCGCGAAGCCGCTTGTGCAGCAGATCGGCCTGCGTTCCCTTGCCCACGCCCGGCGCGCCCAGCAGAACGATTCGCCACGGAATTTGGAGAGTGTCGCGAACGTTCTTGCATGGCGCGGAGGGCCCCTGCAGCCATGCCGATCGATCATTTTTCTCGGAAGCCATGTGCCGAATGTACGAGCCCCCCGCCCGCCGTGCTGTGACAGCAATCACACCGCGGGCCGCTGCAAAACACGCGCCGCCAATCACTTCGGAGTCGAATGGCACCTCATGGCCCGGTCGTGCCCCTGTCTTCCCCACCCCGTGCCATTGTCATTACTTCGGTAACGATGCAATCTATGTGCGTCCAACGGGCTCCCAGGTCTCACAACAATGTTGGAAATCGACTCCAGAACGATGATGCACAACGCGCCGGTTCGGACGACGGTTCCGAGCCAGCAGCCGCGCCGACTGGTGCTTGCCCTCGCTCTGCTCTTGATTGCCCTCGTCGCTCTCCTGATTAAGGACCGCCAGTTCTGGTTCGGCACCGAGCAGGCCACAATCGAATCGGATGTTCCCGAAGCATCGGTACCGACACAGACCTCGAGCACCCGTCCGGCTCAGCCCCCCGGTTCCGCGCTGAAAAAAGCTTCGCACCCCGTGAAGGCCGCCTCTACGCCAGCGCCGGCCGCCGCGACTTCCGGAGTTGCCGTAACCCGCACGATCCTGCCTCCGCTGGACGTCGATGTCGTGGCCGGAGACAAGCATCACAAGGTTCATCCCGGATCGAATCAAACGCACGTCGAGATTCCAAACGCAGCGGCTCAGGGCGCCTTTGCCCCGGCAACCAACGCCGCCGAGCGGCAAGCGCTTCCCACGGTCCAACAAGTTCCGGCTTCGGCCTCTTACCCGCTGCTCGCGCAGCACATGAATGTTCAGGGATCAGTCGTTCTACAGGCTGTGATCAGCGCACAGGGATCGGTTGAGAATCTGACGGTGCTAAGCGGCCCGGCAATCCTGACGACTGCGGCCCAGCAGGCTGTGCGCGAATGGCGCTTCAAGCCGGTCGTGCAGAATGGTCAGCCGGTCGAGACTAAGGCGATGATCACCGTCAACTTCTCGATCAAGGTTGCCGACAACTCGGCGACCACTACGGTGGCTGAAACTCGCGCTTCGGAAATCCTGATCGTTAGCCGTTAGCCGTTCGCTTTAATCATCTGCTCGGCATGCTTCCTTGAAGTCTCCGTCAGCTTCGCTCCGCTCAGCATCCGCGCCACTTCTTCTGTCCGCTCTTCGCCCGCAACTTCGCGAATGCTCGTTCGCGTTCGTCCCCCGGATTCTTTTTTCTCAATGACAAAGTGATGGTCGCCGAACGTAGCGATCTGCGGCAGATGGGTCACGCATAACACCTGGTTCGCGCGCGCCAATGACTTCAGTTTCTTACCAACGGCCTCGGCAGCCCGACCGCCAATGCCGGTATCAATTTCATCGAACACAAGGGTCTTCTGTGCCCCGGATTTTTTAGGCGTGCCCGATTTGTGGCCGGTTTTGCCAGCAGTGGGAAATCTTTCCGCCTCGACGCTGGCCTTTAGCGCCAGCATGACTCGCGACAGTTCTCCACCAGAAGCAATGTGCTCCAGTTGCCTCATCGGCTCGCCCGGATTCGTCGAGATCAAGTACACGACCTGATCAAACCCCGCCGCGGTCCACTCGCTTTCTTCCTCGGAATGCGTCATCTCGATCCGAAAAGCTGACTTCATCGCCAGGTCGTTGATCTCGGATTCGACCATCTTTTCGAGCCGCCGCGCCGCCTCGGCCCGCTTCTTCGACAGAGCCCGCGCTGTACGCGAATATTCCTCAGCAGCTTTGGCCAGTTCGCCCCGCAATTGCTGCAGGATTTCGTCCTTGTTCTCGACCTCTGCCAGCTTCCGCGAAACTTCTTCGCCGAAATGAATCACATCTTCGAGTGCCGGGCCATATTTGCGCTTCAGCCGGTCAATCAGTGCAAGCCGGTCCTCGACCTCAGCCAGATGTTCCGGCGAAGCGTGAATCCCCCCGGCATAATCGCGGACAGTCGCACCCACGTCCTCCACGCTGATCCGTGCCGACTCCAGTGCCGACAGTGCCTCCTGAAATTTCGGTTCAAATCGCGCCAATTCTTCAATCTGCTTTTGAGCCGCGCGCAGTGACGACGCCGTGGAGCCGTTCCCTTCATACAGCAGGTCGAACGCATTCATCGCGGCGTTATAGATCTTCTCGGCGTTCGCCAGCACGCGCTTCTCCGTCTCCAGCCGCTCGTCTTCCCCGCTCTGCAGCCGTCCTTCTTCGATCTCCCGCTTCTGGAACGTCCACAGATCCACCAACCGCAGCCGGTCCTGCTCGCCGCGCTCCAGTTCATCGATGCGGCTGTGAATCTGCTTCCAATGAGCAAACGCGGACGCCACAATGTCGAGCTCATTGCCCGCAAACGAATCCAGCAACTCCAGCCGCGCCGGCCCATCGAACGACAACATCGACTCATTCTGCGCATGGATAATCGCTAGATACGGCGCCAGAAGCCGTAACACAGCCACGGTGGCCGGCTGATTATTTACGAACACCCGCCCCTTGCCACCCGCCGCAATCTCGCGCCGCAGAATCAGCGACCCATCATCGGATTCGTCCAGCCCGTTCGCCTCAAGGATTTTCGCAAGCTGCTTTTCCGTGGCATCATTCGCCTCAAATACCGCCGCCACAACGGACCTCTCGGCCCCCGCGCGGATCACGTCACTGGAAGCCTTCTCGCCCAACAACAACGCCAGCGCGTCGATCAGGATTGACTTCCCTGCGCCGGTTTCGCCCGTCAGCAGGTTTAGCCCCGAGCCAAACTCAACCACCAGATTGTCGATGACCGCATAGTTCTCGAGCCGCAGTTCAATCAGCACGTTTAGTCCTGGGAAGCGGAGGTTTTGCGCAGCATAGCACGAAAGCTTTCCATCGTCGGTGTCAGGAGAATGACGCTCCCGACTCCTCCCGTTCAGGTCTCGCTCCCATCCGCTATCCTGCCGAAACCAGGGTTTTGAATCAACTCACGTCCAGCATCATCTACAATCTTTTTATGGGCATTGCCGGACAACCCGCGGTCGAAGACCTGCCGCGCTCGATCCCTGCCACCATGCACGCCGCGGTCTACCGCGGAGTCAATGACGTCCGCCTCGAAACCGTCCCGGTTCCAAAGATCGGCCCCGGCGAGATGCTGATCCGCGTTCACTCCTGCGGAGTGTGCGGCACGGACCTGAAGAAAATCTCCACAGGATCGCACTCGGCCCCGCGGATCTTCGGACACGAAACCTCGGGAGTTGTCGCCGCCGTGGGCGAAGACGTCCGCGAATATCGGCCCGGCGATCGCGTCATGGTCTTCCACCACATTCCGTGCCGCGAGTGCTTCTATTGCCGCAGCAAGACCTTCGCCCAGTGCGCCACCTACAAGAAAGTCGGCTGCACCGCCGGATTCGAACCCTCGGGCGGCGGATTCGCCGAATACGTCCGCGTCCTCGACTGGATCGTCCAACACGGTACCGTCCCCATCCCCGACGGTGTTTCGTTCGCGCAGGCTTGCTTCGTCGAACCCGTAAATACCTGCATGAAGGGGATCGAGGCGCTCCGTTTGCAAAGGGGTGAAACCGTCCTGACCATCGGCCAAGGTCCAATCGGCATCATATTGAGCGTGCTGGCCCGCCGGACAGGGGCCGCCTTAATTACTTCCGATTTATATGCGGAGAGGCTTAGAATAGGGTCAAGTTTCGGATTAAACCTTACGATAGACGCCTCCCATGTAAATGTGGTTGAGCGTGTCCGCGAGTTGACCGACGGACGTGGCGCTGATGCCGTGATTCTTGCCGTCGGTGGTAACTCGCTGATTCGCACAGCAATGGATGCAGCCCGGCCCGGCGGTCGAATTCTGTTGTTTGCGCAGACACAGCATGGAGAGGCTGTGATTGACCCCGCAGCAATTTGTGTCGACGAAAAGACGTTAGTGGGTTCCTACAGTGCATCCGTGGACCTGCAGGATGAGTCGGTGCGTTTTGTCATGAACCGTGAGATGGATCTTGAGCGTCTGATCAGCCACCGTTTTCCGCTTACGGAAGCTCCGCAGGCCCTGGATTTGGCTGCTCATCCGCAGCCTTCGTCGATGAAGATCATGATTCAACCGGGTTGCAGTTGGGAAGGAAACCAGCAGTGAACGGAAAAATGACGGCTGCCGTCCTGTACGGCAAAGAAGATTTGAAGATTGAGAAGGTCCCCATTCCTCGCGTTGGCGAAGGCGAGGTCCTGGTCAAAGTTCAGGTGGCGCTCACGTGCGGCACCGATCTGAAGGTGTTTCAGCGCGGCTATCATGCCCGCATGATTGTCCCCCCGGCTTTATTCGGCCACGAACTCGCCGGGGTCATTGAGGAAGTCGGGGCCGGAGTAAACGGCTTCAAGAAGGGCATGCGCGTCGTGGCGCTCAACTCCGCGCCCTGTCAGATGTGCTTCTACTGCTCCAAGCATCAGGAGAATCTCTGCGAAGACCTGCTCTTCAACAACGGAGCCTACGCCGAATACATCCGCGTGCCGCGCCGCATTGTTGAAGCCAACATGCTAGTCATTCCTCCCAATGTCTCTTTCGAAGATGCCGCCATGACCGAGCCCTTGGCTTGCGTGCTCCGCGGCCTCCATGAAACTGGAGTCGAGATCGGCGACACGGTCGCCATCCTCGGTGGAGGCCCGATCGGCCTCATGTTCGTTCAAGTTGCCCGCGCGATCGGCTGCAACGTAGTTTCGGTCGTCAAGCGCGACGGACAGGTCGAAGCCGCCAAGCAGATGGGCGCTCACGAAATCATCCAAACAACGAAAGTGCAGAACGTAGTCGAAGCAGTGCGCGCTCTCTCTCCGCAAAAGCGCGGCTGCGACGTCGTGATCGAAGCGGTCGGCAAGCCCGAAGCGTGGGAGTGGGCGGTCGACATGGTCCGCAAAGGTGGCACCGTTAACTTTTTCGGCGGATGTGCCAGCGGAACGAAAGTGCAGCTCGAGACCAATCGCCTGCACTACTCCGAGATCACGCTCAAGGCGACGTTCCACCACACGCCGGAGACTGTCCGCCGCGCCTTCGGATTGATCGCCGCGAAGAAAATTCGTCCCACAGACTACATCACCGGCGAAGCGCCTCTGTCGCGCTTGCAGCAGGTTCTGCGGCACATGCTGAATCGTGGGGGTGACATCAAAACCGCCATCATCCCCGGCCATTAGGTGCACCACTGTCATCCTGAGCGGAGTCCGGCGATGAGCGAAGCGATTGCCGGGCGGAGTCGAAGGATCCCTGTCGAGTCCGCAGTGCCCTGAGGCTTCGAATGATGTTCTAATTCCGATTGTTGATTTTTGATTGTCGAATCGAAACCTGAGCCGCATCGCGTTTATTCAACAATCAAAATTCAACAATCAACAATTTGCCGTGACGCTCGCAACCGACAACTCGTCCGTCCTCGGCTGGAGCCGCCTTCCTGCTGCGTATGCGATCCCGTCCGCCGCTCCCACCCCTGACGAAGCCCGCGAATACTGCTCGCGCCTCGCCCGCACGCACTACGAAAACTTCTCCGTCGCGACCTGGTTTCTTCCCAAGCGCCTGCGCCAGCACTTTTATAACGTGTACGCCTACTGCCGCATCTCTGATGATCTCGGCGACGAGGTCGGCGACACCGCCGCTTCCCTCGAACTCCTCGCTCAATGGCAGCGCGAGCTCGACGCCTGCTACGACGGCTCGCCGAAACATCCAGTGTTTGTCGCACTCGCCGAAACGGTCCGCAAGTTCGACATTCCCGAACACGAATTCTCCGATCTCCTCATAGCCTTCCGCCAGGATCAGACCGTCACGCGTTTCGAAACCTTCAACGATGTCCTCGGATACTGCCGTTACTCAGCCAATCCTGTCGGACATCTCGTCCTCTATCTTTGCGGATACCGGGATCCCGAGCGCCAGCAGCTTTCCGACTTCACTTGTACGGCCCTGCAGCTTGCGAACTTCTGGCAAGACGTCAGCGTCGATTACGCGAAGGGACGCATCTATCTCCCGCTCGAAAGTCTTCGCCGCTTCGGCGTCACGGAAGAAGACATCGCCCGCAAGCGGAATACTCCCGCTTTCCGGGAGATGATGAAATTCGAAGTCGACCGCGCCCACGACTGGTTTCGGCAAGGCCTGCCGCTGATTGGCAAAGTCGATCACGAACTCGCCATCGACCTGGAGCTATTCACCCGCGGAGGGCAGGAAATCCTGCGGGCCATCGAAAAACAAGGCTACGCAGTCCTCGGAAATCGCCCCGCGATTTCCAAGCCGCGGAAGCTGGCTCTTGTCGCCCGTGCCGCCCTGGACAAACTCACCGGAGGATCCAAGTGAGCGCCGGCACGCATCAGGTTCCCATCCCCTGGACGCCCGCTCCTCCGCAGCTCGTCATGGCGTATTCCGTCTGCAAAGGAATCACGCGCAGCGCGGCCAAGAATTTCTATTACGCATTTCTCGTTCTGCCGCGTCGCAAGCGCGAAGCGCTCTGCGCCGTCTACGCCTTCATGCGCCGCTGCGACGACATTACCGACGATCCGAAGCTAAGCCTTCCCGAGCGCCGCCAGAAACTCGATGCATGGCTCGATGCGCTCCATCACGCACAGCAGGGGCAGCCAACCGATGACGCCATCCTCCTCGCCCTAACCGACGCGCAACGCCGTTTCGCTATTCCCGCAGGTCTTCTCGACGAACTCGCGCACGGTACGGCCATGGATATCGAGGAATCCGCCGCGGCCGAAAATGCGCCCGGCCTGACCGTCCAATACAACACATTCGAAGATCTCCGTCTTTACTGCTATCGCGTAGCGTCAGTCGTCGGCCTGGTCTGCATTCACGTATTCGGATACCGCGACCCCGCCGCCGAACCTCTCGCCGAAAACTGCGGACTCGCCTTCCAGCTCACCAACATCATCCGCGACGTCAAGGAAGACGCCTCCATGGGACGCGTTTATTTCCCGCAGGAAGACCTGGCGCAATTCGGCCTCACTGCTCAGGATTTTCTCGGCACGCCCGCGCCCGCACGATTCCGCCTGCTGCTGGAACGCGAAGCCGCCCGCGCCCGCGAATTTTATGCCTCGGGGGACGAGCTGATTTCCTACATCTCCGAAGACAGCCAGCCCGCGCTCTGGGTCCTGGTAAATATTTACCGCAGCCTGCTCGAAAAAATCGCCGCCAGGCAATACGACGTCTTCACGGCGAAAATCTCGCTGAGCACGTGGGAAAAGCTGCGTATCCTGGGGAAAGGCTTCCTCAAGCGCCTCATGTAAACTGGCGAATGTTCCTCACCCATAGTCATCCCGACCGCAGCAAGCAGTTGCGCAGGGAACGGCCTGCAAATTGGAGGAACCCTGTGTTCACTGCGGTGGAGAAATAGGAAGGGATAGCTTTGTCATCCTGAGACGCGGGATTTTTGAGCGCCGAAGGACTTGAGCGAGCCGCGCCAGGCGTCGCGATTTTTGCGACACAAGAAATGGCGCGTTCGGCTCGCCTCCTTGATTGAATCGACATTGAATCCAGACTCAATGCCCTCGTCTTCCCAACCCACAGTCGCCATCGCCGGAGGCGGCCTCGCCGGACTCGCCGCCGCCTGCGCTCTCTCCGACCTCGGCTTCCGCGTCACGCTCTTCGAGAAGCGCCCGTTCCTCGGCGGCCGCGCCTCTTCCTACGAGCATCCCGGCACCGGCGAAGTCGTCGACAACTGCCAGCACGTTCTCTTTCGCCTTTGCACAAATCTCATCGAGTTCTACCATCGCATCGGAGTCGCCGACCAGATCCACTGGTTCGATCAGATGAACTTCATCGAGCCCGGCGGACGCACTTCGATTATGAAGTCGTCGATTCTCCCCGCGCCTTTGCATACCGCTCCATCTTTCTGGAATTTTTCTTTTCTTACCCCCGCCGACAAGCTCGCCATCTCGCGCGCCCTGATTCCCCTCACTCTCACCGAGCAGCGCGACACTGGTGAATCCTTTCAGCAATGGCTCGACCATCACGGACAATCGCAAACCTCCATCGCGCGCTTCTGGCACCCAATCCTCGTTAGCGCTCTCAGCGAAGAACTCGACCGCATCTCGATCTCCGCTGCCGCGCAGGTCATTCGCGAATCGATGAAATCTCCCGCCGCGCGCCAGATGGGCGTGCCTAAGATTCCGCTCACCGATCTCTACAACGCTGCCGGAGATTACATTCGCGCCCGCGGAGGCGTACTCGAATTCCGTTGCCCCGTCGATTCGTTTTCGCAGGAGCGATCGCACGTACACGTGGGGCTTCGCAGTGGTGCTGAGCAATTCGCAACGTTTGACTACCTATTGCTGGCGCTCCCCTTCGATGCCCTTGATCGCGTGCTGCCCGAAGCTGCTGAAAGTCAGCCGCTTCGCGAGCAAATCTCCCACTTCGAGAACTCCCCCATTACCGGCATCCATCTCTGGTTCGACCGCCAGATCTCCGATCTCGACCACGCCGTCCTGCTCGACCGCACCATTCAATGGATGTTCCACAAGTCCCGCCTGCAACCGATTCGCGCGCAGGCCGACGGATCGAATGCGGGCAGCTACATTGAACTGGTCGTAAGTTCGTCGAAGACGTTAATCGACAAATCTCGTTCCGAGATCGTCGACTTGGCGCTCGGCGAAGTCCGCGAATTCTTCCCTGCCGCCCGCGACGCCACGCTAGTGAAATCGACCGTCATCAAAGAGGTGAATGCCACCTACTCCCCGCGTCCCGGCATCGACGCGCATCGACCGTCCACAAAAACCGCCTGGTCCCGCGTCTTTCTCGCGGGAGACTGGACCGCCACGGGATGGCCCGCCACCATGGAAGGCGCGGTCCGCAGCGGATATCACGCCGCCGAAGCTATCGCCCGCTCCGCGGGAATCGCGAACGCGCATTTCATCTCACCCGATCTGCCCCCCACCGGCCTCATGCGCCTGTTCTCCTAAACGCTCCCCAAATCTGTCATTCCGACCGGAGCATGCATTTCTGAAAGAAATGGCATGCGGAGTGGAGGAACCTTTTGTTCTGCGCTTCGCAATTAAGCCGCTCTAATCGCCCGCCCCGTCCCTGCGTAACCTCAACTCCCTTCCTCTTTCGCCGATACACATGGCATGGACGGCCGTGAAATCGAGCCGAGAATCGTGATGTGGGCAGTCGCCGACGTATGCTGGCTCGACTCCGCCGGTCATCCCATCCATGCCGCGGCAACTCTGGAAGATACCTCGCGTTCCGGCGCATGCCTTCGCCTCAAATCCGCCATCCAGATCGGATCGCAGCTAACCGTCAAATGGCATCGCGAACAGTTCTCCGCCATCGCTCGAAACTGCCGCCGCGACGGCCGCGAATTTTTATTGGGAGTCCACCGCGAACCCGGACTGCCTATGATTGCCCCTGCGCCGCCCGCATCGAAAGTTTCAAATTCGCACACACCAGAAGCGTGCTCTCTAGCACCAGCGATCTCTCACGGGCAAATTCCGCCAAATCAGGCACTCAAGCCGGAGAGGATCCAGCGCTCAGCACCCGCTCTTTCGATTTCCGAACCGCGAACTCCCTCTCCGGCGGCTTCGCCTTGTCACGAAAGGACGTTTATGCAACCAAGGAAAGTTTTCCCAAGATTCTGGCGCTCGCAACTCGGCCCGGAGACGTCACAGCAACCCATTCCCACGGAGGCTCCAGTGAACAAACCCACGACTCACGCTACGCCCAGCGCTCCCCGCGGCGAACTGCTCTCTTACCAGGACATCTATCACGCGGCCGGAATCCTGAATCCGCCCTCCGGCTACGGAATCGACAAGGTCGTCGACATGCTCAACAACGAGCATTTACGTGACCTCTCGAAAGATATCCGCCGCGCTTCGGTGCTCATGGCCCTCGATGCCGCGGGCATGTCGGTGAGCGATTTGCTCCAGGACGCAACCCGCCGCCAGCAGGCTCTCGAATCCTACGAAGCTGCGAAGCGCAAGCAACTGGAAGAATTCGAGTCTCTCAAGTCGCAGGAAATCTCTCGCATCGAAGCGGAACTCGAGCGCCTCAAGACGCACTACGCCGGGCGTATCCAGAAAAACCGCGAGCAGGTCGAGCATGAAAAAGAATCGCTGCGCAACTGGCAGATGGCCATGCAGCACGAGAACCAGCGCATCTCCGATGTGATCGAACTTTGCCGCAAGCCGTCAGCCGGCGCGGGCGTCACAACTCCAGCGAGCGCCGAAAAACTGCCGGCAGACAAAACCTCCGCTGAGTCCGCTCCGGCAGCAATGAAAGCAACTGTCTAAGGCAGTTTCACAATGTCATCCCGGCCGGAGCGTGCGTCGCCGAAGGGAGCGCACGCGCAGTGGAGGGACCCAGCGTTTCTCGCGGCTGTCCCGGGTTACTTCGCCCTTCGGCAGGCCACCAGCAGCCGCGTCCATGGATCATCTTCCAGCCGGCTGATCTGCACCACCGGTTGTCCATTGGTCGTGTCCTGGATGAACTGCCCATCCCCGATGTACATGCCGGTGTGGGTAATATTTTTCGCCGACGATCCGAAAAACAGCAGATCCCCGGCCTGTAGATCCTTGCGGTCGACCGCGATCAATCCCTTCCAGGCCGCCTGCTGATCCGCGTCGCGCGGCATATCGATGCCGCGTTCGCGCATCAACATCTGCGTGAATCCGGAACAGTCGAAACCGAAACTCGACCGTCCTCCCCACAGATAGGGAAATCCCAGAAACCGTCTTGCAAGATCGATTGATTCGGGAATCGTGAGCGGTTTCGGATCCGTGATCACATCACCGTCCTGAATCCATCCGTTCGTCATTCCCGCCAGCCGCACCTCAATCCAACCCTGCGGCACAACTCTCGCCCCGCCGCCTTTTCTTTTGGCCGCGCTTTCCGCCGGAGCTATCTCGAGCCGCGTCTCAAATGGCACCGTAATCAGCGGCTGATGCTTTGCAACATCGGGCTCGCGATAAACATTGGCAAACAGGCTCTCTACCTCGACCGCCGGCCCCGATGTTGCATATCCCGTTCCGCTTAGCACCGTCCGGATATGCCGGCTTGCTACCCATCCCTTGTAGTGATCCGCCGTCTGTATCCTCGACCACTCGCCGCGCGTCACCAGCAGCGTCACATTGCTGCCGTAAATTGCCTGTGACACGACGTCAGACTGCTCGCTCGGACGCGAATACATATTCGCCACGGGGACCACCACCACTTCGATGTTCGTCCTGGCAAACGCACGACCGGCAAACAAGGCACCGAATAACAGAAAGAGCCCGAAATAACGACGGATTATGTCCATGAAGGGATGCCAAGCCTTGGAAGCGGCCAGCTTGCGCAAATGGTACCGGATACACCTAGGATCTACCATAGAGAAACTTTCGTGCGCCCGCTATCGAATTTCACGCTTGATTTCCACAAGTTTCGTAGCAATTGGCGTGCGTTTGTCATGCTCCTGTAACATCGAGGTCGCACACTTCGCGCATGCAATCTCAGGCCTTTCCCAGCCACGAAAACAAGAGAGTGGAAAAACTTCTCGCCCAACTCGCGGGCAAGAAGGACTCCGCGCCAAGCAGGCATGAAAGCGGGACAGGCCAGCACAGCCGTCCTCAGCTATCTGATGCAGCGAAGTTCGGCTGCGCGGCATCCGGCTTTGCATCTCCCCTTTCGCCTTAAAAGAGCGTGTCACTCGAAAGAATTCGTCTCTCTAGAATTGCTGCGACTCGCAACTGGCCACGATGATCCGGCTGCGCCGCCCGAATATGCAATTTGTTGCAAACACCGAGCTGAAGATCGCTCGCATGTGTAATCAGAGGTGCACATCCCTGCGATTTCTTCTGCTCGACGACTAAAAATGCGGCTAAAATGTCGGGCACTTGGGGAAACTACCCGAATTTCCCATTGTGGAGCAGTATCACCTGCAGTAAATTACTGGGACTCTTTTAACTTCTGTGGGAGAGAGCTAGATGACTTTTCGATTGTTGGGGAGGGTTGCTGCCTATTCATTCGTCCTGATCATCGCAGCGCTCGCTTGCGCAGCACAGCGTCCGACGATGACAACTCACGTTCCCGAGGAGGTCTCCTCGGGGGTCGCTCCGAGGATCGGATTTCTTCCACCCGATCAGCGCATCGGTCTGGCGGTCTCGCTTCCTTTACGCAATGAGGAGGAGCTCGAACTGCTCCTCGAAGACATCTACAATCCTCACAGCCCAAACTACCACCACTATCTCAGCGTGAAAGAATTTACCGAGCGGTTCGGCCCCACTGAATCGGACTACGCCGCTCTACAAAGCTACGCGGCGGCGAATGGATTAAAAGTCGTCGACAAGATGGCCAACCGCATGGTCCTCGATATCGAGGGCCCGGTCTCAAACGTGGAATCCGCCCTTCATGTGAACATGGCTGTTTATCAGCATCCGGCACAGGCGCGGTCTTTCTTTTCTGCCGACCGCGAGCCGTCTCTCGACCTCGACGTGCCGATCCTTCATATCTCTGGCCTCGATAACGAAGTTCTTCCTGTCGAAAAGAACTTGGTAGGCTCCGCTTCGGTCACTTCCAGCAAAACCACGGGATCGGGTCCTGGTGGATCTTTTTACGGTAGCGATCTTCGCACCGCCTATTACGGCTCCGGATCGCTGAACGGCTCCGGGCAAAAGCTCGCCATCTTCGCCTACAAGGGTTACAACAGCAGCGACATCAACACATATTTCAACAACGAAGGACAACCCAATACCGTTCCGATTAAAACGATATCGGTGAATGGCGCGTCCACCACCTGCGGCTCGGGATGCACCGATGTCGAGCAGTCGCTCGATATTGAGCAAGCCCTTTCCATGGCGCCCGGGCTGAATCAATTGCTCTTTTACGTCGGAAAGAGTGACGTCTCGATCTTCAATCAGATGGCGGCCGACAATAGCGCATCGAGCATCAGTTGCTCGTATGGATGGAAGAAAGACCAGTCCTCCCTTGACCCGATCTTCGAGGAGATGGCGTCACAAGGGCAGAGTGTCTTCATTGCCACCGGCGACAACGGTTCTGCGACCACTGCCAGTGTGACCTGGCCCTCCGACGATGCCTGGGTCACCGCTGTCGGAGGAACCGTGCTCACCACCAAGAGCGCCGGCGGTGCCTGGAGTTCCGAAACCGGATGGTCCCAAAGCGCGGGAATGCCCTCGAAAAACAATATTCCCATCCCGAGCTATCAGCAGCTCGCAACCGTCATCACCGGCTCGAATCAAGGATCGAACACCCTCCGCAATATTCCGGATGTCTCTTCCGAATCCGCTGCCGAGCAATACTTCTGCGCTGTTGGCACTTGCCGCAATCAGGGCGGAGGCACCAGCTACGCGGCGCCGCTCTGGGCTGGGATTGCCGCCATGATGAATCAACAGGCGGCCAGCAACGGAGAGCCGAACGTCGGCTTCCTGAACCCGATGCTTTATGACATCGGTGTCGGAACCAGCTTCACCAGCGACTTCCACGACATCAAGAGTGGTAGTAATGGTGAATATTCGGCAGTCGCCTACTACGATCTCGTAACTGGCTGGGGAAGCCCGATTGCCGCAAACCTGATTAGCGGGGCCGTTCCAAAACGGTGATCGTTGCGAAACGTGCTGTTCCGCCGTCGAAGGGTGAATCGGATGGGCAAACTCGGTGAGTTGATCGATGCTGGCCGCACAACAGTTGAAGAGCGACTGTCTGACGGCCATTCCTACGACCCCGCTGGGCAAGGGTACGATCAGTCCGGGTTGCGTTCGATGGGAAAGTGGCGCTTCATCCTCATTCGTGGCATCCTCGGATTCGCCCTGCCTATATTTCTGTGTATGACGCTGTCTGATTTTTCAAAGAACATCCGCAGTGCGCATGCCTTCCACCAGCCTGTCATGCACTATCTTCGTGGCCAATGGATCGCCGGATTCTGCCTGAGTATTGCGCTTGGGTTTATGGTTGGCCTCCTGGCGTGGCGGCGACTTGTGTCCGATGTATGGCCGGGCGCCCAACCCGATCACGAGTCCTACATAACGACGCTCGGCCCTCTCGGTCGGGCGTGAGCCTTATCGATAAACAAACCGCTCAGTGCATTCCTCTTCATATCTTTGGTTGCGCGATCAACGGCAAGTTGCGATAGAGTTGGCCGGAGGTTGAACCAGGAGAATCGATCGCCTGACGAAGTCGCTATTGCTGGCAAACGCGTTATTCCCGGGAATGCTGGCATTTCATTTCTGCGCAACCATTCCGCCGTCGTGCATGCGGATTCTGGCGCGGGATATCCCGTCTACGTCGAACCGGGCGTGACGGTACTTCGCGCGTCCGACGGAACGCAGCAGCTTATGGGCAAGGTCATGATCGGCCTGCGCAATGGAAATGTCTGGGGATTCCCCACGCTACAACAGATTCCCTACCTGCCACCGGAGCTAACACGAAGCCGCACGTCTCCCGTCCCAGGCTGCTCGGCAAATATGGCCTCTCGGAGATCGACAGGTAAAGCATTCGCGGTCCGGGGAATCACAACCGGCTGCGACGATTCATGTCGCGGAACCTGACACGCATTGGCATTAGGCCCGAAGGCACGCTTCCGCGCCAGTCGCAAACATCCCGTGGTGCGGTCCTGCGTCTAAGATTGGGAGGAATGTTTTCGTTGGCGTTAACTCGCAATGACCGACCGAGCTGCGACTAGCCTTCCGAACGCAAGCGATAAGCTCCAACGCCGGGCGCACCTTCTCCGGATGCTGCCTTTCTGCTTCCTGCTTACCATCCTATTTCTTTGGTCGTCTTTCGCTCTGGCTCTCGTCGCCATGCGCTGGATCGATCCTCCGACTACCGCCGTACACATCGAGCGCTACTTCCAGGCCCGGATTCATGGCAAGCCCTATCGCGAACGCTACGACTTCATTCCGCTCAGCCAGATTTCTCCCAATCTCCAGCACGCCGTCATCGCTGCCGAGGACGCCAACTTCTACCATCACCACGGATTCGACTGGCAGCAGATTCAAATCGCCGCCAAAGAAGATCTGGAAGGGGAGCGCACGCGAGGAGCGTCCACGCTCACGCAACAACTCGTCAAGAACCTGTTCTTTGGAACAAGCCGCTCGTTCCTCCGCAAGGGGGCCGAGACCACCCTCGTGCCCGTCGCCGAATTCGTCCTCGGCAAACAGCGCATTTTGGAGATTTATCTCAACGTCGTCGAATGGGGACCCGGCATCTACGGCGCGCAATCCGCCTGCCGCTATTACGACAATGTTTCGGCGCGGAATATTGGGCGCGAGCAGGCCGCCCGGCTCGCCGCAATCCTGCCCGCCCCGCTCAAACGCCGCCCCGAGCGCATGAATAGCTACAGCGCGATCATTCTTCGGAGAATGAACCAAATGGGATGGTGACGTAGTCTGGCCGGTCGCCATCGATTTCACAATGATCGTCAGGAATGCGAGTGAGGCTTAGACGGACCTCCCAGGGCGACAGCAGATTCAGATGTAAGGTAAAGAAAAGTGAAAGTTTCCTGTAAATACAGACGCACGTGCTTGTCGTTGTGACTCAGGTATCCGATCGAAGCGTCTTGCCCGATATGGAGAGCGAGGTCTCCGCCGCGTGTGGTGACGACGAACGCGCCGTCAATCGCGGGCGCCCAGATAATTTTGCCTTCGACTAACCGCTTGACGTGTTCGAGCACGGGATACCCGTAGTCGGTGGTTTCGGCGAGTTCAGTGTACGCATCAGCGCCGAGCAGAATCGAATACGGGCCGTTGACTCCGACCAGACGCAGCTGGCTCAACGCGTGCGCAAATGCCTCCGGATACTTGCGCACGTCGTCGGGTAGGGAACCCTTTGGATTGCTCGTCCCCTCCCTGACTCCGACGATTCCTGCCGCGTCATATCCTTCGAAAATGGCGCGGTCTTCGCTGAAGGCGAGCTTGCGCGCAGCATCTTTTGCGGGTTGCCAGTCCGAATCCTCTGCGCCGCGCTCGACGTCGTCGATCATCTGCCGGTCGAGCTCGAAGGGGACCCGCAGCTCCACCAGATTCTTCGCTTCGCGCTGGTGCGCCGTAACGCCATCGCCATTCGCCGCGATCGTGCGCTGATGGCCGGTGCCAATGGCGGAGAGCGAAACACCCGCCGGCCCGTGAACGTCAACCACGCGGCGTCCGGCAAGATAGCGCTTGAGCGTCCGGGACGTTTCTTCTTCGATCTGACCCCAGGCAGTATCCGAAATCGGCGCAAGCTCGCGATGCAGGTTATTCATGAATCTTCTCCTTTCAAAGAACCAATGCCAAGTGAACCATCGTTAGATCGCGCAACGGAGACGGGGCTCTCGACCGGCATCGCGGCAGTCGCGAGCCCTTCGGGCGAGACGTCGTCGAGAAACGACGCGGTCGGGACGAAAAACAGACTTCCCGTGACCGCCGTGCTGAAGTCAAGAATTCGGTCGTAGTTGCCGGGCGGCCGGCCAACGAACATGTTCTCCAACATTTGTTCGATCGTGCGCGGAGAACGGCTGTAGCCGATGAAGTATGTTCCAAACTCCGCGGAGCCGGCGCGTCCAAACGGCATGTTGTCGCGGAGGATTTTGATTTCGACTCCGTTTTCTTCAATGACCGTCAGCGCGTTGTGCGCGCAACTCGGCTTGACCGAATCGTCGAGTTCGATGTCGGATACTTTCTCCCGCCCGATGATTTTCTCCTGTGCTTCGGTCGGAAGCTTGTTCCATGCTTCCAGGTTATGCAGGTATTTCTGGACGATGACGTAGCTCCCGCCGGAGAATTCGAGATCTTCGTCGCGAATGAAGACGGCGTCGGCGGCGGCTTCGCCCGTGGGATTCTCTGTGCCGTCGACAAACCCGAGCAGGTCGCGTTCATCGAAGTAGCGGAAGCCATGCACTTCGTCGGCGACGGCAGCCGCGCCTTTAAGCCGCGCCATGATTTGCGCGGCGAGTTCGAAGCAGAGATCCATCCGCTTGGCGCGGATATGAAAGATCAAATCGCCCGGCGTCGACACGGCATGGCGCGATCCCGAGCGGATTTCGCGGAAGGGATGAAGTTCGGCCGGACGCGGCAAGCCAAACAGCCGATCCCAGGCGTCGGAGCCGATGCCCATGATGCACGACAGACCGCTCTCGGGAGCACGAAAGCCGACGGCGCGCACGAGCGCGGTAATATCGGCACAGAGCGAAAGGACAGGACTGCGATTTTCGTCGCCCGGGTTGATGGTGACCACAAGAAAAATCGCTGCGTTTGTAAGCGGCGAAGAAACCAGCTGCGACACCGCCGCGGCAGACTTGTATGCCGGAACGCTGATGGGATCGGGAGTCATCGAAGTTCGACCAGCCGCGGCTGAGAGAAAGTTGTCTTCCCCGCGGCGATACGCAGTTCGGACAGCTTAACAAAGGTTGAGCAGGATCGTCGACGGCGGCGCTCGAATCTTTGGCCAGCCAAATCAGGACGATTTCTTT
Source organism: Candidatus Acidiferrales bacterium (assembly GCA_035507635.1). Lineage (GTDB taxonomy): Bacteria > Acidobacteriota > Terriglobia > Terriglobales > Acidobacteriaceae > Sulfotelmatobacter. Next base: position 31,344 of record DATJOA010000048.1, read on the forward strand.
GGAGCCGCGTGAATCACGGCGTCAAACGCCGGTTTCGGCTGATCGTTGCGGTCAAACAGGAGCGGATAATTCGTCCGGCCCCGGATCGGCCAATTGTTCTTCCACGAATCCTTATCGGTGACCCCCCAGAACGTCACCCGCGTGACCAGCCCGCAGTGCTTTGCATAGGCGCCGAACAGATCTGCGTAGCGTTTCGCCAACGCCTCCTGAACGGACTCGGGCAATCCGTTTGGATACGGATTGAGCTTCGGGTCGGCCGCGGCGTGCATCGCCACATCGGCAGTCTGATTTTTCGTGGCCGACGGCAGCACATCCACATCGAGTTCGGTGATCATGACTTTCACGTGCAACTTTCCGAAGTCGCTGATTGTCTTGTCGATCTGTTCGGTCGAGGGCCAATCCATGCTTACGTGGTCTTGCAGCCCAACGCCGGTAATCGGCACTCCTTCGGCCTTCAATTTCTTGACCAGCGCTAGCGCGCCTTTGCGCTTGGCCTCATTCTGAAGTGAATAATCGTTGTAATAAAGCTCGGCTTGCGGATCGGCCTCGTGGGCAAAGCGAAATGCCTGCGCGATGTAATCCTCTCCAAGGATTTTTAGCCACGGCGACTGTCGTAGAGTGCCGTCATCGGCCACCACTTCGTTGACGACATCCCACCCGTTGATGCGTCCCTTGTAGCGGCCGACCACCGTGCGAATGTGGTCGTGCAGGCGCTCGAGTAGAGCGTCGCGGCTGATTGGATTGCCCTTGTCATCTTCAAACACCCACTTGGGCACCTGCGAATGCCACACCAGATTGTGCCCGATGATGAACATGTGGTTCTGCTGGCCGAATTCAACATACTGATCGGCCAGCCCGAATTCGTAGGCTCCGGGCTTGGGATGAACCACCTCCCACTTCAGCACATTTTCAGGACTGATCGTGTTGAACTGCGCCTTAATAATTGCGTCGGCAGCTTGATCTTTTCCTGTGAACTCCGCCGAATTCAGCGCGGCGCCCACCAGGAAACAGCCTTGGTAAGCGTCCTTAAGGCTGCTTTGCTGAGGCTGCGCGCTGACCGTCAGTGTGAGCGACAGGATTGCAGGACATAACGATAAGTATTTACGCATACGATTTCCCTATTGCGCGGCAGCAGCGACCGGTGCTGCCTTGCGTCGTTCTACGAGATCGTTAGCAATCGAGCGGTTCTTCTCACCAGTCAATGGATAAAAGAACAGGCACGCTGCGGTTGCAAGGAAAAACAGTCCGGCATAAATGCTCGCTGTTAGAACGATGCCGGTCTGCGTGTACGCGGTCTGCACATCCGCCTTGGATACGAGTCCATAGGCCGAGAGCAACCACCCTGCGACGGCACCGCCCAAGGCGAGCCCCGCCCATAGCGCGAAGACAATGCCGCCGGTCACGGCGCCAGTAGCGCGCCGCCGCAACTTCCACTCACCGTAATCCGCTACATCGCCCATCATTGCCCACAGGATCGGCCCCGACAGTCCGAACGAAAACTGACGAAGGACCTCCGTGCCGATGATGATATTCGTAGCGTGGGGTGAGATTACATAGAGCGCCATACTAAAGATGCCCGCCAGGATCATGCTCCAGATAAACAACTGACGTTTACCCACTCGCACGGAAACTGCAGTCGACAAGGCGACACCGAGAAGCAGCGCGGCGAGGCCGAATCCGTTGAACCAGGCGAAAAGGTCCGCGTTGCCGGCTACAAATCGAAAGTAGGGCAACATGACATTGCCCCGCAACACAATCGCGCTGAAATAAAACAAGGTGACGAGAAACAGCGCGATCCATGGCCGGTTGCTGAGAAGGTCCGAAAGATCCTGCCCCAGCGAAGTCTTCTGTTCAGGTGGCGGCTGGATGCGTTCTTTCGTCGAGAAGAACGAAATGATGAAGAAGATCACGCTGAGTACCGATAGCAGTCCCATCGTCAGCTGATAGCCGCGGGCGCTGTTCCCGCGCCCAAAAATGCCCACGAGCGGAACGGCAAGGCTCTGCACGATAAACCCGGCGCTATTCGCCGCGATCTGGCGATACGACGAGATGCTCGTTCGCTCGTCGGGATCCTGCGTCATCACTGCCGTCAGAGACGCGTATGGCACGTTGTTGACGGTGTAAATCACGCGCAGAAGGATGTATGTAACCCACGCGTAGACGATCTTGCCACCCATACTCAGCTGCGGAGTCGTAAACGTCAGCACGCTGATAACGCCAAACGGAACAGCTGTCCACAGCAGCCAGGGACGAAACTTTCCCCACTTGCTTTTGGTCCGGTCGGCAATGACTCCCATCACTGGATTGAAACAAGCCACTCCTAATCCGACGACGAGAAAAAGAGTTCCGGCCTGTGCTGCGGTCAAGCCGAACGTGTGTGTGTAGAAGTCCAACTGCAGGGCCAGCATGGCCTGGAAAACAAAGTTGGCGGCCATGTCGCCAAGGGCGTAGCCAAATTTCTCACCAAAAGAGAGTTTCTGAATCATGAGAGCCTCGTGATGAGACCTGATCTAATTCGTCACCGTGAGCGTGATCTTCGTCAGATCCTCGTCGCGCGATGAATTGCCGACCATAATGAAGAATTCTCCCGGTTCGACCGTGTATTCCATATTCACGTCGTAGAACGCGAGCGAGTCCGGCGTGATGTCGAATCCGACCGTCCTCTTTTGTCCGGGACCGAGCACGACTTTCTGGAAACCTTTCAGCTCCTTCACCGGCCGCGTAACCGAACTGACGACGTCGCGGATATACATCTGCACGACTTCCCCGCCTTCGCGATTTCCAGTGTTGGTCACATCCACGATCACGCGAGTAGTGCCGTTCGCACGAATTGTTTTCTTTTCGAGCCGGATATTCTGGATTGCAAACGTCGTGTAACTCAAGCCGTAGCCGAAGGCGTATAGCGGCGAGACATCGTCGAAGAGATATCCACGGCGGGCTGAGGGTTTGTAGTTGTAGAACACGGGCAGATGTCCCGCCGAGCGCGGAAACGTGATCGGTAGCTTGCCGCTGGGATTCACGTCGCCAAACAAGACATCGGCGACAGCATGACCGTTCTCCTGCCCCAAATACCAGCACTCGTAAATGACCGGAACATTCTCGACGAGATAGTTGATCGACAGCGGTCGCCCGTTATAAAGAAGCGCGACGACCGGCTTGCCCGTCGCCAGCATGGCCTTGACGAGCTCTTCCTGCCGCCCAATCAAGTCGAGGCTGGCGCGGTCGCCCATGTGGTTGAGGCCCCAGGCTTCGCGCGACGTCTGTTCGTTGCCGCCGAGCGCCAGAATAATGATGTCGGCCTGCTTCGCGACTTCGACGGCCTCGGCGATCTGTTTGCGGTCTTCAGCCGGATCGCTTGGCGTAACGGAATCCTGATTCCAATTGCCGCCGATGGTGATCTTGCATCCTTCGCTATACAGAACCCTGGCGCGATTTCCCACTTTCGCCTTGATCCCTTCCAGCACTCGCACTTCATGCTTGGGAACACCGCTGTAGCCGCCGAGCAGGGTGCGATCCGCATTCGGACCGATCACCGCGATGGTCTTGTACTTGTTCAGATCGAGCGGCGCGACTCCGCCTTCGTTCTTCAGCAGCGTAATGACTTCCTGCGCGGACTGCCGGGCGAGCTTCACATGCTCCGCGCGTCCGACAACCTGATCGGCCACCTCCGGATCTACATAAGGATCGTCAAATAGCCCCAGCTTGAACTTCCAGAGAAGCATGGGCGCGACAAGATCATCCAGTTGCGATTCCTTGAGCACTCGCTTCTTCACCAGATCGACCAACTCGAGATAGCAATCAGGATCAGGCAATTCGATGTTCACGCCTGCTTCCACCGCCAGACGCGTGGACTCTCTCTTGTCGGCCGCGACGAAGTGCCCGTGCGTGTCCGGGCGATATCCGAGCTCCCAGATCGCAAAATAATCCGAGACCGTGTATCCCTTGAAGCCGAATTCCTTGCGCAGCACGTCGCGCAGCAGCCACTTGTTCGCGTGCGAAGGCGAACCGTCGACTTCGTTATACGAAGGCATCACGCTGATCGCGCCAGCTTTCCTGATCGCTTCCTTGAAGGAATAAAGAAAAGTCTCGCGCAGCACGCGCAACGAAACATTGGCCGGAGCGCAGTTCATGCCCGACTCGGGCTGGCCGTGTCCAACGAAATGCTTCAGGGTTGCAATGAGCCGAGTCTTGTCGCGGAACTTGGCATCGCCCTGAAACCCGCGCACAGCGGCAATTCCCATCCGCGAAACAAGATATGGATCTTCCCCGTAGGTCTCTTCAACCCGTCCCCATCGCGGATCGCGCGCGACGTCAACCACCGGCGTTAGCGCCTGATGAGCCCCGCGCGAGCGAGCCTCGAGCGCAGTCGCGGTAAAGATCGACTCGATCAGGTCAGGATTGAATGTGCCCGCCAACGCAATCGGTTGCGGATAACTCGTTCCGCCGACAGCAGCGTGCCCGTGCAGGCACTCCTCGTGGAAAACCACCGGAATCCCGAGCCGCGAGTTCTCGATGAAAAATCTCTGAATCGCATTCGTGGTCTCCGCCATTTTGCGCGCATTCAGGCCCTTGCCCGCATCGCTCGGACGCCCGACCTGGCCAAGCCCATGTCCGTCTTTAAAGGCCTGCTTCGCTTTCGTGGGGTCGAAGTTGCCGTCGGCGTCGACAAGCGTCTGCGGCTTCTTCTGCCATATGCAGAGCATCTGCGCGGCCTTTTCCTCCAGTGTCATCCGCGAGAGAAGATCCTTGACCCGCTTTTCCGGCGACAGCGCAGGATTCTGATAGGGCTTAACGCTCGGCTTCGGCGCAGCACGCTTCTTCGACGTTGATTGCCGCTTCACGCTTGTATGTAGAGCCACGAAAAATCCTCCAGAAAAAAAGCGTCTGTCGTCTAGAGCCATGCAGGCCTTCGGGACCCGCAAGAAAAACGTTTCTGTACTCTTTCGGACACGCAATATACTACAGCCTCGCAAACAGTCAGTGTGACACACGTCACACGCCGTTCTGCGCTGGAGTGAAAGGAATTTGCCGACGACGATCAGCATGAGCATCTTCCCTGGACGGATCGCGAGAATCCAGCCGCCGGCGCGACGCAACAAGCAGAGGACAGCCGCTCCGACAAGGCCCCGCCTCTTCAAGAGACAGCCTGATATTAACGAGTTGTGCCTCGGGCACCGCTTGAGCCCGGCCCCAAAAAAGGCTCGGCTAACCTAAGCACGCGCCTTGTCGATCATATTGCCCCAAATGCCTTTCGATTTAAGGATGAGTTCCACGGCTTCGCGAATGGCGCCATGACCCGCGGCCGCCTTTGTCGTGTAGTGCGCGATTTCCTTGACCTCTGGAACCGCATCGCCCACAGCCACCCCGAGTCCCGCCCGGCGCAATAGAGGAATATCCGGCAGATCGTCCCCGATGAAAGCCACTTCCGCGTCCGACACTTCCGCTTGTCGGAGTATGTCTTCATACGCCGGCATCTTGATCGGTTGCTTCATATAGATGAATTCCATCTTCATCTCGTAGGCGCGGCGAAGCAGCGCCGCACTTTCGCGGCCTGTAATGCAGCCGGTTCGCAGTCCCGCGCTCTGCGCCAGAGTCAGCCCCTGCCCGTCGTGAGCGTCGAATGTCTTGATCTCAAGCGCGCTGCCGTCGATTTGGGAAAGCAGTGTGACACTGCCATCAGTCATGGTGCCATCGACATCCATGAGCAGCACCTTGATTCGGGCGGCGCGTTTCTTCAGCGCGGCAGGAATCTTGATAGAACGCATGAAGACCCTCCAAACTCAGATTTAGAAAGTCTACGCGAAAGTTCGGTTGTCAAAAGCGCGTTACCCGATGTCGGCGCAACCTTCCGGGAATGATCCAGTGGTAGACTTACCCCCGTGGCTGCCAAGAAGAAAGCGAAGAAAAAAGCGAAGAAAACAAAGAAGCCCGCGGCAACAAAGTCCCGGGCACGTGCAAGATTAAAGAGAGCCTCGCGCAAGCCCCACCGGCCAAAGAAAAGCCGTAAGCCGTCCGCCCGATCGCGTAGACCGTCCATGCCACGGCCCACGCCGGAACAACTGGCTGGAGATTCCGACTCCCAGGGTCTCTCGACGGCCGAGACGGTCGATTCAGAAAGCGTGAAGGAGTTGGTTGACGAAGGCAACACGTTCGAGGCAGGCGTCGTTGAAGGAGTTGAGGAAGCTGACGACGCCGACGAGCGCGAGGTTCGAACCCGCGAATTCGCAGAGGATGACGTGCCGGAAGAATATCTGGATAAAGATTAGGGACTATCGCGAAATTCGATGTCGTTGGCTTTCAGGTCGCCCACGCAACTCTCTGTTCGAGATGACAAATTGAGCCCTCGATCGGCCTGCTCAATTCCTAGAGCCGCGACGACGTATTGCTTTTGACTGCCTATCTGTCGCCCTGCCTACAGTGAATGATGGATACCTTGCCTTCTCCTGTCCGGATACCCTTCGGTTTCGGATTCGATTGCGCCGCGGGTCGAACTCTGGTCGCACGCCAAACATGAGAGCATCGCCCGGGTCGATAACCCGCAATCTCTGCCTGCTGTTGATCATAGCGCTCTGCGCGCTCCATAGCTCGGCCTACTCCGTCCTTACGCATGAAGAACTGATCGATCTGGCGTGGAATGGTTCGATCCGGCCGCTTCTGATCGCGCGATTTCCGAATGCGACGCCCGAGCAATTGCGCGAGGCCCACGCCTACGCTTATGGCGGTTGCGCGATCCAGGACATGGGTTATTACCCTTTCGGCAAGAAATTCTTCAGCAATCTCACGCATTACGTGCGCACCGGCGACTTCATCGACTGGATGTTCAAGAACGCCCGCACCATCGATGAACTCGCCTTCGCCATCGGAGCGCTGTCGCACTATCTTGGCGACTCCATCGGCCATTCTGAGGCAATCAATCCGGCGACGGCGATCGAGTTTCCGAAACTCGAACAAGAATTCGGCAAGTCGGTCACCTACGGCGAAAGCCCGCACGGTCACATTCGGACCGAGTTTGCCTTCGACATTGACGAACTGACCGATACCAAGTTCGCTCCTCCCACTTATCTGGAATTCATCGGATTCAAAGTTCCAAGGAAATTTTTGGAAGCCGCCTTCGTCAATACCTACGGATTCGACATTCACGAAGTGCTGGGTCGCGCGCATCCCGCCCTTCGCAGCTACCGCACGAGCGTTCGCAGCTTCATTCCGGCCTTTGCCGAGGCGGAGGTCGTGCTGCACCGGCATCAGTTCCCTCCTCATCCGGACGACGAGGCCTTCCATCTTTTCAATCAGCGCGTCGCGCAAACGAACTACGACCGCGGAAAGTGGAAGCACACCTATCACGGCCCCGGATTCAAAGCGCACCTGCTGGCAGTGCTGGTCTTTCTTGTTCCAAAAATCGGCGCCGCGTCAGACTTGGCGATCAAGATTCCTACGACTGCCACAGAAGATCGCTACGTACGCAGCTTGAACCGTACCGTAGATGTTTTTCGCGAAGCGCTCGACAAGTTGGCCGCGAATCCAGATTCCCCGGCGGAACTCGCCAACCTCGATCTCGATACTGGCATAAAGGTGAAGTTGGGTGATTATGCGTTGGCCGACCAGACGCATGACGAACTGCTGAGGCGGCTCACGTCACGTCCGTCAAGGGTGATCCCAGCCTCTCTAAAAGAACAAATGCTCGCTTACTACTCGGAAAGCAATGATCCATCGAAAGCGACGATGGACCGGTTGGCGATTCTGCGCATGATGAAGACGCGCTGATTCGAACGAGAGGGATTCGCACGCTTACTGAGCGTCCTCAGCGTCGTCCGAGCGATCCATGGTTTGGGCAGCATTCCGTGCGGCGAGAGGCGCGGTTTCAATGCTAAGAGTCTGGGAGGTCATTTCGCGCTGGCCCAGGCAACGTATGTCAGCGACGGCCTTCATGCTGGTCTGGACCCATCCATCGTCAAAATTGCCGAAAGTGATTGCGACGTGAACGCTCCTGACCCACCATGAGGGAGATTTCGCGAGCGTACCTTCGATCCGCCGAATCAGAAAAGACTGCCGATCGATCCATGCCCGTCCCGAAACCAGTTCCACCTGCTGCCGCTTCGGAGTGATCTGCAGGATGTAACAAAGATGGCCATCGAGCATCGCGGTAGCGACATACGCGAACGCGTAGTTGTCGTTCGTGAAAGCCTTGGACTGCGACTTCTGGACCGATCCTTGAACTTCAATTTCGTGCTGCAGCAGCCTTTTCACGACCTGTTCAGCCCTGCCGCTTCCGTCGCGTTTCTGAATCTCGTATCGGCCCGGCGGAGTGAAATCGACCGCCGCCACCACATTCGTAAAATCATTAGCCGCACCGACCTGATATACGCGCGTAATTCGCACCGGAAGCTGAATGCCCGATTGGGCTTTTTGCATTCCCTGGACAATAAACGTGAGCAGATCGGGTCCGGTGCTCGGATTGTTTTGTTGCGCGAACGCCAGAGAAACGGGAAGGAACACAACAATCGCCAGGATCACGGGAGTGACAGACTTGGTGGATGGCAGGGAGGCGACGAGGTTTGGATCCGGATTCCGATACCGCATTTTGGCCCTTAGCTTCGTTCTTTGCACGCCAATGGCCACCTGAAAACTCCTGTATTTCGTCGCCTGCGTTACCTTCGGCGCGGAACACTGCGAATTATTTTTGAGTGAAACGGGAAAATATTAGATAGAGCGAAAACCGTAGGATTGCGACCTGCGAAACGGTACTAAAACCACGCCAACTCCTGAGCCTCAGCTCCCATTCGCGCCCGCGTTGTAGACTAGCCACAATGTTCGTCGATTCCCACGCACATCTGGATGGGCGCCAGTTCGACTCCGATCGGGAAGAAGTGATCTCCCGGGCACGCGACGCGGGAGTCCGCTCGATCGTCGCGATCGGCAACGGCGACGGCCCTCCGACGCTCGACGCAGGGATTAAGCTCGCCGAAATGTATCCATTTTTGTACGCGACGATTGGAATTCATCCACACGAGGCCCGGCTCGCATCCGACCACGCCTACGCCGAGATGGAGCGTCTGGCGCGGCATCCCAAGGTCATCGCTTGGGGCGAAATCGGCCTCGACTACTTTTACGACCATTCACCGCGCGACACGCAGAAGCAGGTTTTCTCCCGGCAAATGGAGCTCGCCGCAGCGGCGAAGCTGCCAATCGTGATCCACTGCCGGCCCTCCGACAACAGCGAGAACGCGTGGGACGACTGCCTCGAGATGATCCGCGATCAGTGGGCGCCCCACGGCATCGGCGGAGTTCTCCACTGCTTCACCGGAACCTGGCCGCAGGCCAAGCGGGCACTCGACATGGGATTCATGATCTCCTTCGCGGGCAACGTGACATTCCCCAAGGCGCAGCAGATACGTGACGCCGCCCTCGAAGTCCCGCTGGATCGCATGTTGATCGAAACGGATTGCCCCTATCTCGCTCCCGTTCCCTACCGTGGAAAACGCAATGAGCCCTCGTTCGTGAAAGAAACCGCCCGCAAGTTGGGAGAATTACGAGGCTTGTCGATGGAAGATATCGGCGAACAGACCGCCCGGAATTTCTACAATTTTTTCAAAATATCTGAAACGGTTGAAAGCAAAGTTCCCGCACGCCAGCTCTGAATTCTGTTACCCTCAACTCAACATTCCTTTGTTTCAGAAAGATTAGAAATGTATGCCCGATAACAGTTTCGACGTAGTCAGCAAAGTCGATATGCAGGAGGTCTCCAACGGGATCCAGCAGGCGTTGAAAGAGATCCATACCCGCTTCGACTTGAAAGACTCGAAATCGAATATCGAACTGGAAAAAGACGCGATCGTGCTGCA
>DATJOA010000049.1:0-11684 GCA_035507635.1 Candidatus Acidiferrales bacterium
CTCGCTCTCATTCGCCGACGAGAGCGCGATCGCCAGTGCGCCCAGCATCATCAGCAGAGAACCGCCCGTAACCTGTGCATAAACAGTTCGGCTGCCGCCCTGCAGTTCGTGAAAGACGAGAACCCCCCACAGCAGTCCCCAGAGCTGGTTGGTATTCGAGAGGGGAATGCCGCGGCTGATCCCGACGTATTTGGTCGCGTACTGCTGAAACAAATCTCCGAGAACCCACACGAATCCGCCGAGGATCAGCCAGAACAGCACGGCGCGAGCACTCCCCAGTTCATGCCACAGTGGAATTGCCCCGCGATAGGCGATTGCCAGCGACATCATCGTGACCACTTCGCCCACGCTGAAGAACGTGATGAACGACAGCGGATTCATCCCGGTCAGATACGCCTTGCGGTATGGGATGTACATCGTTCCCCAGAGGATTCCGGCTCCCAGAGCGGCCGCAATTCCTAGCGTCGCCTTGCCCGGCGCCGCCTCGTGCGATGACGCGATCGCTAGCAGAGCCGCGCCGGCGAACATGACGGTCGCGCCTCCGAGCACTCCCAGCCAGCGCTTCCATCCGGCCGACCGCAATTCGCGAAATAGCACCACACCCCAGAGAATCCCGAGCAGGCTGTTTGTGTTCCACAGCGGAAACGCGATGCTCAGCCCGACATTTCGGATCGCATAAATCGTCAGCGTATTGGCGACGGCCCACATGCATCCAGCGAGAATGGCCCATACGATCAGGTGCGGTGCCTGCCGTATATCGCTGCGCAAATCGGCCGTGCCGCGAATGAACGCTGGCACACTCCACCGCGCGAGAAATACTCCCAGCACCATCACGAGCGAGACGGTGATCGGAGAAATCTCCGGATTCACCAGCTTGATGGGAGCCTCCGCGCCGCCGAGCCACGCCCCGGCCGCGAACCCGCAGAAGATGCCAAGCGCCTGAAGACTCCGCAGCCGCGCGGTTCCGGCCGGATGCGGTGCCATCCGTGCAGTTGATGACGAGGTGTTCAACGGAGCTTGTCCAGGAGAATTAGGCCGCCGATCAGCACCCCGAGGGGAATCCAGAAATGAACATCGGTGGCGATAGCGTGAAACAGATTGCGTGCCGCGCGATTCGTAGGCGTTGTCATTGAGATGGCCTGAATTCGGAGTGCAATATTAGGGGCGGATGGGAAGCGAGTCAACGGCGGCAGAACAGAAAAAGCCCCGGCTCTCACCGGGGCTTGGCAGAACTGCGTGTAGGTTAGAACAGATTCCACAAGAACTGGTTGTAGACTTCGTGATGAAACTGCACCTCCTGCGCCTTCACGAATGTCCCCAGCGCGCGCGGGCAACGGTCAGCCGAGGCCTGTTTCAGGTCGGCGTACCGGCCTTTGACATCCTCGCCAAGCAGCGTAGTTGTCCACTCCGCCTTGCGGAAATTTTCCAGCGCGTCATAGATGTTGTCAGGCAAGTACCGCTCGGCCTGGCGGAGATTCTTGATCTTGGACGTTTCGCCGTCGATACCTGTCTTGAAGATCGACAACAAAACGAGGTACGGATTCGCATCAGGCGCGACCGACCGAACTTCTACCCGCATGCTCTTCTCGTTTCCGATCGGAACGCGGATCATCGACCCACGGTCCACGGCCGATGCTTTGATCTGATTCGGCGCTTCGAAGTGCGGGTCGAGTCGTCGGTACGCATTCACGCTCGGGTTCAGCAGCAGGCAAATATCGTTCCCGTGCGTCAAGATGCGGTCGATAAAGGCCCATCCGAGCTTGCTGAGTTTTTCTTCGCCCTTCGCATCCCAGAATAGATTCTTGCCGTTTTCGCTGATCGAGACGTTGGTGTGCATCCCGCTGCCGTTTACCCCGACCACGGGTTTCGGCAGGAAGGAAGCGGTTAGGCCCATGTGGGTCGCAACCTGGCGGCAGATCAACTTGTAAAGCTGGATTTGGTCAGCTGCGGATACAACTTCGCCGTACCCGTAGTTGATTTCGAACTGCGACGGCGCGACCTCAGGATGGTCCTTCTCGTTCTGAAAGCCCATCGCGCGCTGCACTTCGGCTGTCGTATCGATGAACGTGCGCAGCGGATCGCCCGGGAGTGAGTGATAATATCCGCCGGTATTCACATATTCGAACCTGCCCGTCTCATGGAAGTGGCGCTCGGCGTCAGGCCCTTTGAACAGGAACCCTTCAATTTCATTCGCGGCATTCAGCGTGTAGCCCTTTTTCTTGTGGAGGTCTTCGGCGTAATTCTTGAGCACGCCGCGAATGTCGCCCGAATAGGACGTCCCGCCCTTGTCGATGACTTCGCCAAAGACCAGCACTTTGCCCGACCCGAACACATCCGACGGAGCCCAGTAGAATGCTGCCCAATCGATGCCGAGCCGCAGATCGCTCTCCCGCTGCGCGGTGAAGCCGCGGATCGACGATCCGTCAAAGGTCAGGTTGTCGTAGCTCTTCAGCAGGAACTTCTTGTCGTAATCGAGCATGTGCAACCGGCCTTCGAGGTCGCTGAAGAGCACGGTCACGGCCTTGATGCGTTTTTCGTCGGTTAGATATTTCAGCCGGTCTTCCTGAATTTTGTGCGGTGCGGTGCGGTTCCTGCGCTGCTCCTTTGTCTTGAGGTTGAGTTCTTCGAGTTCGTCGTAGGTCAGTGTCAGGAAATTGCGCAGTTCGTTAGACATGGATGTGCTTCAGTCTCCTTCGATAAAGGACTTAGATTTTTGTGCAAAACCTTTACGGACAGACGGAAGTTGAAATGGCTGGTTTCAACACGGCTGACTTGGAACACGGAAGAATAGCGCGAGCCCCTCGCCCCAGCCAATCGAAAAAGCTGATGCAACCGATAAAAGGGATTTATTTCGGAGAGCGGAAGGGAGAAGAGATTTATGTGGGGACAGCCGCCTCGGCTGTCCAGCGGAACGAGAGCTCCGCTGTGCTGTGCAATTCTACTTCGCGCTAATCTCTGAACCCGGCTGCGCGTATTGAATCGTGGGCGCCATGATAGTCGGCGTCGCCCAATCAATCAGCGGATGCTGATGTCCGCAACTCAGGCACTGGGTCGCCGGAAACTGCGTCGAGCAATAAGGGCAAACCGCGCTCGATTCGAAGGTGTCGAAAGCCTGCCCGCACTGGCCGCATCTCCAGTAAGGTCCGATCGGCGGAGAAGTCTTGCAATTCGGGCAGGAATACTGCTCCCTCTTCGGCAACTTCGCCATTTTCAACAGCGACTGAGCATGCCGCAGCCCGCCCCAACAGTTCATGAGCATGAAGACGGCAATCGCGCCCAGCCAAATGTCCTGTCTCAGCAGGGCAGCCGCAATGAAACCTGCAACACCCAGAAAGCCGAGGATGGTTGCAATCATCAGGCTTCGCGCGCGACCCATAAAAAACCACAGCAGCGATCGCAGAATCTGGCCGCCGTCCAGGGGATACACTGGCAAGATGTTGAAGACCAGAAGCAAAGCGTTAATCCAGAAGATGGCCGGAAGCAATCCATCGAAATTTAGGCCTGTGCTTGTCCAGATCGTGGCGTGGTTCATGGAAACGAGCCAGAGAAGGACTGGTATTAAGGCGACATTCACCAACGGCCCCGCGGCAAGGCTCCACAACGTGGCTCCTGGTCGCTGCGGTGGGTCGACATACGCCACGCCGCCCAAAGGCCACAGCACAATCCGATTCGCCTTGCCGCCGACCTGCCGGCACGCGAGCGCGTGTCCGAACTCGTGCAACAACACGATCAGGAAGAGTGCCAGATATTCGAGTAGGTTCGTGGTGATCGACGAATATCCGGGCCTACTGCGGATCTCATATGCCGCCACTAGAAACCACGACCAATGCAAAAACACATCGATCCCGGAGAACCGGAACAGATGAATCGATCCCTGGCGGCTGCTAAACATGGTTTCGAGTTTACTGTATTACGGCTCAGCGAAACAGGATGGTTACAAAGGTGGCGAGACGAAAGCTCCGGAAAAGCTACTGACGATGAGCCGATGCACCCGCTGCCAGCTCTCGAAGAGTGGTTAGAAATCCAGCAGCGGTGCGGGGATCGTCGAGGGCATCAAGCGCGATTGTAGCCGAGAACTGAGGCGACTCCGGCCGAAAACGGACCTGCAGCACATCCTGTTGCCGCACCGTCATCAGCGTGTTCAGTTCCGGAGTCGAATCCTGCTTCCAGTGCGTGCGGGTCGTTAGAACAATAGGCCCCGGTTCGTACACATCCCATTCTCGTTCATCGCGTTTCTGAGTATTAACGCCGCGGCTGTGTGCGCACCAGCGGTGCCGCACCACTTCGAGATGAAATGCCGGCGACCCTCCCAGGTCGGCCTCGAATGTCAGCGTTTCTTTCTGATTGTGAATCCGGCTCAGCAGCCATTGGATAGGCAATGGACGCGGACGGAATTTCATCGTGACATGCGCATTTTCAAAGCTGCGGGAAGGGAACTGGAGGCGGGCATAAAGGCGGGAGCTGTTCAGCCAGCGGGAATCAAGAATACGTCCTTTGCCGGCGCATGCTGATTGCACCCACCGCAGAGCTTCACTCCCTTTGCGGCGGTTGTAAGCGGCGAACAGGACGTACCAGATTCCAAGGGCCGCAACCGCGGAGACCACATCGATAACTAGAAGGCGTCCCACCACGTCTTCCCCATTGCTCTGATGCCGATGGTACGACTGAGGTTGCGATTGGAGCAAGTGCACATTAGTCCCAAAGCTGGTTTTTTTCAATCCCGAATCCCGGCGCAGCTGTGGAAATCGCGTACCGCGAAAATGCCGGGCGGTTGGACGATGACCTACATGCGTTACCTCGGGTCGTTACAATAAACCTGTGGCCTTCGTCATTCGGGACTTCAAGCCTGGCGACTTTGAAACGCTTTGGCGCATCGATCAGCAGTGTTTTGGTCCCGGCATCTCTTATTCGAAGCCGGAGCTTCGCGCCTACGTATGCCATCGGGCATCGTTCACCCTGGTCGCCGATGACGACGAATCCGGCAAGACGCAAGGCTTCATCGTGGGCCACATCGGGCCAACGGGACACATTATTACGATCGATGTCTTGATGTCGGCGAGGCGTTCGGGACTGGGGTCGGCTCTCCTCAGTGCGGCAGAAGATCGCATGCGTGCCGCAGGAAGCCATTCCGTGGGCCTTGAAGCGGCGGTCGATAATGTCGGAGCGCTGTCCTTTTACAAACGCCACGGCTACACTGTCATCCGCACGTGGCCCCGGTATTATTCCAATGGCGTTGACGCGCTTGTGCTCAGAAAGGCCTTTGGAAAGGTTGATCGTTGATTTTTGATTGTTGATCGAATAAACGGAGACAGCGTTTGGCTCTGTTGAGATCCTCCAGGTTTCGTCATGCTGAGCGAGGATTGAAGCCTGATTGCCTTTATTCAACAATCAAAAAGCAAGAATCAACCATTCTCAAACTATGAAAGTCGCCATTCAGGGGGAACGCGGTTCCTTCAGCCATGAAGCTGCCGAAAAGATGCTGCCGCGCTGCACGGTTGCTCCGTGTGCTCGCTCAGCCGAGGTCTTTGATCGCGTCGAGAAAGGTTCCGTCGATGCGGCGGTCATTCCGATTGAGAACACTCTCGCCGGCACGGTGGCCGAACATGCCGATCTGCTGGTCTCCCGCGGTGTATTCATCCAGGCCGAATACCTGCTCCGAATCGTTCACAATCTAATTGCCAGCCCCGGAGTACAACTTCGCTCGCTCCGACGGGTTCTCTCGCACCCTGTAGCCCTCGATCAGTGCCGTGACTTTTTCCGCCACCATTCTCGGATTGAGGCTGTTCCCTTTTATGACACCGCCGGAAGCGTGAAGCACGTCATCGAGAAGAGTTTGAAAGATGCGGCCGGCATTGCCGGTCGACAGGCAGCTCGCGAGTATTCTGGGAAGATCCTGCAGGCCGGGATCGAGGACGATAAGTGCAACTTCACCCGTTTCTTCCTGATCCGAAAATTCGCTACGCGGTCAGGGAAAAAGAGGGAATTCGACTACCGCTCTTTGATTCCCAAGGGGGCGAACAAAACTTCCATCGCCTTCCAGGTCAAGAACACTCCGGGTGCCCTCTTCAAGTCCCTGAGCGTCTTTGCCTTGCGCGACATCAGTCTGAGCAAGATCGAATCCCGCCCCATGCGCGGACGTCCCTGGGAGTACGTTTTCTATGTGGATTTCCTTCGCGGCGACGACGAGCCTGCGCAGAATGCTCTCCATCATCTCGGCGAGGTAGCCGAGTTCGTCAAAGTGCTGGGCGTGTATCCGGCCGCCTAAGTAGGACCTCGCGGCTCAGGTAATCCGGAAAAGATAACACCCGGAATGGAACCGGTTGTCCTGCCGTCACAGCCCCTTGTGATTGTGCACATATTCGGTTCGCGGCGCAGCTTCCTACACTGGAGCCGTCCTCTGCGATTCGCCCCTGAGGACCATTCTGCTAAGGAGGCTTTCATGCGTTTTCTTAAGGTTGCAGGTCTGGTGATGTGTGTCTTTGTTGCTATGGCGCTAGCTAGCGAGAACCAATTTGGAGTTCGCGAAGTGAACCACATCACATTCGACGCAGTTGTTCACATCGGGTCCACTGTGCTACCCGCCGGCGAGTACGTCGTTCGCCACACCATGGAAGGGCAGGACCACGTCATGGTGTTTCGACATGTCCAGAGCAAAAAAGAATTCAAAGTAAAGTGCACCCTGGTCCAGCTCCAGAAGAAAATTGAGAAAGACCAGAGCGTCTACGAGTTAAATGCAAATAAAGAGCTTGTGCTTCAGGAACTCGATTTCCACGGAGATACCGCCAAGCACGTTTTTCAGCAATAACCGAGCGTAAGCCAGGTACTCGCGTGGACGGGGAGCCGCTCTTTCATCGGCAGTGATCAGAACCTTAGCCCGTCGGTACGCGGGCGTCGTTCCGTCGAAGGACCGTTGCGCACTTTGAGTCTCCACTGGCGGACCGATACATCTGTTTCCAACTTAGCTCTTGCCACCGGGTACCTGCCGCGTTAGCCTCTGCACCTTAGATATATTCTGCACAGTCCATAAGGGAATAGAATTCAAGCTCTTGCGGGAGCGGTTTGGATCGCTCTGAAACCTTTCCCGGTATGCCGTCATCTAAACTTGAGCGAGTTACACTCAAGGAGAATCATGAGCCAACAGACGCCGCTCGAGCGCACTCCTAAGAATAAGGAAACAAACGAACAAAGGGCTCTCCCGGTACTCCCCGTTCGGGATACTGTGCTGTTCCCCCATGCGGTTTTGCCCCTGACGGTAGGGCGTGAAAGCTCGGTGCAATTAATCAATTCTTTGGGCGAGGACAAGACCATTATTGTGGTCGCCCAGCGCGAAGCGCGTGTCGACGCGCCGCAGCCCAGCGATCTTTATACGGTCGGAACTTCGGCCGTTGTTCACAAAGTCGTCAAGATGCCGAATCAGAGCCTTTTCGTTTTCGCAGAAGGCTTGGAACGAGTTCGCCTGGGCGAGTTCACACAATTAACACCTTTTATGAGCGCGTACTACCACGCGCTTCCCGAGGGCGCTACACCTTCCGCAACTTCCGAAATCGAAGCTTTGCAACGCAACGTTCTAACCCTGTTCCAGCAGATCGTCGCCGGTTCGCCAACGCTCTCGGACGAGCTCTCGACCGTTGCTATGAACATCGACGAGCCAGGGCGCTTAGTAGATTTCATCGCTTCATCGTTGCCATCGCTCTCGACTCCCGACAAGCAGGACACTCTAGAGACTCTCGATGTCCATGTGCGCCTGGAAAAAATCAACCAGCACCTGGCGAAGGAACTCGAAGTCCAGCAACTCCGGAACAAGATTCAGAGCGAAGTGCAGGACCGCGTCCAGCAGACGCAGCGCGAATACTACCTGCGCGAGCAGATGAAGGCGATCCAGAAGGAACTGGGCGAGCAGGACGAAGGTCAGCGCGACGTTGAAGATCTTAAGAAAAAGATCGAAGAAGCGGGCATGCCCGACGAAGTCAAGAAAGAGGCCCTGAAAGAACTCGGCCGTCTCTCGCGCATGTCGCCCATGGCCGCCGACTATTCGTTGACGCGCAACTACATCGAATGGCTCGCCGTTCTGCCGTGGGCGAAAACATCCGGCCAGGAGATCGAGATTCCCAAAGCCAAGGAGATTCTCGATCACGACCACTACGATCTCGAGAAAGTAAAAGATCGTATTCTCGACTACCTCTCTGTTCGGCGATTGAAGCCGAATATGAAGGGACCAATTCTCTGCTTCGTCGGACCTCCGGGCGTAGGCAAAACGTCGCTCGGGAAATCGATCGCTCGAGCTCTTGGCCGCAAGTTTGTGCGGTTATCATTGGGCGGCGTCCACGACGAGGCCGAAATTCGCGGCCACCGTCGCACCTATATCGGCGCTCTGCCTGGACAGATCATTCAGGGCATTCGCCGTGCCGAGACGAAAGATCCGGTGTTCATGCTCGATGAAATTGACAAGGTCGGACGCGACTTCCGCGGCGACCCGGCTTCGGCTCTGCTCGAAGCCCTCGATCCCGAGCAGAATTCCACGTTCCGCGATAACTATCTCGATGTGACCTTCGATCTTTCGAAAGTGCTCTTCATTACGACCGCCAACATGCTCGACCCCATTGCCGAGCCCTTGCGCGATCGCATGGAGATCATCGAGCTGCAGGGCTACACGGAAGAAGAGAAAGTGCACATCGCATTTCAGTATCTGATTCCGCGCCAGATCGACGAGAACGGAATCACTCCGGAGCAAATCGAATTTCCGGAAGAAGCTGTCCGTTACGTAATCCGGCACTATACGCGGGAAGCGGGCGTGCGCAGCCTTGAACGCACCATCGGCACCATCTGCCGAAAGCAGGCGCGCCGCCTGGCGGAAGGCAAGACCGAGAAGCTCATCGTCACAAAAGAAATCGTGCAGGAATTCCTCGGCGGCATCAAGATCCGTAGCGAAGGCGAAATTGCCGAGCGAACGGAACGTCCGGGCGTTGCGGTCGGATTGGCGTGGACCCCTTCCGGCGGCGACGTGCTCTTCGTCGAAGCCAACGCCATGAAAGGCAAGGGCGGATTCACCATGACCGGCCAGATCGGCCAGGTCATGCAGGAGTCGATGCAAGCTGCTCTAACCTGGGTCCGTTCGAATGCAGATCGTCTCGGTGTGCCGGAAGATTTCTTCGCCAGCCACGACATCCACATTCACGTACCCGCAGGCGCGATCCCGAAGGACGGTCCGTCGGCAGGCGTGACTATGGCCACCGCTCTGGTTTCGCTGCTGACCAAGCGGCGTATCACTCCCCTCATTGCGATGACGGGCGAGATCACGCTCAGCGGAAATGTGCTTCCTGTGGGCGGAATTAAGGAAAAAGTTTTGGCTGCGAAGCGCGCTGGCGTTCACGACGTGATTCTGCCGGCGGAAAATAAGATGAACGTCGAAGAGGATCTTTCACCGGAGCAGCTTGAGAATCTCAAGGTGCACTACGTGAAAACGATTGAGGAAGCGTTGAAGGTGTCACTGCCCTCCGTTGCCGGAAGCGCGGCGGCACAGATCATTCCGCCAACGCCGCCGAAGGATCCCAAGCAGGACTACAACCCGACGCCGGTCAAAGAACCCGAGCCGGTTCACGACCGCGTTTTAACGCAAGCCTAATTGCCATTTGAAACAAATCAGGCCAGCACTTGATGGTGCTGGCCTTTTGCTTTCACCTGAAGAAATGAGTGGTTGCCCCAGTTCTGGCCGGTTTTGCCAGAAGTGAGGATTTCTGTGACGAAGCCGCTGGCAGAGCCCTAAGACCTTTTCGCGATACACTGAACTCGCATGCGCGTGCGCGTTCTCCTTTTCGGAATGCTCAAAGACCTCGTGGGAAAGTCATCCGATTCAATGGAACTTCCCGATCATGCCTCAGTCCGCGACATACTCGCCCGCTATGAATCCACAATGCCGCGCTTCAGGGAGTCTCGTCCGTCCCTCGCGTTCGCGGTAAATCAGCAATATGCGAAAGCAGAAACGGCTCTGCGTGACGGAGATGAGGTCGCACTTCTTCCTCCAGTGAGTGGAGGCCTTGATGGCCCAAGTACCGGCTCGCTAAAGGCCGAAGTTGCAACCCGGAAATCATGCCATGCGTCAATCGTCCGTGACCGCATGGATGCCCAACAGACGGGTTCTGCACTCTCCCGTCCGGAAGATGGCGCCATCGTGGTCTTCGAAGGCATCGTCCGCAACCACAGCCGAGGCCGCAAAACGCTCTATCTCGACTACGAAGCCTACGAAGACATGGCCCTCAAGGAAATGGAGTCGCTGGCCGAGCAAGCGCTCAGGGAATTCAAAATCCGCGATGTTGCCATCGTCCACCGGCTGGGCCGCATGGAGATTGGTGAAACCAGCGTGCTCATTGTCGTCGCGTCAGCCCATCGCGGACCCGCCTTCGACGCCTGCCGCTGGCTCATCGACACTCTCAAGCGCAAGGTCCCAATCTGGAAAAAGGAATTCTTTGAAGATGGTGCAGTCTGGGCCGACGGAGAACCGTTTCCGGCCGAAATTCCGTGCGCCAACTACTAGCCCAAGGCAGCCAGACTCCGGTCCCGGCATCTAAGTGAACGGCCCTTTTGCTCCCAACGCCGCGAACTGCCGGTTCATGGCTGCCGCGGTCCAACGACAGGACCGCAAATAGGACGATAGGTATAATTTTCACCAGTGCGAAAAACCGTTAAGACCCTGTTGCTGTTCAGCCTCGTGTGTGTCGTTTCCAGCGTGCAGGCGCAGCAATCTTCCAACCCTACCCCCAGTCAGTCGGACCAATCCCAACCCGCTACCACACTCAAGGTCGATGTCAATCTGGTGAACGTTTTCGTCACTGTGACCGAT
This sequence comes from Candidatus Acidiferrales bacterium, assembly GCA_035507635.1. Taxonomy (GTDB): domain Bacteria; phylum Acidobacteriota; class Terriglobia; order Terriglobales; family Acidobacteriaceae; genus Sulfotelmatobacter. The sequence goes on from DATJOA010000049.1 coordinate 10,838, forward strand.
GGAAAGGGATCTCCGGTCGGGGGCTTGAAAAAAGAGAACTTCGTTCTCAAGGAAGATGATCAGCCACAGAAGATCGCGGTCTTCGACAAAGAATCCCAACTGCCTCTGTCAATTGCCCTGGAAGTCGATACCAGCCTGAGCACGCGCCACGACCTGCCTCTCGAGCAGCAGTCGGCCAAGAGATTCGCCCACGCCATCCTGCGCCCGGTAGATTCTCTGTCGATCTTCGCATTCAGCGAGGTCGTCGACGAAATCACCCGCGGATACACATCCAGCCTGAAGCAAATCGATGAGAGCATCGATCATCTGCGGGTCGGAGCCGCCACCGCTCTTTACGACGCGATCTTCATTGCATCGGGCTCTCTCAATCACCGCAAAGGCCGCAAAGTCATTGTCCTCATCACCGACGGTGGGGACACGATCAGCAAAGTCGATTACAAACAAGCCGTCCGCGCGGCGGTAGAGGCGGAGGCGATTGTCTACTCGATCATCATCGTTCCGATCGAATCGAGCGCCGGTCGCGAGACGGGAGGCGAACACGCCCTGATTCAACTCTCCGAAGATACGGGCGGCAAATACTACTACGCCACTTCCATGGATCAGCTGGATCAGGCGTTCGGAAAAATCAGTGACGAACTTCGCACCCAGTATCTGCTCGCCTACTATCCCTCGCAACACAATTCATTTTCTGACTTTCGCCGCATTCAAGTCAGCATCACCGGAGTTCCCGATTCCGTTGGCTATCACGTGCGTCATCGAGCCGGCTACTACACGACAAAACTCGAGTTCTGACGTTCCGATGGATGCGTATTAATCCAGACTTGCCCATAACATAACAGCCCAAACC
>DATJOA010000050.1:0-9395 GCA_035507635.1 Candidatus Acidiferrales bacterium
ATGGGCAACGCGGGCAAGCTCTCCGAATTCTAGATAGCCGAGATGCTGCACCCCGATCCATATGCCTATCCCAAGAACGCAGAGAACCAGTCCCAGGGAGCTTCCGGTGGGCCACAGAAGGAAGAGACTTAGCAAGGCAAAGACGGCCGATACGCCATAAAGCAGAATCACCACCTGGCGGTGAGTCAGGCCATGCTGCAAAAGCTTATGGTGAATGTGTTCGGCGTCCGCGGTGAATACGGGACGCCCGCTGATAAGACGGCGGATGACGGAGAGCACTGTTTCCAGAATTGGCAGGCCGAAGGAGACGATCGGAATGGCAACCGCGACTACTGTAGGAGCTTTCTGCGCCCCGTTAAGGGCGAGGGCGCTCAACAGGAATCCAATAAACAGGCTGCCCGAGTCGCCAAGGAAAATGGTGGCAGGGTTGAAATTGTAGCGAAGGAATCCGAGAACCGCGCCCGCCAAGGCGATCGTCATGATCTCGACCAGCGGAGGCCCGTTCAATAGCGCGACGACGAAGGCTACCATCGTCGAGAACAGGGCTGAGCCAGCGGCGAGGCCGTCGAGCCCGTCAATCAGGTTGAAGGCGTTGGTGATCGCCAGAACCCATCCGACCGTGAGAATAAGCCCGATGTACCAGGGCAGGATGCGGTCGCCGAAAATAACCGGGATGTTGATAATCCGCAGGCCGCCAACGTAGAGCATGGTAGCCGCGATGCCCTGCACCGTGAATTTGAAGTAAGGGCCGACTCCGTGTAGATCGTCGTAAACGCCGAGGAGAAATACCAGGGCGGCTGGGACGAGAATGGTGACCAGAGTCCTGAGAGAGTGCGGAGAGTGCAACAGAGGATGGCGAGAAACCCAGAGCGCGGCGATGGCCATGCATCCGCAGAAGCTGAGGAAGATGGCAACGCCGCCCAGACGAGGTAAGGGAGTGGAGTGGAGATGCCGCTCCTGGGTGGGAACAGCAACCCATCCCCTGGAATTCGCCACATCGCGAACATACCGGGTCAGTACGAAGGCGAACAACAGCCCCGAAAAGAACAGGCCCAAACAAATGACGGTCAACTACGTCACCTCGATCTAACACTGAGGTACTGCACATGCCACTAACACGGACTTCAACGGAAAGTATCGCAGCGACTTCCGGTAGTTAGTAGTGAGTGAAAAGATTCCTGCTGGATTTTTAAGGTGGCATCGACTGTAGCAGCCAGATTCGTGGGAATTCAATCCGGCGGATGGAAAAAATCTGTGGAAAACTAACACACAGGGGCACGATTCGTGGGTAAAACGATCATCCCCCTGTGCTAGACTTTTGTTCAAATTTCACTGAAATGATTCAGGGGTTATATTGATGAAGTTGGGCAGGTCGGGATCTTCTCGCCGCGGTCAATTCCTCGTTCTCGCGCTTGCATTGTCGTTGTCGATTCCGGAACTTCTGAGTGCGCAACAGCCGGCAAATGCAAGTGGAGCCGGGGAGAATAATAGCCCGGTACCCTCGGCTGCCCAGCCGGTTTCCCAAACCCCTGCCAGCGCGCCGAGCGCACAGGACGTTGCGAAACAGCCCTCCGATGGCGCAAAGGATACCGGTAGTCTTCCTTCGGTAAAGCTGGGGCCGGGCGATTTACTGGAAGTCACCGTTTACAACGTACCGGAACTAGGAACGAAAGCTCGCGTGGGCAATTCTGGCGATGTGTACCTTCCACTGGTCGACTACGTCCACGTCGAAGGACTGACGCAGGAAGAAGCGCAGACGCTGATTGAAAAGCGGCTTGAGGATGGCGGATTTGTGCGGAATCCGCACGTCACCATCTTCGTCGATGACGCAGCTTCGCAAGGGGTGACTGTACTGGGAGAGGTAGCCAAGCCAGGAATTTACCCCGACACGGCGGATCACAAGCTCTATCAGATCATCTCGCAAGCGGGCGGATTCACTGCGTCGGCATCGCGAAAAATTGCTATCCTGCGCAAGGACCAGCCGGAACCGATTCACATTGAACTGCCGCGAAATCTGGCCGACAACACCAGCGGAAATGTGGATGTTTTGCCCGGCGATACCATCACGGTGCCGCGGGCTCCGATCATTTATGTCGTCGGCGACGTGGGACACCCGAGTGGATTCCTCGTGGATAACGGCACATTAACAGTGCTCCAGGCGCTGGCATTGGCAGGGGGCACAAACAGAACGGCCAAACTCGGAGCTTCGCGAATCATCCGTAAAGGTCCAAACGGGATGGTCGAGGAAAAGGTAGAGATCAAGAAGATGCTGGAAGCGAAGTCACCGGATGTGCAGCTTCACGCGGATGACATTTTATTCATTCCTGTGAGTGGCGGTAAGGTTTTCGCCGGCAAGACGTTTGATGCAGCGATAAGTGCCGCGACCATGGTCACGGTCTACAGCGTACATCCGTAGTTCGATTCGGGTAGGGCGTTGCTTTAGAGACGGATCATCCCTTGAAGTACGTCGGTGTATTTCTCCGCAGTACGGGCGCGGGAGAAGTTTTTCACGATATAGTCCCTCCCATTCTTGCCTAAAGCCGGACCTAATGATGGAGTCGCAATCAGATGATCGATCGCGCCCGCGAGCGCCGCAGCGTTTTCCGGTTCGATAACGAGACCGGCGGCTGAGTCTTGGACAATCTGGCGAGCCTGTCCTTCGACTCCGAGAATCACGGGGCGCGCGCATGCCATGAACTCGAGCATCTTGGTAGGAATTACGGTCTTGAAGACGTCGGTTTTCTTCAGAAGCACGAGGCAAGCATCGGAAGCGGAAATCAAAGCTGGAATTTTTTCGCGCGGCTGCTGATCGAGGAACTGCACGTTGGCGAGGCCCCGTGATTGCGCGAGGGATTGGATGCGCTCTTTTTCGGCGCCTTCTCCGATGAGCAGGAAGTGGACTTCGGGATGAATGTTGCGGATCTGTTCGGCGGAGGCGAGAAGAGTTTCGAGGCCGTGCGCCATGCCCATGGTGCCGATGTAGCAGACAAGATACCTGGATTCGACTCCGAGTTGGCGGCGCGTGGCTGTGATGGAGTCTTTGGATGCGGGAGCGAAGAGATCGGTTTCGACTCCGTTTTCGACGACGGCGATTTTTTCGGACGGGACGCGCCAACGTTCGATTAGATGATCTTTAAACGCCGGAGTGACGACGACAACGAGATTGGCGCGCTCGTAGAGGAATCCGGCGACCTTTCCTAGAACGATGTGGAGCAACGAACCCTCAGCCCCAGCTCCAACAGCGACAAGCGACTCGGGCCAGAGATCGCGAACTTCGAAAACGAACGGAATCTGGCGCACAAAGGCGAGCCACCATCCGGAAAGTCCGACGAGAAGCTGCGGCGACGAAGCGATGATGACTTCGGGGAGAGGAAGAGTGAGTCCGCGAAGTGCAGCAGAGACGCAGAAAGACGCGTAGTTACGCATGCGCTCGTGGGCTTTGCGGTTGGGCAGAGGCCAGAGCCAGGTGCGGAAGACGTCGATGCCGTCGATCTTTTCATGAAACGCGAGGCGGCGGAGACGGCTGCGCCATTCGGGCGGAACGACTCCGGTGGGGTGATTGGGGAATCCGGTGAGGATGGAGATTTGGTGTCCGGTGCGCGCCCAGTGGCGTGCGAGTTCGGAGGCGCGGGCGGCGGGCGCGCCCATCTCCGGGGGGAAATATTGGGAGAGGTAGAGGATTTTCACGGACAGTAGAGGCTATCAGAATTGATTGGTCGCGGTAGTTTCCTGCGAGCGACCGGCGGGAACAGAAGGTCTCTCCACTCCGCATTGCCTTCCGCTTCGCAGAGGCAAGGCTCCGGTCGAGACGATCGCCAAACACTGCGGCGCAATAACCCGCGCCGCCGGACAGCCGAGGCGGCTGTCCCCACATGAATTTTTGGTGACCCGAGACGATTCCTCTTAGTAGTAGCAGAGTTTGAAGGCAGTCTTGTAGACCAGGGCTCGCGTGCGATTCGTGCGGCTATGCGTGTAGGCTTCCCAGCGGTCGGCGACTTCGGAGAAGAGCGCTACGCCGGTGAGGCGATGCATCACTCGGAGTTGCACGATGTGCAGACGGTGATAAAAGCGGCTGGCGACCATGGGCAGGCGCGTGCCGGATTGCTCGTAGAGCGACCAGAATCCGAGATCATAGCGGCCGAGATTGTGAAGGAGGGTGCGGACAGCGCGGGAGAAAAGCTGCTGCGCCGAACGGTCGCGCGTCGCGAGTGAATAATCGTAGACACCCCAGAGGGCCCAGATAAATCCATTTAAGATATGCGTGGGCGGGGAAACGATGTATTCCTCGAACCAGAGGTCTCCGGATTCGTCGGTGAAGGCGACGCCCGAGCTGTCGATCGGCTGCTGGAAGGCGGCGAAGGCTCGGCCCGCGGCGTCGAGATAACGCGCGTCGCCAGACTCTTTGTGAGCGCGAACCAGGACCGAGATTCCTTGTCCTTGCGCGAGGGCTGAGTACCAGGGAGCTTTCAGGGTGTCGCGATATTCCCAGTTGAAGTGATGATTCCAGACCAGCAGGCCTTGCGGGTTGGGTTCGAGATGGGAGACGAGCCAATCGGCGATCAGGAAAAATTTGCGGCGGCGGTCGGGATCATTGGTGCGCTTCCAGAGGTTGTAGTTGCCGAGTCCGTATTGGGCGATCGCGATGGGGTTGTATTGAAGGCCGATGTGGCCGTGATAGTCGAGTTGCGGAATGCCGGATGGGTCGTAGGCTCCTGCGTAGTCCGCCTTCTCGGTGAAGGGCATGTAGTATTCGCCGAGTTCGGTGGGAGAGGAGTTGGGATTCGCAGTCGGAGTTTCGTGCCAGAAAGTGAGATGGCTTGTGCGGCCGAGAAGGTAGGCGCTGAAGATGCGTCGGTAATAGTTCAGGTGAGGCAAGCATTCATATTACGGCAGCGGCAAGAACTAACCACAAAGGACACAAAGTTACACGAAGGATTTCACGAGGCAGCAATTTTGTAGACAGAGGTGACTGCGTTTTCTGACTTCACTGCTGTAGTGGCTACGGCGAGATACCGAGTTGTGTTGTCACCGTCGGGCAGGAAGGCGTTGCCGTATTGGAACAGGCCCATGGGCCAGCGGTCTTTGGGCCATTCAAGCAAAGGGTGCCATTTGCCTGTGATCTCCCCGCCGTAGATGCGGACGTTGCGGTCGCGATTCGCTTCGCTGGGTTCCACCATCGTTGAGAAGAAAAGACTCTTTCCGACCCGGCAGCCGTAAATAGAGGAGCTGCTGATGGCGGCGAGTTGAGAGAGGCATCCTTCACGGTCGACGCGGTATATGAAGTTGGATTCGAGTGGAGTGTCAGACGAAAAATACAACCCGTCTTCCATGGGGATGGCGGCGACGGCTCGGGCTTGCTGGTTACCTTGAAGGACGGTGTCGACTTGGCGGAGATCGCAGGAAGAGCGAAGGATGCGACATTCGTCGCCGTAGTCGCCGGTGAGGATCCATAGGCAGTTCGCCCACGGGTCGTGGACGATGTTGTGGATGTGACGGATGGAGCCTCTGGGAAAGGTGTAGGCGATGTTCCACGTCGTGCCTGCGTCGGTAGAGGCGTAGATGTGGACCTCGCCGCGCTGGGCGTTGTCAAAATATTCTCCCCAGTAGATGGCTCCGCCGGGAACCGTCGTGATGTGAAGTGGGCGCGTGCCACGCGTGAGGCGGTGCGTCACGCGGAATTCGGATTCGCCCGGACCACATGTAACGACGGCTCCTGGGATGGCGGCGACCAGTGCTCCGGTAGGCGAACCGCACAGCGCGTGGAAACCGTCGCGAAGTAGACGTGCGCTAAGCGGGGTCGAGACCGACAGACGGCGCTTCCAGTTCGGGCAGTATTTAGCGACGGGCTGCCATGCGACATCGTTCGCGGAATCGGTGATGCGGGCGCGGAGAAGGTCGTATCCGCGGGAGGCGTAGAGAATGTCACCCGACCAGGCCAGAGCGCGGAGTCCAGGAAAACGGGCTGCGCGCTCGAGCGAAATCGATCTAGCATTCGGCGTCGAGATGTGCGGCGTGGTCAAGGGGACTTAGGCTAAGGCTTTCAACAAAAGGTCCCTCCACTCCGTGCCGTTCCCTTCGGGAACAGCACGCTCCGGTCGGGATGACAATGGCTTCTGCAAGATATTACGGCAGGAAGGTCTTCATGCAGAAGCAGCTTCCGCCGGCTTTTTCGAATTCGGAGGTGTCGACGAGAACGGGAGTCAATCCTTCTTCGCGAAGGTTGGCGTCGATCTGCGGCGAGATGTGCGACGTGATGTAGCGATCGTTCAGGACGATCCCGTTTCCCATGAACTGATGAGCCTCTTCGGCGTCGAGAAGGTGAACGCGCTTCCAGCATTTATGCAGGGCGGCTAGCGATTCGGCGGAAAAGGCACCAACGAAAACCAGGGCGGCTTCGTTGTTCAGAGGGCAGAGGCTGGTGTCAAGGTGATAGCAGTAAGGGTCGGTGAGTTCCAGAGGCAAAACGGGGATGCTCATCTGAGAAACGGCCATCGAGAATTTGTCGATTCCGCCCCGGGTGCTACGGAATCCGTAACCGCCATAGACTCGGGAACCATCCGGATGCCAGATCAGATCGCCGTGGCCTTCCAGGTAGTCTTCGCCGAATTCGAGGTCGATGACGCGGTAGTCCCGGGCGCGGAACCACTCAGTGAAATACCGGACTTCACGCTGGCGTGATTCGTAAACCATGCGGCTGGGGACGACGAATTTTCCATATCCTGGCTTCTCGCCGACGAAGGCCTGATTCGCGGCGAAGACCATGTCTTCGAGATCTTCGACAGGGTCGATGGTTTCGACCTCGCATCCGTTCTGTTGCAAAACGCTACAGAATTTTTCCCACTGAGTGCGAGCTTTCGCGCGGTCCACGGGAACGAGCTTTGTCATGTACGGATTTTTCTGATCAATGACATCGAAATATTTCGGTGGACATACGAGCACGCTGGGCATACGACTGATGTTAGCTGGGCGTGAAGAGTGCCGACAAGGGAGGGTGACTTAGCATCGGCATGGTTTGCCGAATACTCGGCAGCAACATTTCATGGTTGCACCAGAGTAGATGCAACTCAGGGATAGACGCTTAGCGTGAATTAAGAAAGCTCCGTGGCAGGCAAAATGCTGTGCATTTTTAGTCTCGGCGTGCCCAGAAAAAACATGGGGTCCGTCTACTCCGGTCGGGATCAAGTAGGCTTTTATGTTGAGTCGATGTGCAAATTTACAGTGCTGTAGACCCTTCCTTAGATTACGGGAAGGCAAGTTGTTTTTGGTGGAAACCGAGCGGTTGTCGAAGCCGGGAGAATCGGTTTCGCCACCCTTCGTGCGGGCACGAAGGCAACAGCGGTTGGTGGAGCACTACTGGCTCTGCGACGAGTGTGCAGCACAGTGGACATTGATCTACGATCAGAATCGCGGAATTGCCTTGGCTCCGTTGCAGCGGCAGGCTGCGGCTGTGCCGAGTGCGCGGAGCGGAGCTGCTTAACCTTGTCAGATTTGTCGGGAGGTAGGGATCCCTGGACTCCGCTCAGGATGACACAGCTAAGAAAATACAAATGGAATCAGATAACTACTGAATCCTACTTGTAGCCGTCTTTCTTCCAGATTTTCCAATCTTCGCGGACCGCCTGTGCCATCTGGAGCGTGGCCTCGTGTAGCCATTTCGACTTCTGTTTCCGCAGGTGAGCCAGGATTGGCTTACGACCGCTCTTGGTTCCCAAGTGGATATTGGCGGTTTCCCATCCCATGGCGCGAAGCAGGCGCAATTCTTCTCCTTGAGCCTGGAGCGTGGACAGTTCGATGCGGGAGCAATGCGGACTGAGACGGCGAACGATCCAGCGGCCGCGCAACTGGACGAACGGATCGGGACAGCGAACGGCGCGGCTGATAATTGTCTGATAAAGAATTTCGGACGGCCCTTCATGGCTTCGAGCCCAGTAGCATGCAGAAGAGACGAGGGCCTTAGCTTCGCGGGCGAGTCGTCCGCCATTCCAGTCGGCAATCGCCACATAGCGCGCGTGACCTAAACTGCCGAGACCCGCAACTCGATGCGCGACGCGATATTCCAGATCACGCGCGGGCAGCAAGTGCTCGATCGCTTCGATCGCACTGATGGGAATATCTTCTTTTAAAGTTGGCAGGGCGTCCATCTTCGTCCAGAAGTGGATCGGATCGCGGAGTTCGCTTACGGCGATCTTCCGCAGCCATTCATTTTTTTCTTCCAGAACAAAGGCCAGGCCGTGCTTCCGCAAGGCCTCGGTATAGCTCTCGACGATCGAGTCACAAATATCTTTGTGCTTAAGCGGCAAGTGTCCAGCTTCGGCGGCGAGGTGGGCGCTGGTGGCGAGACGCACGAGATCGTTGGTGTACGCCAACGAATAGGTCTCGTCAAAGTCATTGACTCCCCAGATGAGGCGGCCTTCGATGTCACGCCAGGTTCCGAAGTTTTCGACGTGAAGATCTCCGACGGCGAGGACGTGCGGCGCGCTGGCGAGATCGGGGCACACATCGGGCCAACGTTGCGCCCAGCGGTAGTACGTCGCGCGAAGAAATGGGAAGACCGCTTCCTTCATGCTGGCATGTTTGAATTGGAGATCTTTCTTGACGAGATCGGTGCGATGTCCCAGCCACTCTTCAAAGTGGCGAGTCGCCTTGACTACGTTCATGGAGCGGAACGATAGCGGGTGGGGTGCAGCCACGTCAACGTGGGCGGCAGAAAACAGCCGTCGGGCGCCGGACAAGCTGGTTGACTCGTATCCGGCACGCGGCGATTGTGACCGAGCGGTCGATCTTGCGTGAGACTACTTCTGATAGAAGCCGGCGTTCTTCTCGATGAACTCCTTTTTCTCTTCCGGCACATCTTCCAGCGCATGGATTGAGTCCGAAGTGCAGGCGGGAACGCAAGCGCCGCAGTCGATGCAGCCTTCGGGATCCACATACATCTGAGTGGCCGCTTCGAATCCGGGCTCGTCCTGCTTGGGATGAATGCAATCGGTTGGGCAAACCTCGACACAGAGGGAGTCTTTGATGCACGTATCGGTGATTACATAAGCCATGATGAATCGATCTCCGCAAATGGAATGAGCACGTTCGGCTCGCTCAACTACGAGTGTATGAATGGGCGGCGGGACGTTCGGTGATTCAGATCACAGCGAATTGTGCGCGGGAAGATTGAGGATAAGCCGAAGCAGCAATGGGCACTTCGATGGTGCGATTTCTTGCATGAGCAAAATCACTTTCAACTGTGACCACGGTCACAGAAATAGCATGCTAATGGGGTTTAAATAAGCACAATTGAACTAGGCCTTCTAGTCATAGGATCGCCCGGCCGCACCCACAGAACCCCACAAGCCGTTACCCCAGACGGCGGCGGCCGGGCGTTAGGCTTCCAAGAGAAATCCTTC
>DATJOA010000051.1:0-24040 GCA_035507635.1 Candidatus Acidiferrales bacterium
CGGCAGGATGCTGAACGCCATCACTCCGCTGGATCGCCTTCCTCTGTACGTCCGCGCTGGATCCATCGTTCCGCTTGGCCCCGACCAGGAATGGTCTACCGAAAAGCAGGAAGACCCGATCGAGCTTCGTATCTACCGCGGTGCCGATGGCGACTTCAGCATCTACGAAGACGAGAACGACAACTACAACTACGAGAAGGGTGCCTACGCGACGATTTCGTTGCACTGGAATGATGCCGCCCACACGCTCACAATCGGCGACCGTAAGGGCCAGTTTCCGGGCATGCTCGAAAATCGCACCTTCCGTGTAGTTTTCGTTCGCGAGAACCACGGCGTTGGTGTGAACGAAGCTGACCAAGCCGACAAGGTTGTCCAGTACTCCGGAAAGCAAGTCACAGTGACGGAGTAGCCGCAATGCAGTACGGGATTCCTTCGTGCGCCTTCGTGTCCTTTGTGGGTAAGAAACAGCCTCTTGACTTTGGGTCGCCTTCGGAGCAATATGTCGTTAGGCGACATGTCGCCGGAGGCCGTAATGGAGAGTTCGCCGCTGAGTGAGCCGGTTCTGTTGATTCTGATGAGTCTGGCCGGGCAGCCGCGTCACGGCTACTCCATCCTGAAAGATGTCGAGCGCATGAGTAACGGGCGCGTCGTCCTCAGCACCGGCACGTTGTACGGCGCAATCCGCCGCCTGCTCGAGGACGACTGGATCGAGCGCTTCGAAGAGCGCGAGACTTCCCGCGGACGCCAGGCTTACCGCCTGACTTCGCATGGACGCCGCAACCTGCAACTCGAAGTCGATCGCATGAAACATCTCACGCGCCTGGCCACGCTGCGGGCCGCGACGAAAGAGAGTTGACCATGCTCAACGCCTACCAACTGTTGCTGCGGCTGTATCCGGCGACGTATCGCGCGGAGTTCGGCGCAGAAATGATCGCAGTCTTTGAAGGTGTTCGGGCCGACTGCGATCGCAAGAGTTTCGCGGCGCGGGCGGTCTTCTATTTTTGCGAAATCGCGGGCCTCGTCAGCGGGGCTTTTCGTGAAAATTTTCACTTTCGATCCAACGCTCCCGATGTCCCATTCTTCCCAAGGAGGTTCACCATGCGCAATGAATTCCGTTTTCCAAAGTCGACGCCAATCCTTATGGCGATCATTCTGGCCGGAGTCATCATCGCGATTCGAAAGGGCGAAGTGATTGCGACTTCACTTCCCCCTTTCAGCCAACCGGTCACGCCGGTTCATTCCGCGCACTCGTACTTGCTGCCGGGCGTAATCGAGGGATTCATCTTCTTCCCTCTGGCTGGACTCGTTGGATGGGTGATTCTGTTCGCGATGCGGCGATCGGGCGTGCACCGTCTGACAGATGTAGCGTCCGGCTCGAGGTGAGGGATTCAGGGCGCAATTCCGGCTTGTGGTGAGCTCTCGTCGCCTGTAGACTCAGCCGCCGGGAGTACTTCACCAACTTCATGCGCATCTTTCGCGTTCTCCTAAGCACGTGTCTTTTTCCGTTCTTCCTCTTGCCGTTAACTGCTCAACGATCCACGATCACCTCGGCTGTCGATGACTATGTGAAGTCCGAGATGCAGCGGCAGCATATCCCTGGGCTTTCGCTGCTGGTTGCGAAGTCAGGGAAAATTGTTCAGGCCGAGGGTTTCGGTCTGGCGAACGTCGAGTTGCAAGTTCCGGTCAAACCGGAAACAGTCTTCCAGTCCGGATCGGTCGGCAAACAGTTCACCGCGACTGCGGTCATGATGCTGGTGGAAGAAGGCAAGATCGGACTCGATGATCCGTTGACGAAATTCTTCGCCGACGCTCCGCCAGCGTGGAAGAACGTGACCATCCGCGAACTTCTCAGCCACACGGCCGGATTCGGCGACTATCCCAAGGACTTCGATTTCCGAAAAGACTGGACCGAGGGCGAATTGCTGAAGCTGGTCGAGAGCATCCCTCTGGCGTATGAACCCGGCACCAAGTGGGACTACAGCAACCTCGGCTATCTCACGCTGGGCATCGTGATTCATCGCGTGACGGGGGAGTTCTACGGCGACTTTCTGCAACAAAGAATCTTTCAGCCGCTCGGGATGAGTTCCACGCGAATCATCAGTGAGGCTGACATTGTTCCGAACCGCGCCGCGGGTTATCGGCTCGTGAAAGGCGAGTTGAAGAATCAGGAGTGGGTGGCGCCGGCGATGAATACCACGGCGGATGGAAGCCTTTACTTCTCGACGCTTGATCTTGCCAAGTGGGACGCGGCACTTTACACGGAAAAACTCCTGAAGCGGTCGAGTCTTGACCTGATGTGGACTCCAGTGAGGCTGAAGGACGGCGAGACCAACAAGGGCAATTACGGATTTGGCTGGTTTATCGACAATCGCAACGGGCACCGCTGCGTCCACCACGACGGCTCGTGGCAAGGATTTGAGACGGCGATCGACCGCTATGTGGACGATCAACTGACGGTCGTCGCTCTCACCAACTTGTCGGGAGCAGAGCCGGGCAAGATCACGCAGCATGTTGCCGAGATGTATCTCGCGGAAAAATAGCCGCGAATCATTCACTGGCGGGCCTTCGAGCTTCGACCTGCATTCTCATGCCGTATTTTGGACGGAGCGTGATGAGCGGCTCGGGTTCGACGCGGTGTCCGGGGACGAGCTTCAGCTTCCACTTTTGTCCGAGGGTGGCCAGCAAGAGCACGCCTTCCATCCATGCGAACGATTCGCCGATACACTGGCGAGCCCCCGCCCCGAATGGGAAGTACGTGAACTTTGCCCGGCGCGCTTTCGCTTCGGGAGTGAAGCGCTCGGGATCGAAACGCAGGGGATCGGGGAAGAATCTTGCATCGCGATGCAAAATATACTGGCTGGCGAGCACGGTTGTCTTTGCCGGCAGGAAGTATTCTCCCAGCCGGAAATCCTGGAGAGCATAGCGGCCCATCGCCCAGGCGGGTGGATAAAGGCGCATCGATTCGGCCATCACCATCTCGACGTATCGAAGGCGCGGAACGTCTTCGACCGTCGGCTGGCGGCCTTGGAGCTCGCGGTCGATTTCGTCGTGGAAACGCCGCTCGCATTCGGGATTCTCGGAGAGCAGATACCAGGTCCACGAGAGCGCGTTGGCGACAGTCTCATATCCCGCGAGAAAAATTGTGATGACCTGATCGCGCAACGACTTTTCTGACTCCGGGCTTTGGTCGGGTGAGGCTACGAGCATCAGGTCGAGCAGGCTTTTGCCGTCGGAAGATCGCTCGCGGTGCGCCTTGATCATCCGGTAGACGACGGCGTCGATGCGCTTGCGCGCGCGCACGAAGGCGGCTAGCCCCGGGGGCCGCGCGTGTACAAGCCACTCTGCCGCGGGTAGCATCACGAGAAAGTTGTAGAGGCCCATGATGCGGTTGATGGCATCGGCGAGTTCGTGCACTTCGTCGCGCAGATCAGTCGCGAAGAGGGTCTCAGCGACGATGTTCAACGTGAGATGCATCATGTCGATGGCAATGTCGCGCTGTTCACGATCGCGCCAACGATCGCGCATGCGGACGGCCTCGCGAACCATGGTAGCGGCGTATTCGGGGATGCGTTGGCGATGAAAGGCCGGTTGGGCGACCTGGCGTTGTAACCGATGCTCGGCGCCTTCGCTGGTGATCATGCCTTCGCCGAGCAGCATCTTGCTGCGGCGGACGGTGCGTTCCTTGATGAAGTTGTCGTTCTGCACGACGAGGATCTCGCGGACGTAGTCGGGATGGTTGAGGAAGATGATGTGGTTCCAAGCGATTTTGTACTGGGCGATATCGCCGTATTCGTCCGCCAAGTGCTGGAAGAGATCGATGGGGTTCGCGGGACGAAGGCGGCGCAGGACCATCCACACGAGATTCCGCTGAAATCCGGGCGGGAAGTGGTATGGGCCTCCGTGGCTGGCTTGACCGGGAAGACGGTTTTCCACAGCGGATGCCATGGCTAGTTTGAGACTCCCGGGACGCTCAGGGTGCGAACGACCGACGGATGATTTATCTCGGATTGAAGCTGCAAAATATTCATTTCATTATACTTACGTCTCACCCACTTGCGTCTTCACTGGCAAAATATTGGATCTTAAGGACTTGCGGGTAAAATCTTGAACAGTAAGGAGTTAGCATTCCCTTCTGCGCACGCGTTTTTTTTGATCGAATTCTCATAAAATATTGATTGCATTGCATTTGCTTATCGATGCTCCGTTATCGTCCGTGCAAAATATTGATTTAAAATGACTTACACGCAAAATATTCGAATTAAAGGGGTTATGTGCCAATCACTCGATTGAAACACGGCCCGCTGGTTGTTCAGCCCTGATTCTGGCATACCACCAGTTTGCGCTTTTTGTCGCTACGGTCAAGGTTGTACGTCACAAGGGTGAAATTTTCTGGGGCGTGCATCTGTGGAAAAACTTCCAGGCACGCGCCACCTCCTAAAGGCGCGTGCTTTTGGGGTTCCTTGCCGGCACGAATGAATTCGTGCCCTGATACGAACCGCTTCGTTTCAGCGCGGAGCTGGAGCCATTTTCTCGAACTGGTCGAGTTCGGCTAAGACTTCGGAGCTGTGCTTTCCGGGATTCACGTCGGTATAGACCTTGGCGATCCTGCCGGTGGGATCGATCAGGAATGTGTGGCGTGCCGCGAACTTCACCACGCCTAGATTTGTTAGGGATCCGTAGGCGCTGCTTACGGTGCGGTCTTTGTCTGAGAGCAGCTTGAAGTTCAGGCCTTCCTTCGTACAGAAGTCCTTGTGCGAGTCGACGGTATCGAGGCTGACGCCTAAAACGACCGCGTTGTGTTCAGCATATTTGGGTTGGTCCACCTGAAACTGGTGGGCTTCGAGGGTTCAACCTGCGGTCTTATCTTTTGGATAGAAGTACAGGACGACCCATTTGCCCCGGTAATGGTTGAGACTGACGAGAGTTCCGTCTTGCGATGGAAGCGTGAAGGGCGGAGCCTCGGCGCCGGCGAGTGGCGTCGCCGAGCGGGACAGCAATCGTGGCACGAGAAGGACCGCGATGATTATGGCCAGTACGACGAGCACGATCTTCAGCATTTAGGCTCCTCTGGTCGCAGACTCTAGCTCAAATCTAACCACAAAGGTCACGAAGTTACACGAAGGATCTGACAGGATTTCCACCCGGATCAATCTTCGGGTCGGCGATGCCATGGCCTTCGCGTCGCTAAAAAATCGTTCCTATTGATATGATAAGAGGTTCACGCAAACCTCTGGGGGAAATCATAAGTGGCAACGACTGAAACTGATGGTCTAGAAGTGTTGGAAACCAGGGAATGGGTCGATTCCCTGGATTATGTGCTTTCTCACGGCGGCCCGAACCGGGCTGGCCGGTTGCTGCAGCAGCTGGCGTTGCACGCCCGGCGCGAAGGCGGCGTGAACTTGCCGTTTACGGCGACCACACCGTATCAGAATACGATCCCGTCGAAGCAGCAGCCGCCGTTCCCCGGCAGCCAGGAGATGGAACGCAGGATCAAGAGCCTGGTGCGGTGGAACGCGCTCGCCATGGTGGTGCGGGCGAATAAGATTCAGGAAGGCATTGGCGGACACATCTCGACGTTCGCGTCAGCAGCGACGTTATACGAAGTCGCTTTCAATCATTTCTTTCGCGCTCAGACCGAAAACGGAGATCGCGACATCGTCTATTTCCAGGGTCATGCCGCGCCGGGGATTTATTCGCGGGCCTATCTGGAAGGGCGGATCTCGAAGGAAAAGCTGCAGAACTTTCGCCGGGAGTTGAAGCCGGGAGGGGGACTGAGTTCTTATCCGCACCCGTGGCTCATGCCGGATTTCTGGGAGTTCCCGACGGTTTCGATGGGGCTCGGACCGATCCAGGCGATCTATCACGCGCGATTCATCAAATACCTGGAGAATCGCGGACTGAAGCAGTCCACCGGCGGGAAAGTCTGGGCGTTCCTGGGCGACGGTGAAATGGACGAGCCGGAGTCGCTCGGATCGATCACGCTGGCGTCGCGCGAGAAGCTCGACAACTTGATCTTCGTCGTCAATTGCAACTTGCAGCGGCTGGATGGTCCGGTGCGCGGGAACGGGAAGATCATCCAGGAACTGGAAGCGATTTTCCGCGGCGCGGGATGGAATGTGATCAAGGTGGTGTGGGGATCCGATTGGGACACGCTGATCCAGAACGATCGCGACGGGCTGCTCGTGCGGCGGCTGGGCGAGATCAGCGATGGGCAGTACCAGAAATATTTCGTCGAGAGCGGAGCGTATTTCCGGCAGAACCTGTTCGGAAGCGATCCGCGGCTGCTGAAGATGGTGGAGCATTTGTCGGACGATCAGCTGGCCCGGATGCGGCTGGGCGGGCATGATCCGATCAAGGTGCATGCGGCATATCGGGCGGCAGTAGATCATAAGGGATCGCCGACGATCATTCTTGCCAAGACGATCAAGGGCTACGGACTGGGCGAGGCGGGCGAAGGCAAGAACATCACGCACCAGCAGAAGAAGTTGAATGAAGATGAGCTGGAGATGTTCCGGTCGCGGTTCGGCATTCCGATACCCGATGACGAATTGCATGAGGCGCCGTTCTACCGTCCGTCGGACGACAGCGCGGAGATCAAGTACATGCAGGCGCGCCGCCAGCAACTGGGCGGATATATGCCCCAGCGCAAGGTGAAAGCCGCGCCGATGAAGCCGTTCCCCGATGCGCACTTCGAGGAATTTCACAAAGGGACAGATGGGCGCGAAGTCTCGACGACCATGGTGTTCGTGCGGCTGCTGGCGAAGCTGTTGCGCGATCCGGAGCTGGGCAAGTTCATTGTCCCGATCGTTCCGGATGAAGCGCGCACGTTCGGCATGGAGGCGCTGTTCCGGCAGGTTGGAATTTATTCGAGCGTCGGCCAGAATTATGAGCCCGTCGACATGGATACGCTCCTTTATTACAAGGAAGCGAAGAACGGACAGATTCTGGAAGAGGGCATCACGGAATCGGGCTCGATGTGCTCGTTTATTTCCGCGGGCTGCGCGTACGCGAATCACGGGATCAACACGATTCCGTTTTTTATTTATTACTCGATGTTCGGATTCCAGCGGATCGGCGACCTGATCTGGGCTGCGGCGGATATGCGGTGCCGCGGGTTCCTGGTCGGCGGCACGGCTGGACGAACGACGCTCGCGGGAGAAGGCTTACAGCACCAGGACGGTCACAGTCACGTGCTCGCGCTGCCGGTACCGAACTTGCATGCGTATGATCCGGCGTTTGCGTACGAGATTGGAATCATTATTCAGGACGGCATCAAGCGGATGTACGTCGATCAGGAGTCGATCTTCTATTACCTGACGGTCACGAACGAGCCGCTGCCGATGCCGCAGATACCCGACCAGCCGAATATTCGGGAGGGCGTGCTGAAGGGGCTGTACAGATTCAAGACTACGACGAAGAGCGATGCGAAACTTCGCGCGCAGCTGCTGGGGAGCGGGACGATTATGTATGAAGTCTTGAAGGCGCAGCAGATTCTGGAAGAGCGGTATGGAGTCGGAGTCGACGTGTGGAGCGTGACCAGCTACAAAGAGCTCTATCGGGACGCGAACGATTGCGAGCGGTGGAATATGCTGCATCCGGCGGATCCGGCGAAGGTTCCTTATGTGACGCAGATGTTGAAAGACGCGCAGGGGCCGTTTATTGCGGCGTCGGACTACATGAAGGTTTTGCCGGAGAGTCTCAGCAAGTGGGTTCCGGGACAACTGGTCTCGCTGGGAACGGACGGGTTTGGACGGAGCGAGAATCGTGTGGCGCTGCGCGACTTTTTCGAAGTCGATGCGAAGCACATTGTGCTGGCGACGTTGGGAGCGCTGGCGCGTGAGAAGAAAGTCGGGACGGATGTTGTAAAACGGGCGATTCAGGAATTGGGGATCAATCCGGAAAAAGCTAACCCTGCGATAAGCTAAGACGAGTTGGGCTTCAGAACAAAAGGTCCCTCCACCCGCGGCCCGATCGGCGTTGCCGATCCTGCCACTTGGTCGGGATGACAGATATTCTGTTGGCGGCGGGAATCAGGTTAGAGAAGAGGAATCGACGCGGTGATTGAATTCAAGCTACCGGAACTGGGAGAAAACATCGAGCAGGGCGACCTGGTGCGCCTGATGGTGGCGCCGGGCGCGTCTGTGAGCGCAGGGCAGTCTGTGATGGAACTGGAAACCGACAAGGCTGTCGTGGAAGTGCCGTCGTCGGTGAGCGGGACCGTCCAGGAGATTCGCGTCAAAGAAGGGGACAAGATCAAGGTCGGGCAGGTGATCTTTACCGTGGATGGAGCGGAGGGCCGGAGTGCTGTACCGGCGCCGATGCCTGCGGCTCCGGCTCAAACGAGTACGGCTGCTTCGGCGCCCGTCGCGTCTGCTCCGGCCGTGGCGGGTCCCACTGCTCCGGCGGCCCCGGTTGCGTCCGCTACGGAATTCAAGCTTCCTGAGCTTGGGGAGAACATTTCGCAGGGAGATCTGGTGCGGCTGATGATTGCTCCTGGAGCGAAGGTCTCTGAAGGGCAGCCTGTGATGGAGTTGGAGACGGACAAGGCGGTGGTGGAAGTTCCGTCGTCGGTGAGCGGCGTCGTCAAAGAAATCAATGTGAAAGAGGGCGAGAAGATCAAAGTCGGACAGGTGATCTTCACGCTGGAAGGCGGTGGGGCTCCTGCCGCGGCTGCGAGGCCTCGGTCGGCTCCCGTCGAACATGTGTCAGGACAGCACGGAGCGCGGCTTGCGTTTCAGGCGGCGATTCGCGCGGAGGGAAAAACGGAGGAGCAGGCTCTGCCTCCGGATCAGCCGCAGGCGGCGCTTCCGGCGTTCAGCATGCCGGCGCAGTTGGGGAAGGTAGCGGGGACGGAGCATCGTCAGGCGGTTCCGGCCGCACCTCATGTAAGGCGTCTTGCGCGAGAACTTGGCGTCGATATCTACGAAGTCAAGGGCTCGGGACCCGGCGGCCGCATCAGCGAAGAAGATGTGAAAGGTTATGCCAAGTCTCTTCTTTCGGCCGCGGCGACTGTGGCGCAGTCCGCGCCGCGGGCCGGGCACTTCGTGCAACCGCAGCTTCCGGATTTCGCGAAGTGGGGAAAAATTGAACGAGTGTCGATGCGCGGGGTTCGGCGGAAGACTGCCGAGCACCTCGCGGAAGCGTGGAATACGGTGCCGCACGTCACACAGCATGATCGTGCCGACATCACGGAGCTTGAGCAGTTGCGGGCACGATTCGCTCCGAAGGCGGAGGAAGCCGGCGGGAAGATGACGGTCACGGCGATTGCGCTGAAAGTTTGCGCGGCGGCGCTGAAAGTTTTCCCGCAATTCAATGCGAGCATTGACATTGATAAGGAAGAGATCGTCTACAAGCAGTACATCAACATTGGGGTGGCGGCGGATACGGATCGAGGGCTGCTGGTCCCGGTGATTCGCGATGTCGATAAGAAGAATATCGTCGAACTTGCGGTGGAACTGTCGGGGCTGTCGAAGAAAGCGCGCGACAAGAAGCTGACTCCGGCGGATATGGAAGGCGGAACGTTCACGATTACGAATCTGGGTGGGATTGGCGGGATCGGGTTTACGCCGATCGTGAATTATCCGGAGGTCGCGATTCTGGGGCTGTCGCGCTCGCGGATGGAGCCGGAGTGGATTAACGGAAAATTCGAGCCTAGGCTAATTCTGCCACTCTCGCTTTCCTACGATCATCGCTTGATTGATGGAGCAGATGCCGCGCGGTTCCTGCGCTGGATTGCGGAAGCGTTTGAGCAGCCGTTTCTACTTTCAGTTCAGGGTTAGGAAACATTCTTAAACCACAAAGGGCACTAAGTAACACGAAGGGTAGAACGCGAGAACATTAAGCATTCCTTCGTGACACTTGGTGTCCTTTGTGGTTCAGGGTTCTTATGTCAGAAAATTCATCACTGAAGATTGCCGTTGTTGGCGGTGGGCCTGGTGGATATGCTGCCGCATTTCTTGCGGCCGATCTTGGCATGAGCGTCACGCTGATCGATCCGGAATTGAACCCCGGCGGAGTGTGTCTTTATCGCGGATGTATCCCTTCGAAGGCGCTGCTGCACGTGGCGAAGCTGATCGAAGAGTCGCATCAGGCGAAGGATTGGGGCATTGAGTTCGCTTCTCCGAAGATTGATCTCGCCCGGCTGCGTTCGTGGAAAGAGGGCGTGGTCAAGAAGCTCACCGGTGGACTGGGAGTGCTGTCGAAACAGCGCAAAGTTCATTACGTTCAGGGGCGCGCCGCTTTTGAGAATTCGACGACGCTGCAGCTGACGAAGAATGACGGTTCGGTGGAATCACTCAGCTTTGACCGGATTGTTATCGCGACCGGCTCGCGGCCGGCGATTGTGCCGACCTTAAAGCTGGATACGCCGCGGATGATGGACTCCACCGGGGCGCTGAACCTGGAAGATATTCCGAATACTTTGCTCGTTGTTGGCGGCGGTTATATCGGTCTCGAGTTGGGCTCTGTTTACGCAGCACTGGGAACACAAGTTACTGTCGTGGAAATGCTTCCGGGACTATTGCCCGGGGCAGATAGAGACCTCGTGTTGCCGCTTCATAAGCGGCTGGAAAAAATGTTCGATGCGATTCTGCTGAATACGACTGTCGCTGCGGTGAGGGATGAGGGCACGGGAATTCGGGCGACGTTGAAGGCGCAGGACGGTACGCAGCAGGAAAAAGTTTTTGATCGAGTACTCGTTTCGGTCGGAAGGAAACCCAATTCAGAGATTCCCGGCCTTGAGAAAACGCGTGTGCAGGTCGGGCAGCGTGGGTTTATCCAAGTCAATAAGCAACTGCAGACCGATGATCCTTCGATCTACGCGATTGGAGATGTTGTCGGCGAGCCGATGCTGGCGCACAAGGCGTCGCACGAAGGGCGCGTGGCTGTTGAGGCAATTGCCGGGCACAAAGTCGCCTTCGAACCGAATGCCATTCCGGCGGTTGTCTTTACTGATCCTGAAGTCGCATGGGCCGGCCTCACCGAGACGCAGGCGCAAAAAGAGAATCGCGAAGTGAAGGTTGCGAAGTTTCCGTGGGCCGCCTCTGGGCGGGCGGTCACGCTCGATCGTCCCGAAGGAATGACGAAGCTGCTGATCGATCCGCAAACAGAGCGCGTGCTGGGCGTGGGCATTGTCGGCCCGAGCGCGGGAGAGATGATCGCTGAAGGCGTGCTAGCGATTGAAATGGCGGCGTTGGCGAGCGATGTTGCGATGAGCATTCATCCGCATCCGACGTTGTCGGAGACTGTGATGGAATCGGCCGAGGTGTTTTACGGCACGAGCACACATATTTATCGGCCGAAGCGAGCGTAGCGGCAATTCCCAGGGCCTAAAGGCGCGTTCGTTTTGACGTCATGTACGGCGTGCATAAATGCATGCCCTGATACGAATCGGACCTTCCGGCTCGCCTGCCAAATTGCCACCCAATGATTCGATAGAATACTTCCTCGCTTGCTTCGTCCGGGCCGCGAACGAGAGTGCATCCCGCGGGGGTTCGGGTTGGAGAAGATCATGCGTTCATTTCCGAGAACAATCGTCCCTGTTTTTCTTATCCTAGGCTGTCTTGCGAGTATTCCCTCCGGAGCGCAAGGCGCACTCAGCGGTGTTCTGCCTTCGACCACTTCCGCGACATCGAGCGCTCCATCCGATCCTCTAGGGCGAAATACACCGTCGGGCTCCGTGCTTGGGTTTCTGCACCAGGCGCAACTGGGGAATTACAGTATCGCAGCGCAGTACCTGCAGATGAGTGCGTCGCGGCGGCAGATGGAAGGCGAGCAAGTTGCGCGGCAACTGAATGCGGTCTTGAACAGCCCTGCTGCGGCGGGCGTGCGCATCGGAAATTTCACTCAGCCGGAAGGAACTCCGCAGGAAGGCGTCCCACTCGGGCGGCAAAAACTAGGAACGCTGAGCTCGGATGACATCGAGGACGATCTCGAGCTGGTGCGGGTTTCAGATCCCAGCGCGGGAAAGATCTGGCTAGTCTCGGCGGAAACGCTGGCCAAAGTTCCGGAACTTTACGATCAAGTGGAAGCGCGACAGGTCGCCAGCAAACTGCCGAGCGTGCTGGTAAAGCATCAGATTGCGGGCATGCCTTTATGGCAGTGGCTCGCACTGCTGATTGGTTTGCCGGTAGCCGCGGGGATCGGCTGGCTGGCGCTTGTTTTACTGGAAATTCCGCTGCGATGGTGGGCGCGAAGGCGCGGCCAGATCGAGATCGCAAAGTGGCGCTCCGTCTCGGCGCCGGTGTGGCTGCTTGCCGGGACGTTGGTCCATCAGATCTTTGCGCGATACCTGGGCATCGCGCTGCTGCCGCGGCATTACTACTTTCAGATCTCATCGATCGCGTTGATCGTCAGCGCAACTTGGATCTGCTGGCGATTGGTGCGCTGGTCTTTGCGGCGAGTGCGAAGCCGCGCCCTGGCGCGAGGACATGCAGGCACCGGCTCGCTCGTGCTGCTGGGCGAGCGCATCCTCAAATTTGCCATCTTCGTAGTTGGCGTGCTTGCGGTGCTGAGCAACCTGGGATTCGACATGAGCACCGCGTTGACCGGGCTCGGCATCGGCGGACTTGCGATCGGCTTCGGGGCGCAGAAGACGATCGAGAATCTTTTCGGCGGTGTTTCGGTTCTCGGCGACGAAGTCTTTCGCGTTGGCGATACGTGCCGATTCGGCGACCGCACTGGGGTGGTCGAGGACATCGGGCTGCGCTCGACTCGCATTCGTACGGAGGAACGCACTCTTGTCGCGATTCCCAACGGCACAGTGGCAACCATCAACCTGGAGAATCTCAGCCGCCGCGACAAGATCCTGTTCAAGACAAATCTCAGCTTGCGTCCGGAGTCGCAAGCCGATCATGTGCGCTTTGTGCTGTCGGAAATTCGCAAGCTTCTTTACAGCCATCCTAAGGTCGAGACGCAAACGGTCCGCGTGCGGCTTACAGATATCGGAGGAAGCTCGCTCAATCTGGAAGTGCTCAGTTACATCCTGACGCGCGACTTCAATGAGTTCGCCGCAGTGCGCGAGGACCTGCTTTTGCGCATGATGGACATCATGGAAGATTCCGGAAGCGGTCTCGCCCTTCCGGCCCAGACGCTGTACATCAGCCGTGATAGCGGGCTCGACAAAGATAAAACTGAGGGGGCGGTGAAAAAGATCTCGGAACTGCGCGACGGAAAAAAGCTGCCATTCCCTGACTTTCACAAGGACGATATTTCGGGGTTCAAGGGATCGATTGAGTACCCGCCGCCAGAGTCGACGCTTCGGGATGATGGTGGGCCGGGGAAAAGCCGGTAACGGGCTTCGACGTCTTAATTGCGAAACAAAGGGTCTCTCCACTCCGCATTGCCTCCGCTTCGCGGAATGCAATGCTCCGGTCGAGATGACACTGAGTGAAGCGAACAGTGAGAATGTGAAACTGCTCTACTTTCCTCTCGCGTGCCATCGGCGATCTAGCCATGTCAGGAATAAATGCGTGGGGAAATATATTGCGAGCGGGACCAGCACCAGGTAGTTCGTCAGGTAGAGCCATCCCGGAACGAGATGTTGTTCGTGAAACAAGAGCCCGCGGGCCCAGTTCACATCCTGTTCGGGACGCCAGAAATAGTTCACTGGAATTACGATCCACGTCATCACTGTCTGGATTTTCCATCCACGCGTGTCATAACCGAGACGCCATATCGCCCACAGCAGGAGGGGCGGCGTCACCACGTGAAACAAGCTCAAAAGGCGAATCGGCAAAGAGAGGTGAGGATCGAACATGTAGGACGTGGCGCCAGCGAAATGGCCGCGAGTCAGGAGTTCGCCGACGAGATCGATGGTGTAGAGCGTCTGGAATAGCAATAATCCGCAGGCACACCAGGAGAAGATCAGTGGGCTTTCGAGCCAGAGTCCTATCGCGATGAGGATATTTCCAAGATCGCAGAAGAAGAGAAAATTCTGCGCACCGTATTGCCGCCAATAAAGAGGGGCCCAAACCAGGAGCCAGATCGTCCAGGCGATCTTCAACCAGAGTGGCATGCGCATTGCCGCCATTGTATGCGACCAACAGATCGATTACCGCGGCACATGTCCGGACGTAATTGTGATTAGTCGCCTGGGCACGTTTGCGAACGACCAGCGAGACCGGAGTGTGGCGAATTACCAGCGTAACTTGCCGCTACTTACAGGTGTACCTAGGATGACCTTGATATGGGTTACCAAGCTCTTCTCTTCTGTCCCGATGACAAGACCGCTCGCACAGTGACGCAGGTCCTGAGCGAACTCGAGTTCACCGTCGAGGCCTGCATCGAGCCATTCGCTGCAGTTAAGAAGCTGATGGGGCAACACTTCGACGCTGTTGTGGTGGACTGCGATAACGAGCAGAATGCCACCTTGTTGTTCAAGAGCGCGCGCAATTCGGCGTCCAACCAAACGTCGCTTGCCGTGGCCGTTGTGGAAGGTCAGGCCGGGGTCGCCAAGGCATTTCGTATTGGCGCTAATCTCGTCCTGACCAAACCCATAAATATCGAACAAGCCAAAGGAACGCTGCGGGTCGCGCGTGGCCTGCTGCGGAAGAGCGAACCGGCGAAGCCTGTAGCACCAGCGGCTGCTCCTGTACCGGAGCCGCCGCAGCCGAAGCCCGCGCCGCTGAAGCCGATTCTGGCGGCGAAGCCTCCGGGACCGAGCACGCTTCCACCGGTGCCTGTGCGCGCTGTCGAACCGCCCAAGCCTCCCGCGCCGGCGTGGCCTGTGGCAGCGGCGAGTTCCGCACCAAGCGCCAAAGATGATGATCCTTTGGACATCAGCTTTGATGAGCCCGCTGCGGCTGCACTGAAAGCGCCGGAGGCCGTTGTCAGGGCCCCGCAGTCCTTTCCATCGCCGGAACCAGCGGCCCCGGCGGTTGAGAAGCCGACATTTGCTGCCAGTTCTCCGATCAGCATGGGAGGCGCGGCGAGCGCGCCTGCTCCAGCCCGAAAAGCACCGGACGCTGCTGTTGAGAAAGCGGCCGAACATGCGGCTGAGACTATCGCCGAAAAGGCGGTGAGCGTCCCTTCGGGAGAGGCTACGGGTATTGTGGGATCGGCTCCGTCGTTCACGTTTGGGGGAGCGAATGTTGAGAGCGAATCGAGCGGCGGCAGCAAGAAGATCTTGATTGGAGCCGTGGCGGCGATCGTGGTGGCCGCTGCCGGCTACTTTGGATATACGCAGTACGAGTCGCATCAGAACCAGACAGCCGCGACTCAGGTCGCTCCCGCTGCGGCGGCTTCGCAGACAGCCAAGCCGTCGAGCAGACAGGCCGAGCCCGCTCCGGTACAGTCTGCGCCTGTGCCTGCGCCAGCGGCTTCAGCTCCGGTTTCGGAGCAGCCTAGCGATACGGTTGACGATGCAGATTCGAGCGCAAAAGAGATCAAGCTGCACTCGGCTCCGGCAACAAAGTCAGAACCTGCCACTCACGCTGTCGACAAACCCGCGACGGCTGACAAGCCGGCCGAAACGCCTCTAGTGGTTAAAGGTGGAAAAGAACCAGCGATTCATGCGAAGGCAGCGCAGGAGGATGCGCAGGCCCCCAGTATTGCTGGAATAGCGGCTCCTGGCTCCTCGGCGCCACCTCTGAATTTCGTGCCCGCGGCTGATGCCTCGGTGAAGCCGCTCTTGCAGAAGCTGAATATCTCGCAAGGTGTCTCGCAGGGACTGATTCTCAAGAAAGTTTCCCCGTCCTATCCGGCAAGCGCGATCCGTTTGCGGATCGAAGGCACTGTCGAATTGCTGGCCACAATCTCGAAAGACGGCAGCATCACGCACATCAAAGTATTGAGTGGAAATCAGCAGCTCACTCGGGCGGCCGTGGACGCCGTGAAGCAATGGAAGTATCGGCCTTACCTGCTGAATGGAGAGCCAGTCGAGATCGAGACGCAGGTTACGGTGAATTTCAAGCTGCCGCAATAAAATTTCGGGATTCCAATCCTTCAAGGGGCGCGCGGACCGCGTGCCCCGTTTTTATTTCAATATGCAGTTGCGGGTGAGCTTCGTCGCAAAAGCTCACACAGTCCCGGAAAACGCCATTGCCAGTCCGCGCTTCTGTGGCTCGTGATCGGGCGAATCAATGCAGGATCGACCGCAGTTCCAGGAATTTCCCGAGCCGATCATGCATTTCCAGAACCCTGAGCTACAGTTTCCAACGTTGTCGACACCCAAACAAAAGGTCCCTCCACCCCACTTGCCGTTCCCTTGAGAGGACAGGCGGCGGTCGGGATGACAAGCAAGGATGAGATGAACGAGCGGCAAGGTGGTGCTTGTGGGATTAACGGCAGACAGCACGCTACATAAAGAAGGCTTTCCCTCTTCGAGCCGGGCTTTGCTGTTTGGCTTTCTAGAGCGAACAGAGAAGGAAACCCTGAGCCCATAGCTCACCGGGACGGCCGAACCAGCTGTCCTACATAAGCATTGCGGGATATGCGTTACTGGGCTTGCAGGACTTCGTCGATTACGATTTTTCCCTTCTTATCGGCGGTGATGACTTTGTGCACGGGCGCGTATCCCGAGAGAGTGATGTCGACCTCGTAGTTGCCGGGATCGATCATGATGTCGACGGGGGACATCTTATCGAGCATGTGCTGGTTGATCGCGATCTGCGCGCCCTTGGGCTGCGTGTGGATGCTCACGGTCGCCTGTCCCGGCTCTCCCTTATTTCCGCCGAACAGCCGCGACATCTTGCCGACGGTATGGATGCTGTCTACGTTGCCGAGGGCTCGCAACGTCGGCGAGAAGTTGAAAGTCTGTCCGGTGACGAATTGCGCGCTCATCGTTTCGTCGATGTAGCCCCCCAAGCGGACGAGCACAACGTGCTGGCCTTTACCTACGCTGACCTGGGCGGGCGTTTTGGTCCCGACATCGTGGCCGTCGACATAAATGTTTGCGCCGGCCGGGCTGCTTTTCACGATCAGGGTTGCCATCATCTGTGTCAGGTGGACCGAAGCATTCGCGCGGTATCCTGAGGTGATTTCGACCGATCGCGAGTCTGTAACGTATCCGGCCTTACTGACGGTTATGGAATGTTGCCCGGGCTGAAGATTCGTCAGGGCGAACGGAGTGACCCAGCTGGGATCGGTCTTCCCGTCGATCTGCACCTGGGCGCCTTGAGGAGTAGAGTCGATCGCCAATTGTCCGGGGACAATCGCCGGAGCCGCAGCAGCTTTTTTGCGGGCACTGCGGGATTTGCCGTGAGTTGCACGAGTGTTCTCAGTCTCGGCAGGCTCTTGATTGTCCTCAGGCTGAGCGTTGGCCTGCGTTGGAGCCGGAGTGGGAGCAGCCTGGACTGGAGCGGGTTGGGCTGGCTGTGGCTGGGCGGGAGCCTGGTCGACAGTTGCCGAGGCGGGGGTCGCCGAACCGGAATCGTCATCGCCGAGATTGTGGATGTACATCGTCATGCCAATCCCGATGATGAGAATCAAGGCAGCAGCACCGGCAAGCGAATAGATCATCAGCTTGGGGGGCACGCCTTTGATTTCTTTAATAGCCTTCTGCGCGACTTCGCGAGGCTGAACTTTTGGTTTCTCGTCGACTTTCGGAGCGCCTTCAAACATTGTGACCGGCGCAGGCGCCTGCTTCACAGGCTGGTAGGAACTCGTGGCCGCAGGACGCGGAGGAGGCGTGTAATCTTCCTTTAACGGCGGTAATTCGCTGATCTCAGAGAAACTGGACCCCGTCCCGGCACCGGAGCCACCCTCCGCCATCATGGGATCGACCGCGATGGCCGGACCATCTTCTTGAGGCTCGAATGTCTCAACCTCTGGCTCATCGGCAACTGCGGCAGACATGTATTCCGAAGCGTCCTCTACGGATTCGCCAGTCGGCGCAGGAGAGAGCGGACTGAACTCGTTGGAAAGGTCGAGTTCAGGTGCTTCGTGAGGAGGGACAGAGGAATCGCTCGATCCGACTCCTGCGGCCGCAGCCGCGACCTTCGGCGGCGCGGGCTTTGCAACCGGCTTTGCGACGATCGGCGGCGCTGGGGCAGCCTTCTTTTCCATTGCTGCGGTCCCTGCTGGTTTCGGAGCAGAAGCAAGGGGCTTTGCAACTTGCGGTGGCGCTGCAGGGCGAACCGGAGCGGTAGGCTTCGGAGGTGCTGGCTTGGCCGGCGTTGCGGCCACAAACTTGGCTTGCGCTGCGCCTTTTGCCTGTGGAGATGCTGCCAGTCCTCTGGCCGGCTCAGCCTTCTTTGCTGCGGCGACGGGTTTGGACTCTTTGCATTTTTCCAGTTCGTCAAGCAATTCTCTGCCGTTCTGGAATCTCTCCGCAGGGTCCTTTGCGAGCGTCTTCATGATCAGTCCGCTCAGGAGTGGGTGAATCTTGGGATTCACATGCAGCGGCGCGACGGGGGTGCTTTCAAGGATGCTTTGACGCAGCGATTCGACGTCTTCCCGGTCAAAGGCCTTCCGCTCGGTCACCATTTCATACAACATGGCGCCCAGGCTGAAAAGGTTGGAGCGGCCATCGGTCGCTTCTCCGCGAACCTGCTCCGGAGACATGTAATAGAGGATGGAGGAAACTCCCTCTGTGGCGTGATGCACGAAGTTCCCAACGCTGGATACGCCGAAGCTGAGGATCCTTACAGTACCGTCCCAGCCGCACATGATCTTTGAGGGTTCAAGGCTTTGATGAACGATTTTCTGAGAAGCTGCGTAATCAAATCCGCTGCAGAGCTGACGGCCGATATCGAGGAGGTCCCAGATGGAAAATCCTTCTTTGCGGGCCAGCATAGTGGCGATGCTATTGCCCTGCACGTATTCCATGGCCGCGCAGAATTTGCCTTCGATTTCACCGGCACCGTAGACGTTCGTGATGTTGGGGTTGCTGAGAACCTTTGCCGCCTCGGCCTCGGCCAACAGCGCGTGTTCCAGCGCTTCTGCACTCTCGCCGAATGCGCTCAACTGGATCGCTTTTAATGCAATGGTCTGCCCGCTCTCGGGATCGTTAGCTTTATACACAACGCCCGTGGAAGACTTCGCGAGTTCGCTCAGAATCTCAAAGTGGCCGATTTTTGTAGACATCGTCTCCTTGCTCCAATCCATCACACGCCGATTGCATTGCTGCAAGCGAGAAGTGCGCCGGGCAGATGTCCGGAGATAAAAGGTAGGGTTAGGATACCGTTGCGGCTGCGCCCGTTCGAGTTACCAAAGTAAGTAAAATCCGGACTGTAAATGGCTGAGGGCCTAGGAGATCGCGAACATCAGGCGTTCGGAAAGGTTGCGGATATGGGTAATCAGTTCCGGCGGTTCATGCACACGGAATGGAACGCCTAATAAAGAAAGATGGATCGTGATTCCTTCGAGCGAATGGGATCCGGTGCGGAGCATGCAGGATTTTTCGTCGATCGCTTCGAGCACTCCAGCGGAGGGCGGAATCTTCTTGGCCAGCGACTCGGCGGCCGCATGTAAAGTCACCCTTGCGCGAAATGGATAGGGAACCTGCGATAAAGATTTCGAGACGAAAACCGCAAAGTCTCCCTCGGGCGGTTTGCGAGGCTGAAAGCGGATGGACGTTTTCGGCTTGCCGTCGATGCGGTCAATACGAAACGTACGCCAGTCTTTACGGCCGGAATCCCACGCGACAAGGTACCAGCGTGAACCGGTATGCACGAGCCGGTGCGGTTCGACCATGCGCGTGCTCGCCACGCCGCCGCGATCCTGATATTTGAAACGCATGCCTTCGTGATCGCGGCATGCTCCGGCGATGATCGAGAGAAGACCCGCATCTACCGTCGGCCCGCGGGATTCGAGCGGCACGATATATCCATGCAAAGCCGCTACGCGATGGCGAAGCCTGGGCGGGAGGACCTGTTCCAGCTTGAGAAGTGCGCGGACCGACGCCTCGCCAAGACCAGCGACGCTGCCACTGGCTGACGTTCTCAGGCCGAGGGCGACTGCGACCGCTTCTTCGTCGTCCAATAACAATGGAGGCAGGTTCGCGCCTGCGCCGAGCTGATAACCACCGGCGACTCCAGAGGTGGAATGCACCGGGTATCCCAGGTCCCGGAGCCGGTCGACATCCCGGCGCAATGTGCGGCCGGTGACCTCGAGACGGCCGGCGAGTTGTGCTCCGGACCAATATCGTTGCGCTTGAAATAATGAGAGCAAGCGAAGCAGGCGCGCCGACGTTTGCAACATGTTTCGTATTGTTCCATAGATTGCGGACCGATCTTGTCCTCAATTGCTGCTACCGTTCTCTTCGTTGATTCCGCCTCAAGATGAATCCAGAAAGGATCGCAGCATGAAACTGACCGAATTCTTTATTGCCGAACTCGAGCGCGAAGCTCACACCTCTAAGCTTGCACTTCAACGCGTACCTGAAGGGCACAACGACTGGAAGCCGCATTCGAAATCCATGCCGCTGGGCTATCTCGCATCCCTGGTTGCGACGATGCCGAGCTGGATTGTTTCGATGGTGAAGGAAGATGAACTGGACTTGAGATCTCCTGCCGCTGAGAAATTCAAGCCGCTCGAATGGCGCACGCGGGCCGAACTGGTGGCGGCACTCGACTCGGCGGTTGCTGAAGCAAGACGTGCCCTGGAAAGCACCACCGATGACCACCTGATGAAGACGTGGAAGCTGGTTGTGGCTGGGCAGGTTGTCAGTGAAGGTCCCAGGCACGTAATGATTGCCGACTCCGTATTCAGCCATTTGTCCCATCACCGGGGCCAGTTGACCGTGTATCTGCGGCTCAACGAGGCCTCGGTGCCAGCTTTGTTTGGACCGTCGGCCGATGAAGGGAAGTTCTAGTTGGTACCGCCGTCCGCTAATTGTGAATGCTCTGTGAATGGTCGATTCCCACGTAACTTTCCTCTCTAACGAGCCGTTTTAATTGTTATGTGCAGCCGTGTGTGACATTTGTCACACGGCTCGAATGACGATCTCCACTTGTGGTTGCAGCCCATGCAGGACACGATAGAGAAGTCGCTATCGAGCGAGGGAAACGCAGATTTTGCCGCAGAACGTCCATCCCGATCCGGTTGTCGCTACCGCGCGAATTCGTCTATTCTGTGAAGGCTGGGGCGCTCCTGCCTTCGGTTCCCGGTTCCCGGATTTCTCTGGAGTACGCCGATGACGCTGACCCGGTTCGTCACCAAGAACGCTTTCCGTAACAAGCGGCGGAGCATTCTGACTGTCCTCAGTATCGCCTTTTCTCTGCTGCTGCTCACACTGATGATGACGATCTGGCACGCTTTTTATCTGGACCAGGGAAGCGCCGAGTCCAATGAGAGGCTGGTCGTACGTCATCGCGTTTCATTGACCTTCACGCTTCCGATGTATTACCGCGACAAGATTCGAGCAGTCCCGGGCGTGGTTGGAGTCGTGCCGGTCTCGTGGTTCGGAGGCATTTACAAAGACCAGAAGCCGGAAAACTTCTTCGCGCGCTTCGGCACCGATCCGGATGAGTTTTTCAAAGTCTTCCGCGACGTCAAAATGCCCGAAGATGAGATCAAGGCATGGCAGCGCGATCGTCAAGGCGTGATTGTCGACGACTATCTTGCTAATAAATACGGATGGAAACTCGGCGACCGCATCGTCATTCAGGGTGATATCTATCCGGTTAACCTTGAGCTGTATATCCGAGGGATTTTTCACACCGATCCCGACAATAAGTCGGTGTACTTCAACTCCAAGTACGTGGAGGAGGCTGTCCCGTTCTTCAAGGGACAGGCTGGCACGTTCAGCATTCTCGCGGACTCGCCGTCTGATGTGAGCAAGGTGGCGTCCGCGGTCGACGACATGTTCCACAATTCTCCGCAGCCCACGAAGACGGAGAGCGAAAAAGCCTTCGGACTGGAATTCGTGGCGATGCTGGGGAACGTGAAGGCATTCATACTCAGCATTTGTTCCGCCGTCGTGTTTGCGACGTTGCTGGTGTCAGCGAATACCATGGCGATGTCGATTCGCGAACGTACACGGGAAGTGGCCGTGCTCAAGACTCTGGGGTTCACCAGACGCGGTGTTTTGGGCCTGTTTGTCAGCGAGGCTGTCGCGCTCTCGCTGGCTGGAGGATTGATCGGCGCAACCCTGGGGTGGCTTGCGATTTATGGGATCACGCACTCAAAACAGTTTGTCAGCTTTTTCCCAATGGTGGTCACGCCGGAGATCTGGGTAGTTGCTCTGCTCACGTCCGGCGTGGTTGGGCTTTTGAGTGCGGCGTTGCCGTCGTATCACGCATCGCAGGTCAACATTGTGGACGGACTCCGGCACATCGGGTAAGACATGACTCTCGGAAGCTTCGTAATTCGCAATACGTTTCGCAACAAGCTGCGCAGCGTGCTGACCATGGTCAGTATCAGCTTTTCGCTGCTTCTGCTGACGATGATGATCTGTATCTGGCGTTCTTTTTATGTTGACCAGGTCGCGCCGGAGGCGGCACGGCGGTTGGTGATTCGCGATCGCGTTTCCTTGGCATTCTTCCTCCCGGCGTTCTATCGGGACAAAATTCGCAGCGTACCGGGTGTTAGCGCGGTCGCGCCGATTACATGGTTCGGAGGGCGCTACATTGACGATCGTCCCGAACACTTCTTCGCGCAAATGGGCACCGATCCGGATGAATACCTGAAGGTCGCGTCTGACAAGATTATCCCGCCCGATCAGGTGAAGGCGTGGCAACAGGATCGCACGGGCTGCATTGTGGATGTAACGCTGGCAAAGAAGTATGGATGGAAACTTGGCGATCACATCACGTTGCAGGGAACGATTTTCCCGGCGAATCTAGAGCTGACGATTCGCGGCATTTATCACCGCGATCCGCCGCAGAACGCGCTGTATTTCAACGCGAAATATCTTGAAGAAGCGGTGCCCTGGTTTAAGGGGCAGGCGGGCTGGTACTCGGCTCAGATCGATTCTCCGGAGCACGTCGCGAACGCATCGAGAACGATCGATGACATGTTCCACAACTCGCCGCTGCAGACAAAGACCGAGAGCGAGAAGGCATTCCAACTTGGTTTTGTCGCTTCGCTTGGGAACATCAAGGCGTTCATTCTGAGTATCTGCGGTGCGGTGGTGTTCGCCATCATGCTGGTGTCGGCGAATACCATGGCGATGTCGGTGCGCAGCCGCACGCGTGAAGTTGCCGTGCTGAAGACGCTCGGGTTTACTCAACGCGGCGTGCTCTCGATTTTTGTCAGCGAGGCGGTGGCTATCGCGTTCGGCGGCGGAGTCATTGGAGTTCTCATCGCGATCCCGGTGATCGCGATCATGACACGCGGCTTTATCGGGCTGGGCATTCCGCTGAACATGAAGGTCAATGGAATCACGGCGGCGATGGCGCTGCTGATTTCGTTGATTCTTGGGGTTGTGAGCGGGTACCTCCCGGCCTACCGGGCATCGCGCGTAAATATTGTGGAAGGGCTGCGACACATCGGTTAATCAGAGAATCCATATGGCAATCCCGATCAGCTACAACATCCGAAATCTGAAACTCCGCAAAGGGCTCACGGTGATGACTGCGCTCGGCATTGCGCTTACGGTCACGACTGCCATCTTTCTTATGGCGCTTGTGGCGGGCCTGAATCGCGCATTTGTCAGCAGCGGCAGTCCGCTGAATGTGCTGGTGCTGCGGAAGGGATCGGAGGCGGAACTCTCCGGCGGATTTGACGCATCGCTCTTCCCCACGTTGAAGACTCTTCCCGGAATCGCGAAGGATTCGCACGGCGAACCGATGGCGTCGGGCGAGTGGGTGGTGGTGATCGTGTTGCCGCGCAAAGATGGCACGGGCGAGGTGAACGTGACGGTTCGCGGCATGATGCCCGATGGGCTAGAAATGCGCCAACTTCCGGACAAGCCGGGCGGTCCACCGAAAGTGAAGCTGATCGAAGGGCGTTGGTTCCAGACCGGGCAGCGCGAAGTCGTCGTGAGCAAGTCGATTCGCGACCGCTTCTCACACGCGAACATCGGCGACACGATGGAGTTTGGAAAGGGAGCATGGAAGGTGGTCGGGGTGTTCGATGCGGGGGGTTCCGCGTATGAATCCGAAATCTGGGGTGATGTCAACCAGATGGCTTCGGATTTCGATCGCCAGGGCGGCTTCGC
>DATJOA010000052.1:0-8836 GCA_035507635.1 Candidatus Acidiferrales bacterium
CTTCAGGAATCGGCCAAACTGACTGCTCACTTGATGAAAAGCATTTCGCGATATGTCGCTAGAGGCCAAAGCTCATGCGGAATCAGCGTTTCAAGTGTGTCACCGGTCTCACGCAGCGCCGCCATTGCACGAATTACCCCATCGCGAAAATGCTTGGCGTGTGCCTCCTGGGATCCGTTGCTTTCGTGATCGAGCAAGCTTTGCAACTTTGCAGACCGTTGTGTCAACTCATCGGCTAATTTTACGATTTTCTGTAGGAGTTTTTTCCCCGTCGGTAGTGCGCCACCCGCGGCCTTCGCCGCTGCCAGGCTTTGCCCTAGCTGGTTCACATACTCCAACGCCGCTGGAAGCACATAGCGGTTCGCGATCAGGGCCATCAGTTGACCTTCGATGTTGACGGTCTTGTTGTATTGCTCAAGCATGACTTCATAGCGAGCGTGGAGCTCCCGCCCGTTCAGCACTTTGTATCTCTCGAAGAGCTGAACGACGTCTTCTGAGACGAGCTGAGGTAACGCATCGACCGTGTTCTTCAGGTTAAGCAATCCGCGCTTGTCTGCTTCCTTCTCCCATTCGGTCGAGTAGTTGTTGCCGTTGAAGATGATACGCTTGTTCTCCTTAATGAGTTTTGGAAGTAAGTCGGCAGCAGCTTGTTCCACTTTCTTTCCGCCTTTGATGGCCTTTTCAAGCTCTGTCGCGATGTAGTCGAGGGACTCGGCAACCGCCACATTCAGGGCAATGATGGGGTAGGCGATACTTTGGTTTGACGAAACCGCTCGGAATTCGAATTTGTTGCCTGTGAAGGCAAACGGACTTGTACGGTTGCGATCGCCGGCGTCTCTGGGAAGCTTGGGCAGTACCATAACGCCCGTGTCCAGGATGCCACCATGTTTGGTCGATGTGGCGCCGCCCTTCTCGATCTGTTCGAAAATATCAGTCAGCATGTCGCCCAGAAATACAGACAGAATGGCTGGGGGTGCCTCGTTCGCGCCAAGTCGGTGATCGTTCCCGGCGCTGGCAATCGCCGCGCGAAGCAATCCCTGCCATTTGTTAACTGCACGAATGACCGCGGCACAGAAAACGAGGAACTGGATGTTGTCGTGAGGATTCGCGCCCGGACCGAGAAGGTTGTGGCCGAGATTGTCGCTCATGGACCAATTGAGGTGCTTTCCTGAGCCATTGACTCCCGCGAAAGGCTTCTCGTGCAGCAAGCAAGCCATCCCGTACTTCGGCGCAGTGCGCCGCATGGTTTCCATAGTCATCATTTGGTGATCGGTGGCGAGATTCGCGTTCTCAAACACGGGAGCAATCTCGTACTGGCTTGGCGCCACTTCGTTGTGCCTCGTCTTGACGGGAACCCCGAGTCGATAAAGCTCGGATTCGACGTCCGCCATGAATGCAAGCACGCGATCGGGGATAGCACCGAAATATTGATCTTCAAGTTCTTGGCCCTTAGGCGGCTTCGCTCCAAAAAGAGTGCGGCCGGCGTTGATGAGATCGGGACGTGAGAGATAAAAGTAACGATCAATCAGAAAATATTCTTGCTCGGGACCGCAGGTTGCCACCACCCGTTCCGCTTTTGATCCAAATAATTTCAAAATGCGTACTGCTTGGATCGAAAGAGCTTCCATGGAGCGCAGTAGCGGGGTCTTCTTATCGAGAGTTTCGCCGGTCCAACTCACGAAGGCCGTGGGAATCACAAGCGTGACAGCGCCACCACTGTACAAGAGCCAGGGTGGACTGGTGGGATCCCACGCGGTATAGCCTCGCGCTTCAAATGTTGATCGCATCCCGCCAGAAGGAAAACTAGAAGCATCTGGCTCGCCTTTGATCAACTCTTTACCCGAAAACTCCGCGACTGCCGTTCCATCGCCGTTGGGAGACAAGAACGCATCGTGCTTTTCGGCAGTGATTCCAGTGAGCGGCTGGAACCAATGTGTGTAGTGGGTTGCACCGTGTTCGAGCGCCCATTCCTTGATTGCCTTCGCGACTGCGTCGGCAACCGAAATATCGAGAACCTCGCCGAGCTCGACGGTCCGCCGCAGCGCTGCATAAGCTTCACCGGGCAGGCGTTTCTTCTGTTCCTCTTCATTGAAAACTAGGCTTCCAAACGTCTTGGAAGCGTCCATACCATCCGCACCGTTCCTCTTGTGCGCATGTGTCAGCGGCCAGTCGCGAATCGCACTTACGGCTTCGTTAAAGCTAGTGGCTTTCATTTTTTGTTTCCCCTTAAGAGGTCTCCCACAACCCCGCGTGCTCAGTCGTCCAGCAGGCGATACAGAGGGCAGGCTCCGCCTACGAATCGAATCAATGATCCACCGCAAAACAAATTGACGAGCTTATAAACAGGCGGACTCCACCGCGGAAGGACGCCAGTATACTCAAGCTCCGCTCGTTTTCAAGTGTCTTGGTAGGTGACGATGATTGAAAAAGCGCATGAGAACGATTCGTTACGCATCCGCTGGTGTTTGCGGCCACAGTCTACTATCTCGCTGTGAATTCGAAATTCGAAGCCAGCAGTCCGCCGTACGCGCCGGGCTACCGGTCGGACGGATTTCACCGCAGCAGTGTATGAGATTGCTTGGTCCTTTGGCAGATCGCTGGTATTCTCAACCGGGTTTTCATTTTTCATGTTATAGAAGGCCAAGGAGTTCGGCCTTAACCGCTGTTCCCCCCTTTCCGTCCGGGACAGATGATGACTCCTGACAGGGATTCTTGTCGCGGAGTCGTAACGTCCGCGGGAATCCCCTGAAAAAGAGATTGACTAGATAGTTGGGCGCTGTGGGCTGACTGATGATTTCTCCGGAGACAAACCGAGATGACATTGAATCGCTTTAGCGCAAGGATAACCCAAAAAAAGTCACAAGGCGCTTCTCAGGCAATGTTGTATGCGACTGGTCTATCCGAAGAAGACATGAATAAACCACAAATCGGGATCGCCAGTGTCTGGCTTGAGGGAAATCCTTGCAATATGCACCTTCTCAAACTCGCAGAGCATGCGCGGGAGGGAGTGCGGGACGCAGGTTTGGTCGGCATGCGTTTCAACACGATCGGAGTGAGCGACGGAATCGCGATGGGCACCGAGGGCATGAGTTTTTCGCTGCAATCGCGAGACATCATCGCCGATTCAATCGAGTCTGTAATGGTTGCACAATGGTACGACGCAAGCATCGCGATCCCCGGCTGCGATAAGAACATGCCGGGATGTGTGATGGCGATGGGAAGACTCAATCGTCCGGGACTCATGATCTACGGGGGGACAATTCGCGCCGGTCACCTCGGTAGCCGAAAGCTTGATATCGTCTCCGCCTTCCAAAGCTACGGCGAATTCTTGTCCGCGGCTATCGATGATGAGGAAAGAAAGTCGATCGTCCGCCACTCCTGCCCTGGCGCTGGAGCCTGCGGAGGCATGTATACGGCGAATACGATGGCTTCCGCCATCGAAGCGCTCGGTATGACGTTGCCGTATAGCTCTTCCACACCGGCCGAAACCCCCGGAAAGCTTGACGAATGCTGGAGAGCCGGAAAAGCGGTGTATGAACTTCTTGAAAAGAACATCACACCTCGCGACATCATGACGCGCTCGGCTTTTGAGAATGCCATGGTCGTCGTATCGGTCCTTGGAGGATCGACAAACGCTGTTCTCCATCTCATCGCAATGGCGCGTTCTGTTGACGTTCCTCTTGCCATCGATGATTTCCAAAAGGTGAGTAACCGCGCGCCCCTGCTCGCCGACTTCCGGCCCAGCGGCCCTTATGTAATGGAGGACTTGCACGATGCCGGCGGCCTGCCAGCCGTGCTCAAGCTGCTTCTCGAAGAAGGCCTGATTGATGGCGACTGCCTTACTGTGACGGGTAAAACGATCCGCGAAAATGTCAAAGACCTTCCCGGCCTTGCCGCCGGACAGAAAATTGTGCGGCCGGTTCGCGAGCCCTTGAAGTCCACAGGGCATATTCAGATTCTGAAGGGCAACCTGGCTCCTGAAGGAGCGGTGGCCAAAATTACAGGGAAGGAGGGCATGCGTTTCTCGGGGCCTGCAAAGGTCTTTAATTCGGAAGAGGAAATGCTGTTGGCACTTGAGAAGAAACAAATTGCAAAGGGCGATGTGGTTGTCATCCGATACGAAGGGCCGAAAGGTGGACCTGGAATGCCGGAAATGCTGACCCCAACATCCGCAATCGTCGGTGCCGGTCTGGGTAAGGATGTCGCACTCCTTACGGATGGCCGTTTCTCGGGTGGCTCTCACGGGTTCATTGTCGGACACATCACACCAGAGGCGCAGGAAGGCGGAGCCATTGCCCTCGTAGTGGATGGGGATCGGATCACGATTGACGCTGAACGAAACTCGTTGCATCTGGATATCACAGACGAAGTCTTGGCGGCGCGGCGAAGGGCCTGGCAGATGCCTCCCTACAAGGCAACTCGCGGAACACTCGCCAAGTATATTCGGCTTGTGAAAAGTGCGAGCTTGGGTTGCGTTACGGATGAATAAAGCCATGGACTTTGGAGAATAAAGATGAACGAAGAGTCCTCCACGAAGTACAAGTACGCGTTGCTCTTTGTATTGGCTCTGATGGTTGCCGCTTTCCGCGCCGAGGCCCAAACCAACGCTTATCACGTGATGAAACGGATCCCGATTGCCGGCGACACCGGCTGGGATTACATCACCGCCGACAGCGAAGCTCGTAGGCTTTATGTCCCGCATGGTACAGAAGTTGTAGTTTTGGACCTGGATTCTGGTGTCATCGTCGGAAAAATAACTGATTTAAAGGGCGTTCACGGCGTTGCTGTGGCACGCGCGTTTGGACACGGGTTCATCAGTGCCAGCGACCCTGGATCGGTCATCATGTTTGATCTCAAGACGTTGGCCGTTCTCGGAACGCAAAGAGTAGGAGACGACCCGAACGGCATCATTTACGACCCAAAGACCAAGATGGTTTTCAGCGCGGATCGAGGCAGTCAACGGCTCACCGCGCTTGATGCTAGGACGGGCAAGATCGCGGGCGTGATCGGGAACTTGGGCGGTCGAACTGAACATCTGGCTGCTGATGGATCCGGGCACGTTTTCCTTAACATGCAGGATGTAGGCAAACTTCACGAGCTTGATGTGCGGTCGTACAGGATCTTGAAAACTTGGGACCTCACTCCTACGTGCGTTCAACCCAGCAGCATGGATATCGATACAGTCCATCATCGTATCTTCATTGGCTGTCGTGGAGGCACAGGCGCACCAAGCCTATTCGTAGTGGTGGACGCGGCGAGTGGAAAGATTGTCGCCAGCCAGCCAATTGGCCCAGGAGTGGACGCAGTGGAGTTTGATTCCACGAGCCGCTTCATTTATGTCGCCGCAGGGGGGAAGGGCCTATTGTTCATTTTTCGAGAAGACACCCCTGACAAATACACGCTAGTTCAAAATGTGGAGACTCTGCCCGGGGCACGAACTCTGGCTCTCGATCAAAAGACAGGGAGGCTGTACTTGCCGGTCGCTGATATGGGCGCCCCCCCGCCTCCCACCGCCGAGAATCCGCGCCCAAGACAGCGCATGGTCCCCGGCTCATTCTCTGTATTGGTCGTAGGCGAATGACGAGCGTTTCTTCTTTGCGTCGCTGTAGGCGTGCGTCTTCTCAGATCGGTTCCTGTAGCACGGCTGCGCTGGATCTGTGTCTACGCAACAAATAGAAGAGAACCGGCGTAATAACCAGCGATAACAATATGGAAATTGCAACGCCGCCGATCACTGCGATCGCCAAGGGCTGCAACATCTGAGCACCTGAACCAACGCCAATCGCCAGCGGCAACATTCCGAAGATCGTCGCCAAAGCAGTCATCAGAATCGGACGTAGTCTCCGACGCCCGGCATGAAAGATGGCTAATCGCAGTTCATAGGCCTTTTCCGCTGTTCGATATGATTGAGAACACGATTTGTTTCAACCAACGAGGTACCGGCTGGCATGCGGTAGTCGAGCACAGACGCGCCCTCACGACAGGGGCAGTTCCATTATTCGCGAGGATGACGATTCGCGGAAAGGCCGTCTCCGGGAAGATCGAAATTGGAATTCCCGGGATCATGATTATGTCGGCCAGTGCGAAACTCAGAATGACCAGTATTAATCCTCGACCGTGAGCTTGAACGAGGTCTGCGAGGCGGGTCGTCATTTCGAGTCGCCCTCCCGGCGTTTGCTTGAGTCAGTCAAACTGCCGGTGAATAGACCAACATTCCAAACGTGACGACCTTTTATGATTTGAGTTGTCAGCGGAGGTGTTGTTCCAGCCATTTTTGGAAGTCCGGGTGCAGATTTAGGGAGCGCATGTCCTCTCTCGTGAACCAGCCAGTGGCGTCCGTTTCTCTGACGCAGAATGCGTCAAAAGGTCGATCGACTGTTGCGGTCACCACATAAAAATCCCATCCTCCCCCGCAATCTTGTGCTTCGATTCCTGTGACGCGATAGGCAGGGATCGGACCAATCTCCTCTTCCGCTTCTCGTCTCGCGGCGGCTTCCGGCGATTCATTCTTGCGCATGGCACCTCCCGGAATTCCCCACGTCCCGCCATGGTCGACGCTCTTCGACCGTTGCTGCAAGAGATAGGAGGGAAGTTCGCCTGGCGGCGCATAACACAGCAAGAGGCCAGCCCCGCCATACGCTCCCCAATGAATATGGTCCCCCGCACACACGGTCCATTGGTCTATAGGCGACTTCTTCTCAGTACTCATTTCAACCCGGATGAGTGCCTTGCATGCTTTCGGGAGATAGCCGACGGCCCGGGATGTAAAGGCTCGGCCGCATCCACGACCAGTTGAGCCAAGACCATATTGTACCCAGCGGTTTCGCGCGGACTCGCATTTTATATTAAGGTACAGCGACGTTGTGTCTGAAGCAGTCAGAGTTCGCCCGACCTGGTCCCTGGATTCATTTTCGGTGGATTGGCCAGGCGATTTTCGGATCACGTGTTATCTTCCGATCGAAGGCTAACGAGCGTCCCGAACCGAAAGCAAGGTCCGGTGGAGTCTTTGTCTATATATCGGTTTCAATGCTAAGGCAACACAACGGACTTACTTGAGCCGCTCGCGGATGTTGATAACGTCTAAGTTGAGCGATTCGATCCTCTCTCGAATTGCCTCCAAAACGTCGGCACCGGGCTTCCATCGAGGCTCGTTAATCGTTTCAGGTCGGTAATTCGCGATCAGCACGAAGAAAATCATCAACTCGATCTTGATGCGTTCACGAACATCGGGAATCTCCGATCGCGTCTGTAGCAACGTCGAAAGTTCATTCAGCATCTTGCGCGCATGTGCGACCTTCTGAAGCAAGTATTCCTGTCCCTCCTGCAGTTCGCGCGGCAGCATTGACAGCCGATTGACCATAAGAGCGCTTGGGTTCTGTTGGACGGTATTTTCAATACGATCCAGGATATCCATGGCCAACCACTCGGTGGCATCCAGTTTTCGCATGTACGCGGCACCGTGGGGGCTGCCTCGTAAACCGTCAACCTGGGGTGTCAGCGCTTGAGACTTATCGAGCCGTTCGGTTGGACTTTTCACTGGCAGACATAGCTCCGTGACGTGAATTTGTCAGGAGTCATCATCTGCCCTTAGATGAAGGAGGAGCAGCGGTTGAGGCCGAACTCCTTGGCCTGCAGCGATGATACTTCGCGGGATGCAAAAGTCAATTGAATCTCCATGTAGGGTTCGCCTATCAGGAGATTGAGATTTTTGTGTGCAGACCGCTCGAAGGGACCGCTCCTCGATCTGCGAGCGGCCTGTCAAAGGTTCATTTATTAAGAGTCTTGCGGATACCGGTAGGATACCGATATTGGATAATGAGAATTTAAATAGATTGGGCGGTACGTGTTGCCTTGTTCGTGGCGCGGAGTTGACTTAGCGGCCGACTGAAGTACAATACCCTTGAAGGCCAAGGAGTTCGGCCTCAACCGCTGTCCCTCTGAAGCCGGGACAGATGATGACTCCTGACAGGGATTCTTGTCGCGGAGTCATATCCCCGGCGACGATCCCTCTAACAACTCAGGACCGAGGACGGAGCTGTAGCCAACTCGCGCTCTTAAAGACTGTTGGCGCTGTCAGATAGCCGCCAGTTGGCCATGCTCTCCGACTCGACGAGGCGCGGATGCAGATAGAGGCACAGGCTGAATTCGACAGCCACTCCCATTGGTTTACCGAGAGTTCGCTCGCCCAGAGTTCCCGCGTAGGCGAGTGCCTTGTCTGCTCCAATCTTACGCACTGTGAGCGTCAGGCAATTCTATCGTTTCTTGGGGAGGGGATGATGTCCCCTCGTGCCCGCAGCGCGTTTCTCAAAGGAAACGGATTCTGCGCGCGCCACTTTTGGATGGCCAAAGGTATTGAAGAGAACGAGTGGCCAGCCCGCGCTCTGGGCGCGGCCATACTTTGTGAGAATCTTGTCACGATCGCAATCGAAAAACTCCCTTCCACAAAAGACTTGAGCCGACGGCCCGCCTTGGGGCCCTTCCGCCACAAGCCAACTGTGAATGTACGTCGCGGTGGTTGGGGATGCGTGTTCTGTCAGGACTGGGACAAGCGCGAAGAGTCGCTGATTGAGATTCTGCAGTATTTGAAGCACAAACCAACTTGGTCTGAGAAGATTGCAAGATCGCCTCTCTGTGTCCGCCACGGTCTAATGGCCTTGCAGGTCTGGAAAAATCCTTCTGACAAACTGCAACTGCGCGAGGAATTAGGAGAACAGCTGCGCCAACTGCAGGCTGATTTGAAGGAATTCATCCGGAAACGAGACTGGAACTACCGCAACGAACTCGTAGGTCGAGAGCAGGACGCGGTGTTTCGAGCAATCCAATTCTTGATCGGTCC
>DATJOA010000053.1:0-32452 GCA_035507635.1 Candidatus Acidiferrales bacterium
AACTTCCTCTACGCTTACGTTCAATCACGATATCGCGCCGATCATTTTTCATTCCTGTTCCACATGTCATCGGCCCGGTGAAGCTGCGCCATTTTCGCTGCTGAATTATTCAGACGTGCGGAAGCACGCGCATCAGATTGCGGACGTGACGCGTTCTCATACGATGCCTCCGTGGCTTCCGGAACCGCAGAACCTGAAGTTCGCCGACGAACTCCGGCTGTCGAATGCCGAAATAGACATGATGCAGCGCTGGATCGATCAGGGAGAAGTCGAAGGCAATCCCGCCGATCTTCCGCCGAAGCCCGAATTCGTCGAAGGCTGGCGTCTCGGAAAGCCAGACATGATTCTCACGGCAACGAAGCCTCTAGTTCTGCCGCCACAAGGCACCGACACCTATTGGAACTTCATTTTTCGCGTTCCCATCGAAGGAACGAAATGGGTGAAGGCGGTTGAGATCCGTCCTGGGGATAAGCAGTACGTGCATCACGCGAACATTCTGGTGGACCGCGAAGGATCATCCCGCAAGCGAGAGAAGGAGCCGGGGGCGGGATTCGGCGGCATGGAAATTCGCATCGAGTCCCAGGTC
The DNA here is from genome assembly GCA_035507635.1 of Candidatus Acidiferrales bacterium. Taxonomy (GTDB): domain Bacteria; phylum Acidobacteriota; class Terriglobia; order Terriglobales; family Acidobacteriaceae; genus Sulfotelmatobacter. Next base: position 587 of record DATJOA010000053.1, read on the forward strand.
TTCGATCCCGATAGCCATCTTTTGTTCTGGAAGCCGGGCACGGTTCCCTATGTCGAACCGGAAGGCATGGCCCTTCGCCTCGACAAGGGAACGGACCTCATTCTGAACACGCATTTGCAGCCTTCGGGGAAGCCGGAGGTGATTCGTCCGAGTATCGGCCTTTATTTCACGCCGCATCCGGCGACGAAGCTACCAATGCTGCTGCAGCTCGAAGACGACGTGAAGCTTGATATTCCCGCCGGCGACAAGGCGTTTGTCGTGAGGGATCAATTCACCTTGCCCGTAGATGTTGAACTGCTCGCGATTTATCCGCACGCGCATTACTTGGGCAAAGACATTCAGGCGCACGCGACACTCGCCGACGGAACACGCGAAACTCTGATTCACATCCCTGATTGGAACCTGAATTGGCAGGCGGTCTATCGCTATGCCGAGCCTGTGTTGCTGCCGAAGGGAACCACGGTGACTTTGCAATATACCTACGATAACTCCAATGGCAATCCGCTGAACCCGAATCATCCGCCGATCGAAGTGAAGGGCGGAAACCGTTCGACGGACGAGATGTGTCATCTCTGGCTTCAGGTGCTGCCGGTGAATTTCGATCCGAAGCGAGGCGATCCGAGAATGGTATTGCAAGAAGCCTTGGCGCGGCACGACGTGGAAAATGATCCCGGAGATTTCGAAGCGCACTACAACCTGGCTGCAATGTTGCAGGGGAAGAAGGATCTGGAAGGAGCGATTGCGGAATATCGGACCGCGGTAAAGCTACGTCCGCAGGACGCCGCTGGAAATAACGCTCTGGGTGGGGCGTTGGTCTCAGCGGGGCATCCCGAGCAGGCTGCGGAATATTTGCAGACGGCTCTCAATGTGCGTCCGGATTTTTTTGACGCGCACTACAATCTGGGATTTGCGCTGGCAGATCAAAATGATTTTGCTGGCGCTGCCGCACAATTTCGGGCTGCGTTGCAGCTGCAGCCCAGGGACGCAGCCGTAGAGGCGAATCTTGGAGCTGCGCTGGCCGAGATGGGACGTCTGGCGGAGGCGAAGGCGCATTTCGAGCACGCGTTGCAGCTGGACCCAAATCAGCCGATCGCAAAAGAAAATCTGCAAGAGCTTGAGAAAGAGATGACTGCCAAGTAAGAATCGCCGCGCGAACGAGGACGGCGACTTCTGATGAGACCTGAGATGATTCGCAGAAGAGAGATTTCGTTTTTAAAGTTCGTTGCCTTAGTAATCGTATTGTGCTCGGCCAGCCTTGCCCAGCAACCTGCGCCTCCCGAGGCTCCAACCGCAACCGCGCAAAAATCCCCAGCGCCGGAATTCGCCGATGCGCGCAAGTTGATGCAAGCTGGAAAGTCCGACGAGGCGATCTCTGAGCTGCAAACGCTTGAGACGCGCGATCCCTCCATGAAAGGCTTGGCGCTCGAACTCGGAACCGCGTACTACAAGAAAAGCGATTTCCCAAAAGCAATTGAATATTTCAAGAAAGCTACAGCCGAAGATCCTGCGAATCAGGAAGCCATCCAGTTGCTGGGATTGTCGAACTATCTTGGCGGCCATCCGGCCGACGCGATTCCGCTGCTGGAGAAAGTGCAGGCATGGTATCCGCGGGCGAACGTAGATGCTGCGTACATTCTGGGAATTTGCTACATCCAGACCAGGAATTATGATCAGGCGCGCAAGTCGTTTGGCAAGATGTTCGACGTGCCTGGCGATTCAGCGGCTGCTTACTTGTTCACGGCTCGCATGCTGTTCCGGCAAGAATATGATCCGATCGCGGAAGAATACGCGCAGAAAGCAGCGGCGCTCGATCCGAAACTGCCGCTTGCGCATTTTCTTCTTGGCGAACTGTATCTCTACAAATCACGCGTGCCCGAGGCGATCACGGAATTTCAAAAAGAACTGGCCATCAATCCGGCGCACGCTGCTTCGTATTACAAGCTGGCGGATGCGTATTCACGCGTGCAGAAATTCGACGATGCGGAGCGTCTGTTGCAGCGCTCGATTTGGCTCGATGCCACTTCGACCGGGCCGTACATCCTGATGGGAAAAGTGCTCGAGAAAAAGGGCGAATACGACCTGGCGGTGCGAGCCTTGCAGCGTGCGGCTGCGATGGACCCGAATAATCCGATCACGCATCATTTGCTCGGGCAGGCTTACCGCGATATGGGAAACAAGGAAAGCGCCGACAGCGAGCTGAAACTCTCTGAGGAATTACAGACGCAGCAGGATTCTCACTAGCTGAATCTAAATTGCGGTTGCCTGTTCGCGGCGGCGCGCCTGAATCTCGATGTAGACATTCACCAGCGACACCGCCGCAGGCGTCACGCCGGGAATGCGCGACGCTTGGCCGATCGTCCGCGGGCGGACTTTCGTCAGCTTCTCTTGCATCTCGCGGGAGAGTCCGCTTATCGAGCGATAGTCGAACCACTCCGGGATCGCGTGCTGCTCTGATTTCTTCAGACGATCCATCGCCCGCTGTTGCTGCGTGAGGTAGCCTTCATACTTGATCTCCGTTTCCACGGACTTCAGTTCATTTCTTACTTCCGAGGGAACCAAAACCGCCGAGGACGCGCAGGAATTTCTGGCGAAGAACTCCGGCGCGAGCGGTTTCAGTACAGGGGATAGTTTTTCAATCGTGACTTCCGGGCGCTTCAGCAATTGCGCAAGCGGCTGACCGAGCGCTGAAGAGCTCTGCTCGGCCGGACAGCCGGGGGCGGCTGTCCCCACACGTTCGATCTCCCCGACCATCTCCGACGTAAGACGCGTTGTTTCGAGCAGCTTTTTCATTTGAGCGAGCCGCTCCTGTTTGGCCTGAAAATCCGCCCACGCCTGATCGGAAATCAATCCCACGCGTCGGCCATGATGCGTGAGTCGACGGTCGGCATTATCGATGCGCAGATGAAGACGGAACTCGGCTCGCGAGGTGAACATGCGGTAGGGTTCGTTCGTCCCCTTCGAGATGAGGTCGTCGATAAGGATTGCCGTGTAGGCTTCGGTGCGGTCGAGAATCAGCGGAGGCTGCTGCTTAACCCGCAGCGCCGCATTGATCCCCGCCATGATTCCCTGGCACGCGGCTTCTTCGTAGCCCGACGTGCCATTGATCTGCCCCGCCAGAAATAGTCCGCTGATTTTGCGCGTCTCAAGCGTGCGCTCAAGCTCGGTGGGATCAATCGAATCGTATTCGATCGCGTATCCCGGCCGCAGCATTTCTGCATTCTCGAGTCCCGGAATTGACTTCAGAATGGCAAGCTGCACTTCGACCGGCAGTGACGTGCTCATGCCGTTGACGTAGATCTCGTGCGTATTCAGTCCCTCGGGCTCAAGGAAGAGCTGGTGCATTTCCTTGTCGGGGAACTTCACGATTTTGTCTTCGATCGACGGGCAATATCGCGGCCCAATGGACTGAATCTGCCCGCTGTACATCGGCGAGCGATGAACATTTTCGCGGATGATGCGGTGCGTCTCGGGAGTGGTCCAGGCGATGTAGCAGGGCACCTGCGAGTCGTGGTGCGCGACGCGCTTTGTGCGGAAACTGAACGGCGTGGGATCATCGTCGCCGGGCTGCACAGGAAACTTCGACCATTCGATCGTGCGGCCATCGAGCCGTGGAGGAGTCCCGGTCTTCAGGCGGCATCCGCGAAGCCCGAGCCGCTTCAGCGCTTCGCCGAGCAAAACGGCATTGGGCTCGCCGGAGCGTCCGGCGGGATACTGTTGCTCGCCGCAGTGAATGAGTCCGTTGAGGAACGTGCCTGTCGTGATGATGACGGCTTGCGCACCAACGGTGCGGCCGTCGCGAAGCTTGATTCCCAGAACGCGTAAGGCGTCATTCGTCGTTGGTCGCTGGTCGTTCGCAAGAGCGTCACAGTCTTCGGCCATCGACGAACGACCATCGGCTAACGACTGCTCCACAATCAGGTCCGCCACTTCCGCCTGTTTGATCTTCAGATTCGGTTGCGATTCGAGCACCTCGCGCATCTTCAGCCGATAAGCCTGCTTATCGCATTGCGCGCGAGGAGACCATACCGCCGGTCCGCGCGACGTATTCAGCAATCGGAACTGAATGCCGACGGCGTCGGTAATTTCTCCCATAATGCCGCCCAGCGCATCGACCTCGCGGACCAGATGTCCCTTCGCGATGCCACCGACCGCAGGATTGCATGACATCTGCGCGATCAGGTCGACATTCAGGGTGTAGAGCGCGGTCTTGAGGCCCATGCGGGCGGACGCCATCGCAGCTTCGCATCCGGCATGGCCGGCGCCGACCACGACTACATCGAATTGCTCGGTGAACTGCATGAAAAGTTGTCTCGACAACCCCAGAACGCGTGTGCTGCTTCTGCTTTCATTCTAGCAACTTGCCCAATCCCGTGATTCGCGTCACTTACCGACTAATCGGTCGGCCCGTATAGTTAAGTTGTCCGAAGCGGTCGGAGGGCACATGAACACCGGGGGATTTTTTGAACAGCTCGAAGCGCGAATCGCGAAGTATGACATGCTCGACCACCCGTTTTATAAGGCCTGGTCGGCAGGACGCCTGACGCACGACGATCTGCGCGAGTACGCGCAGGATTATTTTCATCACGTGCGCGCATTTCCGTCTTATCTGGCCGCCCTCGGATTGCGCCTCGAAGACGGTGAACTGCGCCGCGCCATATTGGCGAACATGTGCGACGAAAAGGGATCGGACCGACAGGGAAGGGATGCTGTTCCTCACTCCGATCTCTGGCTGGATTTTGCGGAAGGCATGGGATCAAGCCGGAATCTGGAATGGCACAGCCCGGTTCCCGAGATTCGCGAGCTGATTCGATACTTCCACAAAGTCTCCAGCGACGGCACGCCGGAAGAGGCACTGGCCGCCTTTTATGCCTACGAATCGCAAGTGCCCCGCATTGCCACCGACAAGGAACGAGGCCTGCGTGAAATCTATGGCGCCGACGACAAGACCTGCGGATACTTCTCCCTCCATGCGGCCATCAATCAGGATCACTCCAAGATCTGGAGGAGGCAGTTGGAACAGCGCATTGCATTGCACCCGGAGCTATCCAATGCGGCGCTAGATGCCGCCGAGAACACAGCTCGCATGTTGTGGAAGGCGCTGGATGGAATCGATGCGCGCCGCTCGGCGATGGCGCTGGTTTAGTTCAAAGTCTGAGTTCGGTCGTGCTGGCCAATGGTTCGTTAGAATCATTGGCTTATTTCTTTGGAGGAGATGATCGTGCCGAAAGACATTCCCGTCGGCGCTCGAGGCGAGGCCGAGGAAACCGTCGAGTTCAAGCACACGCTGAGTTTTCATCACCCGAAGCTGCCGCCGGTTTATTCGACTCCCGACATGATCCGCCTGATGGAGACGGCCGCGTTTCACGCTCTCGCGCCGTATTGCGAGGAGGATGAAATCACAGTAGGAACGTCGATCAACATCGAGCATCGCGCGGCAAGCGGAATCGGCGCTCACATCAAAGCCGAGGCCGTACTCGAGTCTTTTGACGGACGCTTCTATACTGTCCGCGTCATAGCTTGCGACGACACGCAGGAAATCGGACGAGGCACCGTAGGCCGGGCGGCGGTGCGAGTCCCGCGATTCCTCGAAAAGATGAACAACCGAAGCGGGTAGCTGCATCCAATTCGGGCGTATGGCAAATCCTGAACAAGCAAAGAAGGCCGAAGCATTTCTTGCGATGCACAGGGCCGGTCCGGTCATGCTTCTTCCCAATGTCTGGGATGTGGCCAGCGCGCGCATTGTCGAGGAGGCCGGCTTTCCCGCTCTCGCGACAACCAGCGCCGGTGTGGCTTTTGCCCAGGGATATCCTGATGGACAGAAGATTCCCGTTGAGCGCATGATTTCCGTGATTGCCGCGATCTCGCAGGCCGTGAAGGTGCCTGTCACTGCCGACGTCGAAGCGGGGTATGGGCAGAAGCCCGAAGATGCGGCACGAACGGCACGGCTCGTCATCGAGGCCGGCGCCGTCGGCATGAACTTTGAAGATGCGACGGGCGAGGCTGATCCTCTTCTGACGGAGTTGCCTCTGCAATTGGAGCGGATCCAAGCGATTCGCGAACTAGCTCAGAATGCAGGCGTGAAACTAGTGCTCAACGCGCGGACCGATGTGTATCTACTGCCGGTCGGCGATCCCGCCAAGCGCTACGACGAGGCGCTGCGGCGCTTGCGGGGCTTTCGTCAGGCGGGTGCTGACTGCTTGTTTGTTCCTGGCCTGACCGATGCAGAAACGATCCGGCGCGTCGTGGCCGATCTACAGTGTCCGGTAAATATTCTTGCCGGGGCTGGTTCGCTTTCAGTTCGGGAACTTGCTGACCTGGGGGTCAGAAGAATCAGCCTCGGCTCGGGGCCGATGCGAGCGACACTTGGCTTGCTACGGCAGTTGGCCCGGGAGTTCCAGTCCCGAGGAACGCATTCGTTGCTGAACGGCGCTCCGCCGCATGCGGAGATCAACCAGCTGATGACCACAGCGGAAAAAAGCGAGAATTGAGAACTCCGCTTTTCATTGGCGTTATTTCCGACACGCACGGACTGCTTCGTCCCGAGGCGGTCAAAGGCCTGCATGGATCCGACCAGATCATCCATGCCGGGGACGTAGGCAGGCCGGAGATTCTCGATCAGTTGAGAGCGATCGCGACTCTGACCGCGATTCGGGGCAACATTGACAAATCTGCATGGGCCCGCGAACTTCCTGAAACCGAGGTCGTTGAGATCGGTGGCGTCTCGATTTATCTGATTCACGACCTGGCACAGTTGGATTTGAAGCCGCAAGCCGCCGGATTTGCAGCTGTGATTTACGGTCACAGTCATGTGCCGAAGCAGGAGATGCGCGACGGCGTCCTCTATTTCAATCCGGGCAGTGCGGGGCCGAGACGGTTCAAGTTGCCGATCACGATCGGGAAACTGACCGTTGAGGACGGAAACATCCGTGGAGAAATCATCAAGATCTCCGATTGAACGTTCTCGACGATTCAGCAGCGACTGCCGCGAAAGCTCACGATTGCTACAATCCTAAGCTTGTCGATTTCATTTCACGTCGATGCCACAGTCGGCCAGTCCCGTCTCGGACGGCTGATAACTCCGCACGCGGAGATACGGACGCCCGTCTTCATGCCGGTCGGAACGGTTGCTTCGGTCAAGGCCGTTCCGCAGGACGTGCTCGAGAGCCTCGGAGCGCAGATTATTCTCGGCAACACTTATCACCTCTACCTGCGGCCGGGAGTAGAGACGGTTCGCAAGATGGGTGGCCTCCATGGATTCATGTCGTGGAATCGGGCGATCCTGACAGATTCCGGCGGCTTTCAGGTCTTCAGCCTCAACGAACTCCGGAAGGTCAACGAGGAGGGGGTGACGTTTCGTTCGCACCTGGACGGTTCGTCGCACTTTTTCAGCCCGGAAAGCTCGATCGCGGCTCAGATTGGGCTTGGAGCCGACATCATCATGGCATTTGATGAATGCACCGAATATCCGGCGGACCAGCCCCGAATCCGCGAATCCATGGAGATGACGTCCCGTTGGGCCGCCCGCAGTAAAAAGTATTTTGAGGAACACAAGCAAGAGGCGCCTTGGAATCCGGCTTCCGGCTTTCGGCTTCCGGGGTCTGGAATTGGCTCGGCCGGCCCGGAGCAGACGCAGGCTTTATTCGGCATCGTTCAGGGTGGCATGGACCGCGCGCTACGGAAGGAATCCGCCGAGCGAACGGTCGAGATCGGGTTCCCCGGATATGCAATTGGCGGGCTGAGCGTCGGCGAGCCTCGGGAACTGACACGCGAGGTCGTCGAATCCACGCTTGAATATCTCCCCAAAGACAAGCCCCGCTATCTGATGGGAGTGGGCAATCCGGACGAAATCGTCGAATATGCCCGGCTCGGCGTGGACATGATGGACTGTGTTCAGCCGACGCGCGCGGCCCGGCACGGCCTGCTCTTTACTTCGGAGGGCAAAATCTCGATCAAACAGGCCCGCTACGCGCAAGATCCCGAGCCGCTTGACCCGAATTGCAATTGCAGTGTGTGCCGGCGGTATTCCCGGGCCTATTTACGCCATCTTTATGCATCTAATGAAGTGCTGGCGCAGGTCTTGAACACAGTCCACAATCTGAGTTTCTACCTTGACACTATGGAGCGGGTACGGCATTCTATCTCACTTGGGGAAGAGTCCCGTTTTCATTCTGGTGTCTGGTCGCGACCGAAAGCCTAGACTGCAAGGGATGATCTTCCCGGTTCAAGCCTGAAGCCGAGGACCCGGCCGAAGTCGACCAAAACCCCGTGGTGAATCAAAGCTCCCCGCGGCGCTAATGGGCGCGGGCGTTTTTTGCGGATTCTTCCGCTCAGACCTCAAAGAGCATGCAATTCTTCTTGGCAGTGCAGACAGGTGGCAGTATGGGGTGGCTCAGCATTGCCCCCCTCATCTTCATCTTCGGTATTTTCTATCTTCTGTTGATCCTTCCGCAGCAGCGCCGCCAGAAAAAATGGCAGGCCATGCTCGACCAACTCAAGACGGGGGACAAGGTCACGACCAGCGGGGGTCTTCGCGGGACAATCATGGCGTTGAAGGACGATTCCGTCCACCTGCGAGTGCCTCCGAACAACCTGGTGGTGGAAGTCACAAAGGCGTCGGTCACGCATGTGACCACTACCGATGAGGAAGCGAAAACGAAATAGACTTTCGAGTTTCTGGTTTCGATCGCGACTGGGCTCGAAACCGGGAACCTGAAACTTGAAACTGTGCTTATATGAAAAAGAATCTCTTCTGGAAGCTGATCTTCATCATCGCGATCATGCTCTTTTTCCTCTTCGGAATCTTCGGGATTCCCCAGAGTCTCTCCGGCTCCGGGCTGCTGGCTGCTCTTACGGACCACATCCATCTCGGTCTCGATTTGAAAGGCGGAACGCACCTGATTCTGCAGGTGCATGTCAACGATGCGATAAACGTCGACGCGCAGAACGCGATCGAGGTGCTGAAAGATCAGTTGCGCTCCCGCAAGATTGACTACGCGGATATCACGCAGTCTGATCCTCAGAACAACCCGGACCATATTCTGATCAAAGGGGTTGCGCCGGGAGCGCGTTCCGACCTGATCAGCATTGTGCAGGACCGTCTGCCCGAATACGACCTCACCGGAGGCCCGAACAATACCTGGACGATGGCCATGAAGGCGTCACAGCTCTCGGACCTGAAAAGTAAGGCGGTCAGCCAGGCGATCGAGACCATTCGCAACCGTATTGACCAGTTGGGCGTGAGCGAACCGACCATCGAAGAGCACGGGCTCGGGCAGTATCAGATTCTCGTGCAGTTGCCCGGTGTGGATGATCCTGAGCGCGTAAAGGACATCATGCAGTCCACCGCCATGCTGGAGATCAAGCAGTCCTTGGGCGGCCCGTATCCGAGTGAGCAGGCTGCCATGCAGGCCAATAACGGAGTCCTTCCCGTCGATTCCGTACTGCTGCCGGGACATGCCCAGCCCGGTTCTCCCGATGAGGGTCCGGCATGGTATCTGGTATCGCGTCTTTCAGCTGTGAGCGGCAAGGATCTGCGCGATGCCCAGCCCAGCACCGATCAAAATGGCCAGCCCAGCGTGCTCTTCACCCTTACTGGCCAGGGTGGACAGCGTTTCTATAACTTCACGTCGTCTCACGTGGGCGACAGTTTGGCTGTGGTCCTCGACAATAAGGTTCAGGAAGTCGCCAACATCAAGGAAGCCATTCGCGACCAGGGGACCATCAGCGGTGGCCGCATGACCGAGCAGCAAGCGAAGGATCTTTCCATGATTCTGCGCTCAGGCGCCCTGCCCGCCAGCATCAGTTATCTGGAAGAGCGGACGGTCGGCCCGTCATTGGGTGCCGATTCGATTCGCGCGGGTGTGCGCGCGGCGGTCGTCGGCATGGTCGCAGTGCTGGTCTTCATGTTGATTTACTATCGCGGCGCCGGCGTCAATGCGGATGTCGCTCTTATCTTCAACCTGATCATTTTGCTGGGATTCCTCGGCTGGTCGACGATCGCGGGCGTCAACGTTGCGTTAACCTTACCTGGCATTGCCGGAGTGATCTTGACCGTCGGTATGGGTGTGGATTCTAACGTTCTGATCTTTGAGCGTATTCGAGAAGAATTGCGAAACGGCAAGACTCCGCCATCGGCGGTCGACCAGGGATTCAGTCATGCCTGGATCACCATTGTCGACACCCACGTTACGACCATTGTCTCGGCCGCAATTCTCTTTGTTTTCGGCACAGGACCGGTGAAAGGATTCGCCACGACGCTGACGTTCGGCTTGCTGGCCAATCTGTTTACCGCGGTATTCGTTTCGCGGGTGATTTTCGAGTGGGTGCTCAGCCGCAAGCAGCGTGGCGAAGCGCTGAGCATTTAGGAATTTGGTAATTGGGAAATTTTGTAATTGGGTAATTGGAAATCTGCTCGGTTTGCAAATTGCCAAATTTCCCGATTACAAAATTGCAAAATTCTCGGTGGAGTCATCGCAAGAATAAGGGGCTACGACAGGTGGAGTTCTTTCATAACGTCAACATCGATTTTCTCGGCAAGAAGTGGTACTTCCTTGCGTTTTCGTTGATCTTCAGCATCGCGGGCGTGTGCTCCATGTTGTTCTGGCATGGCATTCCCTGGGGTGTCGATTTCCGGGGCGGCACGCTGGTCACGGTGAAGTTCTCGCACACTCCGAATGACGGCGCCATTCGCTCCGCTATGGACCGCGCCGGCCTGCATGATGCCAAGATTCAGAGCATCGGGGGCGAGGGCGTCGTCAACGAAGTCCTGATCGACCTCGATGTTACAGAGACCAGTGAAAAGGCTTTGGACCTGGGCAAGAACAAGATCATTAGCGCTCTGGAAACCAACAAACCCACGGGCAAGCAGGATCTGAACAACGCCAGCGTCCTCGCGATAAAGAACTATCTGATGGACAAGGATCCCATGCACCTTGGGACCGATGCCGACCAGAAATACACGGCGCAGGCTCAGGCCATCGTCGACTATCGGGACAAGACTCTGGGTGGCGTGTTCGGTTCTTTCGATCAATTGAAAGGCGCACCCGGTGTCGACCCGTCTGCTGCGGCAACGTTGTCGGATGGATTCTTCCTTTCCGATTTCAACGTTCGCGACGTCGCAATTGTGGGGCCCCAGGTCGGCAGCCAGCTTCGCAAGCAGGCCGGACTGGCCACCCTCTACTCACTCCTCGGAATGCTGGTCTATCTGGGGTTCCGATTTGAATGGATCTATGGTGTTGCGGCCGTGATTACGGTATTTCACGATACTTTGATTACGGTCGGAGCATTCTCCCTAACGAAGACCGACATCAGCCTGACGGTGATTGCGGCCATCCTTACCCTGATTGGTTACTCCAATAACGACACGATCGTGGTATTTGACCGCATCCGCGAAAATATTAAGCTGATGCGCCGCGAGAAGCTGTCAGATATTGTCAATCGCAGTATTAATCAAACTCTTAGCAGAACCATCTTGACAGCGGGCCTAACCTTCCTTACTGTACTTGCTCTCTTTCTGTTCGGCGGCGAGGTGCTTCATGGATTCAGCCTCGCGCTGGTCATCGGTATTTTGATCGGGACGTATTCATCGATTGCGATTGCGGCTCCCATTCTGGTGGCATATCAGGACTGGCGGGTGCAAAAAGGCAAGCGCCCGGTCGCTATGCCTGGCAAAGCTAGGTAAGTTACCGTATGGCACTATGCATTTGATTGCGTTACGCCTTCTTACGTAAGAGGTTAGAGGGTTTGCTCTCCGCGCTTCGGAGCCGTTTTCCGGTGATGCCCAAGGCGGGAGCAAAGGAGAGCTGATCGGTGTCTAAGTATCCGTAGGGGTCCGAAAGCAGTTTGGGGAGAATCTCAATGTTTGAAGACAGTCTTATCGAATCGGGCGGCAGGCTAAAGACGAAACGTGGACGGACGTCGGTGGTGGCCTTTCTTTTGGAGGCAATGATCATCGGCGTCATGGTTCTGATTCCGCTGATATTCACGGAAGCCTTGCCCAAACAGCAGTTGATGACATTCCTCGTGGCACCCCCGCCGCCTCCACCACCGCCTCCGCCGCCGGCGGCGGCCCCGGTGAAGATCGTGAAGCAGATTCAGACCGACATCGTGAACGGCGAACTGCGCACCCCGACCAAGATTCCCAAAAAAATTCAGATGATCAAAGAGGATGAAGCTCCGCCGCCGATTGCGTCTACCGGCGTCGTGGGTGGCGTTCCGGGCGGCATTCCGGGTGGTTCGATGGGCGGCGTGATCGGCAGCGTGCTCAGCACGACTCCGGTAGCCGTACCGAAGATCGCTACCCCGCAGCGTGTACGCGTCTCGTCAGGCGTGCAGTCGGGACTACTCATCCGCAAGGTTGCCCCATCGTATCCTCCGCTTGCCCGCCAGGCGCGCATTCAGGGGACGGTGATTTTGCAGGCGCAGATCAGCAAGGAAGGAACGATCCAGAACCTGCAACTGATCAGTGGCCATCCGATGCTGGCGCCGGCGGCAATCGAGGCCGTGAAGCAGTGGAGGTATAAGCCATACCTGCTGAACGGCGAACCGGTCGAAGTTGAAACGACGGTACAGGTCAATTTCACTCTTGCTGGCGGTTAGAGGGCAGGAGGAGTAGAGTATTTCGTTTTGAGTGTAGATTAGCCCTCCCCTCCTACCAAATTGGTAGGCGGGGAAGGCGCTTCAAAGTGTCCGGGCTCGCCGCCTTCGGCAATTTCTGGCCATCGCAGTCCGTACACGCCCGGCGAAGAGCCGTATGCCTTCCGGCAAATGGAGTTCCCATCCAGCGGTTGGCACCAGGAAGCGCATCAAAGTGTCCAAGTAGGTAGAGAGTTCCGAGGAGGAAAAAGCAACTCATGTTCGCAACTCACGTAGCACTACTCAATCACGTACCTGCCGCAGCCACCTGGATTATGCAGGAGGGCGGCACCCTGGCAACTGACCCACTCGGCCTATGGAAGGCTATGGGATGGGTCGCTCGCACGGTTGTTATCATTCTCTTCATCATGTCCGGGTGGTCCATCGGTGTGATGATCGATCGCGCCATGGCTTACAGCGCCGCCCGGAAGCAATCACGTGCATTCGCTCCGGCAGTCGCCGGGGCCCTGCGCGATGGCCGGATCGACGAAGCCATTAAGGTTGCCGAGCGCAACAAAAAGAGCCATCTGGCCAAGGTTGTCACAGCCGGCCTGATGGAGTTCAAGGCTCACCAGGACAGCCCGGGCGCAATCCCTGGCGAAACCATCGAAGCCTCAAAGCGTGCCCTGGAGCGGACCGAAGCCATCGTCCACGCAGAGTTGAAGCGCGGATTGGGCGGACTGGCCACCATCGGCTCGACAGCTCCCTTCGTGGGACTATTCGGAACGGTGATGGGCATTTTGAACGCCTTCATTGGTATCAACAACTCCAAGGCCACCGGTCTAGCCGCCGTCGCAGGCGGTATTGCCGAAGCGCTGGTAACGACCGCCATCGGACTGCTGGTTGCGATTCCGGCCGTTATGATGTTCAACTACCTGACCGGCCGCGTGGAAGCGTTCGACGTCGAGATGGACAATTCGTCGAGCGAGTTGATCGACTACTTCCTGAAGAAACGCGGCGACGTTCGCCGGTAAGCCGACTTGTTTCCGCATTGAGTTGCTTGTCCGGCGCTGGAGCAATCCGGCGCCGGGCCTTCCCAACTTGAGAGCGCAAGCAAACGGAGCGCACGCGGAAGCATGGGAGATATCAAGCTATGGCAATAGCCAAACGGAACGAAGGAGCCAAGGTCACATCGGAAATCAACGTCACGCCCATGGTGGACGTGATGCTGGTTCTGCTGATCATCTTTATGGTGGTCACGCCCATGTTGCAGAAGGGCATCAGCGTCGATATGGCCAAGGTCAATAATCCGGAACAGATGCCGGACGCAGATAAGGAAGACGCTTTACTGGTTTCGATCACGCGCGACGGCAAGATCTATTTCGGCAGCGAGCAGACCACAGTTGACAACCTGACCGAGAAGGTCAAGGACCGGCTGGCGAATAAGCCGGACAAGCGCGTGTATGTGAAGGCAGACATGCGGACGCGCTTTGGCGGCGTCGTGCAGGTCGTCGACGCAGTGCGAGCCGCCGGAGTGGACGACCTCGGCTTGCTGACCGATCAGAGAAAGACGAATACGCCCCCGCCGCCTCCACCCGCGGCCGGGCAATAGGAGAACGACCATGGGAATGGCAGTTGGCCCGAGCGGAGGCCAGAGTGCGAACATCAATGTCACACCGCTCATCGACGTACTTCTCGTACTGTTGATCATCTTCATGGTGATCTCGCCTGTGACGCCGAAAGGACTGGATGCGCTGGTGCCGCAGCCGCCTCCGCCCAATGCGCCCAAGAACACGCAACCTGACCGAACGATTGTGGTGCAGATAATTGACCGCGGAGCCGGACAGGATCCGGCGCTCAAGATCAATGACCGAGACGCTACTTGGGACAACCTGCAGGGGCAGTTGACCGATATTTATAAGCAGCGCGCGGAGAAGGTGATGTTTGTGAAGGGAGACGACGCAATTCCTTTCGCTAACGTCGCCAACGTCATCGACATTGCTCATGCTGCCGGCGTGGACAAGGTCGGTTTGATTACCGCAAAGATTGAAGCGGGCAGCTAAACTGCCCGTTGCAAGGTTCAGGGCTGCATTCTTACTCAGTCGGGCCGAACAGCACGGAAGCAATGCTTCCGTGCTGCCCCGGGCCCGCTTGTCAAACCGCTGTCTCTGGGCCTAGGATGCTGTGGTCGAGGGAGACTTATACCGCAATGAATAAAACTCTAAGACTGCTGACGCTGGCGGCAGTTGCGCTGGCGCTTTTTTCTTCTGTGGGATGCGACAAGCTGAAAGCACGCGATCAGCTGAATAAGGGCGTGAAATCCTACAAAGACAACCATTACGAAGAAGCGATCGACCATTTTCAGAAAGCTGTGCAACTGGATCCTGGTCTGATTAACGCTCGCATGTACTTGGCCACTGCCTTCGTTTCGCAATATATTCCGGGAGTCGATTCGCCGGATAATCTGCGGACCGCGCAGCAGGCTATCGACGAATATCAGAAGGTGATCGATGCCAACCCTTCGCGCGAGCAGAAGGTGAACAGCGCAAAGGGTATCGCTTATCTGTACCTCAACATGAAGAAATGGGACGATGCCAAGAAGTATTACCGCATGGCATCGGAACTGGATCCGAACGATCCCGAGCCCTACTACTCAATTGGCGTGATTGACTGGACGGCTTGCTATCAGCCTCGCATGGAAGAGCGGGCCAAGCTGGGAATGAAGCCGGAAGAGCATCTCAATGCCAGCAACAAGGATCAGAAAAAGGCCTGCGAAGAGCTGAAGGAAAAGAACTCGCCTTACATTCAGGAAGGCATTGACAGCCTGAATAAGGCGATTCAGCTTCGTCACGACTATGATGACGCCATGGCGTACATGAACCTGATGTACCGGGAGCGAGCGGACGTGGAATGCGAGGATCCCGCGGCCCGCGCCGAGGATCTAAAGACCGCCGATCACTGGGTCGATGAGACTCTGCGCGTCAAGAAAGTTAAGGCCGAAAAGGCCGCACAGAGCCAGGGCGGGGGCATCACGATGGATACGCCGAAATAGCCCTTCCAGCTTCGCGTGAGAAATCAGGCCTCCTGCGATTTTCCAATCGCCGGAGGCTTTTGCTTCATAGCGCAATGCGGCAGGAGTCCAGTCATTCCGCCGGTTGCTTCCTGCAGAGGAGTAGACGTCAGTCTATTTCTTGTAGAGAAGAACTTTGGCCTTGGAGAAATCCCATTGCTGTTCGCGAGGAAATATCTCCGGCAGGACCTTCGTCAGCATCATCGTCGTTGGATCGGGATTAGCCGCGGGGCCGTTGTTCATCAGAACTACCCAAACTCTTGGATATTGCGCCCCGGCGCTGCGCACAAAATCCGCCGTGGGCTTGCCAGTGAAATCGCGATAATCCAAACCGGGTCCGTGGTTTGGAAACAGAATCTCCGGTCCCAATTGTCCCTTGTATTTGGGACTCGCGGTATTCTCTCCGGCGCGCAGCGAACGGAAGAATTCATACGGAATGCGCGTTTCGGCGATGTGAAACAAGATCGCGTCGCCGGGCCGTGTGTGGTCGAGAATAAAGTTGGTCGCGTCCCCCGAAGCGTCGCGTTCGGTGTCGAAATCCTGGGCGTATACGAAGAGAATTCCCTGAGACGCCAGAATCAGGACAGCGATGACCGCCGTGCTAACGGCCCAGGCGCGGCGCAAGCGACTTATTCCCGCGGAGGCGAGGATGACGAGTGGGGGAAGGCAAAAGATCATGTAGCGAGGCAGGAAAACCGGCCGCGCAAACGATAAAACGACCGTCAGCACAATCGGGAGAAAAAGCCACATCAGCAGAAATTGGCAGCGCCATATCTCCCAACCTTGTTTTCGTTGGAAGAGTCGCTTTGTAAAGGGTGCTACCGCTAAACCGCATGAGACCGTGACCGCGGCCAGCGACTCCCAATGGTTGCTTCCGGAGAAATGCTCAAAGAATTGCAGCAAATCCCCGAACCCAGGACGCTGGATCCATTTGATCGGCCCCGCGCCCGTTTTTGCCACGAAAATCAATAAGGGGGAGACCGCAATGCCGATTGTGATCCATGCGCTCCGAAAGCCTGCCGAGATGTGATCATCCACGTCAGCTTTGAGTCGAACAGCCAGCCACTGCACTGCGATCAGCAGCAGCGCATAGAAATGCGCGTAGACAGCAAGAATGCTGAAAACGATGTAGGCCCTGCGGCTCCGCGTTGTCGGCTCTCGGAGCCAGGAAACCAGGAATCCGGCGGAAGTCGCGGCCAGCAGCACGAATAGGGCATAGCTGCGCGCTTCCTGTGAATAACGCACGTCGTATGCATTGAACGCGAACAGTGCAGCGGCGATCAGTGCCACTCGACGGTCATACAGAATCTGGGCGAGCCAGTAGACGGCCGGAACGGTCGCCGCACCAATGAGCGCTGAGAGGCTACGAATGAAAAACGGGCCGTCCCCCAGATGCAGCCAGAGCCGCAGCACCAGGTAGTAAAGCGACATGTTCGCTTCGCGCCACCAAAGCAGATGTAAGAAATTGCTCCAGCTAATGCGGGAAATCTCGACGCTGAAACATTCATCGAACCAGAAAGCCTTGCAGGCGAGACACCACAAGCGAATCGCGAGCGCGACGGCTGATAAAAACGCGACGGCCAGCCAGACAGACGGGCCGTTGGATTCAGCCTGAGTTCTGACAGATTTTGCCGAGTTCACGGCCTGAGATGGCTGCATGCGAGAGCGTTCACGCGAGTTTGTATCCGATCATACTATCCTGAACGTGGCGCGAGTTTAGTTGCCCCGCCAGACTCAACGTTCCTTCCGGGAACAAGTGCCCAGCGAAGGCAGTACAATAAGCGGTCTGACCTGCAAGAGCCGAGCAGATTTGCAAGATTGCCGCATGTTCAAGAAGATTCTGATCGCGAATCGTGGCGAAATCGCTGTACGGGTCATCCGCGCCTGCCATGAAATGGGCATCGAGGCCGTCGCTGTCTATTCCGATGTAGACCGCGCCTCGCTGCATGTCCGCAAGGCGGATGAAGCTTATCCTATCGGCCCGGCCGCGGCGGCTGAGTCATATCTGAATATTGGAAAAATCATTGACGTTGCCACGCGTTCCGGGGCCGACGCCATTCATCCTGGCTACGGATTTCTCTCGGAGAATCCAAAATTCGCCAGAGCCTGTGCCGACGCTGGAGTGAAATTCATCGGTCCCACGGCGGCCGCTATGGACGCCATGGGCTCAAAGACTCGTGCCCGGCAGGCAATGGAGCGCGCCGGCGTTCCCTTCGTCCCCGGAACCTCGCGAGGGCTTGAATCATTGGAGCAGGCAGAGCATGTTGCCGCTCGTGTTGGATATCCGGTCATGTTGAAAGCCGCTGCCGGAGGCGGTGGCAAGGGGATGCGGCTCGTCCTTGTCCCGGAAGATCTGAAGTCGGCCCTCGACAACGCGCGCAGCGAGGCAGAACGTGCCTTCGGCGACGGCGAGGTTTACATCGAAAAGGCGATCGTGAATCCCCGGCACATCGAGATGCAAGTCCTCGCCGACGAGCGTGGCAATACCGTGTATCTCGGCGAGCGTGAGTGCTCTCTACAACGTCGTCACCAGAAGGTTGTCGAGGAGGCGCCGTCACCGATTGTCGATCCCGAGATGCGCCGCAGGATGGGCGAAGTCGCGGTGCGAGTCGCGCAGTCGGCGGGATATACGAATGCCGGCACCGTTGAGTTCCTCGTGGATCAGGAGAAGAATTTCTATTTCCTCGAGATGAACACGCGCCTGCAGGTGGAGCACCCGGTTACGGAGATTGTTACAGGTTTGGATCTCGTTCATCTGCAGATTCACATCGCGAACGGCGAGCCGCTGCCTTTTACCCAGGAGCAGGTCAGCATCCGGGGGCACGCCATTGAGTGCCGCATCTATGCCGAAGATCCCGATAACAACTA
Source organism: Candidatus Acidiferrales bacterium (assembly GCA_035507635.1). Taxonomy (GTDB): domain Bacteria; phylum Acidobacteriota; class Terriglobia; order Terriglobales; family Acidobacteriaceae; genus Sulfotelmatobacter. Next base: position 19,098 of record DATJOA010000053.1, read on the forward strand.
CTTCCCAAGTCCCGGCAAGATTACGCTTCTGCTGCTTCCTTCTGGACCGGGCATTCGCCGCGACAGTGGAATGTATGAGGGCTGGACCGTGCCGATGGATTACGATCCTCTGCTGGCCAAGCTCATCGGATACGGCAGCGACCGCGATCAGGCCATCGGACGCCTCAGCCGGGCTCTCAATGAATATTTCGTTGGCGGCATTAAGACGAACATCTCTTTCTTCCGCCGAATTCTGCGCGACCCCGAGTTTCGAGCCGGGAAAATCGACACGGGATTCCTGGATCGTTTGCTGAAACAGCAGGATTCGTCCGCTGAAGCGGACCCACGAGCAGTGGAGGTCGCAGTAATTGCCGCCGGAATGTTTGCTGTCCTCGGCTCGTCAGCAGCGGTGCCAGGTGAGCGAGCAGACACTGACAGCGCACCCCGTGATTTGAAGCCATCTTCGAACTGGAAGAGCGCAGCCTATCGCGAAGGCTTGCAGTAAATGCAAGTGAGAGTCGAGAACTGTCTTTCATGACCTACGACATCGCCATCGAGGGCAAACATCATCGGCTTGAACTGGAGCGGGCTGAAGGCCGGTGGAATTGCCGTGTTGATGGCCAAGAGGTCGAGGTCGACGCTGTCCTGGCGCGCCCCAACGTGATCTCGCTGCGCATCGGAAACAGGGCATACGAGGTCAAATGCGAGCGCGTCGGCGGCGATCTGCATCTTTGGGTTGGCAGCAGGCGTTTTGCGGCGGAGATCCGGGATCCCCGCTCGCTTCGCAGCCGGGCTCGTGCTTCGGACGAGCAAGGTCCTCGGAAGCTAACCGCGCCTATGCCGGGGAAGGTAGTTCGTCTTCTCGTTGTTCAGGGAGCTGAGATTGAAGCCGGTGCAGGGGTCCTGGTTGTTGAAGCGATGAAAATGCAAAACGAGGTAAAATCGCCGAAAAAAGGGAAAGTTCAGAAAATAGTGGTCGCCGAAGGAGCGGCCGTCAATGCCGGGGACGTGCTGGCAATTGTCGAATAGACTCTACGGTTTTTCGATCCCGTTGTTGTCGAGAATCTTCTTCGCGTAATAATTCTCAACCTTAGCGCCGTCGCGCAAGACTTCATAATAAGCCGATTTCAGCAGTTGTTCGCGGCGGTCGCGAAGTTGCGAACGGATCGCTTGCTGTACTCGCGGGTCCGAAAGATCGCGCTGTCCGGCTGGTTCTTTCTCCACGAGTTTCACAATGCGGAATCCCATCAGCTGGTGAGTCGAGGGATTCGTCACTACGATAATCGGGCTGTACTGGCCAGGTTTGAGCTTCATAACCGCATCGCGCGTCGCTGGGTCCGTTCCCTTTAATCCGGATTCGGGCACCGTGCCCAGGTCGCCGCCATTGCCAGAGGTCTCTGGGTCTTCGGAATACTTCATGGCCAGCGTGGCAAAGTCGTCGCCACTGTCGAGACGGTTTCCGATCATCTGTATCTTCTTGCGGGCATCAGCTTCGTTTTGTGCCTTGTCGTTCTGGTTATGAGCCTGCGGATTCGGCATCGGAGTCACCATGATCTGCGCTAAATGGTATTGCGGCTCAATCAGATTGAACTCGGCTTTGTGTGCGTTGTAGTAGTCGTTGATGTCCTGGTCGGTGACGTTGATCTTGGAATCGACTTCCTTGTTCAGAACTTTGTCGACCGTAATAGAGCGCCGGATGTCGCGTTTGAAGTCAGCTTCGGTGATCTTTTTTTCCTGAAGCCGTTTCTGAAACTCCTCCTGTGTGAAGGGCGCCTTAATCTCGTTGTATTTCTTATCCACGTCATCGTCTGTCGCCAGGAGACCGAGCTTTTCGGCGCGGCGCATCAAGATCTCGTCGTCGATCATCTGGTGCAATATCTGGAGGCGCAAGGCTGTGGCTTGTTCCCCTGTGGGCGCCGGTTGGGTGGAAGACGCCTGGTAATTGTCGTAGTACTTATCCACATCCGAACGGAAGATTTTGCGGCCGTCGACGGTGGCCATCACGTCGCCACCCGGTTGGGAATTGCAAGCCGCCAGGATAAACAGCAGGAGGATGACAACGAACCCGGCGGTAAGCCGGGCCCGGCATGAGCGTCTCTTCAAGGATGTTCTCCGTTACCGAACGAACGCACAAACGAAATTCAGGCCGAGAGCCGGCCAATGCCTGGAACCAATGCTCCCTAATTACTTGGATGCAGGCGCGGGCGTTGCAGCAGGGGTCGGCGAGGCCGGTGCATGTTCCGGTACAGGCTCCCCCGCATCCTTCAGCGCGCTATCCAGCGCAGCTCGCAATTCGCTGACAGGAACCGCTCCATCGATTTTCTGGCCGTTGATGAATAACGTCGGAGTTGCGCTCACTCCAAGTCCGTCGCCTTCTTTCATCGACGCCCTGACGCCGTCCTCATTTTGCGCCTTTATGCAAGACTGCAGCTTTGTCACATCAAGGTTATGCTTCTGGCCCTGCAGCATCGCCATTTTATCGATGGCGTCGAACCGCTCCGGAGGAGTTTTTTGCACGTCCACGTCATGCTTGTTGGCGTGAATGTAGTCCGCAAAATCCCAGTAGGCGTCCGTATTCTGGCTTGCGAGGCAATTGGCGTCGACCGCGGCATGCAGCGCCCAGGGATGGATTTCAATCAGCGGATAGTCCTTGTAAATGAACGTTACCCGATCGCCATATTCCTTGAGAATCTCGGGGAACAAAGTCTCGTGCATGCGGGCACAAAACGGGCACTCGAAATCGTCGTAATTGACCACGACTACCTTGGCGGACTTCGCGCCGCGGGTCGGGCGGTCCTTTACATCAATCTTGCTCATTAAATCGGCGAAGGGATCCTTGGTCAGATCGAACTTCGTCACGCGCAGCAGCGTGTTACGGTCTTTCGACAGCAGAAAGTTGTAATCCTTCTTCTTTCCAGGTCCTCCGTCGATATTCACCGATACTGTGTCGAATCCTGGTACGTCGCTGTTCGGCGTGATGTTCCCCACCACCACCTTGACCTCGGCCGGAATGTTGTAAAAAGACCGCACCTGATGCTCGATCTTCATAGCCAAGGCCGGAGGTGCAGACTGGGCCACGCAGCCCAGGCAAACCAGCAACAAAACAAACAGGGAACGCCGAATTAAGGTCACCAAAAACCGCCTTAGCATGAGTTGAGTAAGGATTGATTATCTCACACGGTGCTGGGCCAAAGGCCGCCCGGAGAGCGCCTTCACCCCGTGCGCCCGATCTGCTCCGCAGAAAGCAAGCTGTTCATGGACCCGGATCGGAATCCTTCCAGATCGAGGGTCACGAACTGGAATCCGAGCCGTTTGAAGATCGCCGTGAATTCCGCCGCCATGACAGGACTCAGAGCGCGATCCATCTCTTCCCGGGCAATCTCAATGCGGACGATTTCGCCGTGATGCCGCACTCGAAACTGCCGGAATCCGAGCGCACGGAGCGCATCTTCCCCGCGTTCGATCGTGTCGAGCGCCTCGCGCGTGACCGGACGGCCATATTCGATCCGGGAAGAGAGGCACGCCGATGCCGGTTTGTCCCAAACTCGAAGGCCAGCTTTCTGGGCTAGATCCCGAATGTCCCGCTTTGTGAGCCCGGCCTTCAGCAGCGGCGCCGCGACATGATGCAATCTGGCGGCCCGCTGTCCGGGCCGAAAATCGCCTTGATCATCCACGTTTACGCCATAGACAATCGTCTCGAAGCCACGGGCAGCGCGAAGTTCTTCCATAACAGTAAATAGCTCATCTTTGCAGTGGAAGCAACGTTGCCCGTCGTTGCGGACGTACTCCGGACGATCCATTTCTGACGTGCCGATCACTTCCACCGGAATGCCCTGTTCATTCGCGAAGGCTAGGGCATCCGAGAGATGCGTGCGAGCGAGGCTGGCGGAATCGGCGATCACTGCCAGCATCTCGTTTCCCAGAGTCCGGTGCGCGATCCATGCAAGATACGCAGAATCGACGCCTCCCGAGTAGGCGACCAGCGACCGGCCTAGCGAGCGCAGGTGGCCCTCAAGCGCGGACGATTTCTCGGCGAGGCTGGGCCCAGGCAGCAGCATAGCTCCTATCGTATCAGCCCTCCGCTTTGGGTGGACTCAATACAGCCGTTCTTGTTTCCTGAGGTTGCCGAACGATCCGATGTTGGCCAAGCTGAATGTGAAGCGGAACAGATTCTCGTTTCGCACGTTGGCGATCGCGTAACGGCGGTACTCGAGAGTCAACCCGCAGCAGTCCCAGTTGTAGGTAGTCTGCGCGGTCGCGAATTGCAACTGGCCAGTTTCCGAGTCGAAGCCGAAGCTGCTCGCCGCGCTCGCGCCACGCTTCGAAAGGCTGCCATAGCCCAGCGCCACGCGAAACTGCTGGAATTTGCATGTGACCTGAGCACCGGGCGTTTCGGCACCGCAGGTACCTTCGCTCAAACTCGGCGGACTTGTAACTGTTTGGGGAATCTGCAAGAAGGCGTCTCCTCCGCCGACCGTAAACTTCCCGAGATTGTAATTTACCAGCAGCGTGCTGGCATTAATTCGTCCCAGCTGGAAGTCATAATCCAAGTCCCATTCTGTATCGGTGCGGCTGCTGGTCGCGATCCGCAGCCGTGAAATCAGCGGCGAGAGTTGCCGTGGTTCCGTCGCAAACGCGATTCCAGTGAGTTCTTCCGTTGTCGTAAAGACGTTGCGCTGTCCCGGAACCAGGGCCCCGCCAAAATTTGGATCGAAGAAGTATTTCTGCGCCAGTTCCCAGGTAGCGACTTCCCGGACTTCAGGCTCAGGAGTGCATGGCTGGCTCTCCAAACTGGTGATGCGCGCCCATGGAACGGTCTGTTCAGGAGCAGGCGCTCCTACCGCGATCCCGGTCATCTGGGTTTCGCAGTCTTCAATCGACCGCGGTTTTCGCTTCGCGTACAGTCGCGTCACAAGGCCGTACTCTATCTCGTTTGTGTCGCTCAAAATATCGTGGTCGTCGAAATGGAGCACATTGGCGAAGTCATTCACGCCGGTGACATACCGATAAATAGCGCGAGGTTCAATCACGTGCTTCCACTTTCGGCCCAGAAATTCCTTATCGAATACCTTCTCTAACGCCGGGGGCCGGAGTTCAACGGAAGTCTCGAGCGCCTGGCGATTCGTCGGATCGTGCACGTCTACTCCATCTACAAACCGCTCGGTATAATACGTTTCGTGGAGAGCCAGTCCAGGACGGAATGACCATCCGTGGAACTGCACCGGCAGCGAGATTTCTGGGCTGAAATCGAACCGGCCTATCAGGCTGCTTGTCTGGAATCCGGGTTCGCTGCGCGAGAGTCCTGCCAACGATGCGTCAAATGACCATTCAAACGGAGAATGCCAGAGCCGCCGATCAACACTGGAGGCATCGATGCTCGGCGTATGCAATATCCGGATGGAATCGAAAGTAGGCGGATTCGAAAGAGTCCCGTCCGGATATGTGGTCTGGAAATAGTTCTGATAGCGCTCGACCATCCCTCCGAAGGAAAAGCCGTTGAAGTCCTTGGCAAGAAAGACCTGCGACTTTACTTCGGAGTTGATGGCTTGGGTGAAAACGTCGTTAAAGGCCAGCCGGAAGATGAAGGCGCTTAGATAGTCGACGTTGGAGACGGCGCGGAACCCGTAGGTATTTCCCTCCGCGATCAGGCGCGCCTCCTGCCCGCCCTCGCGTAACAGCTGTGGCCCAGACGCTGTACCGACCTCGATTCCGCGATCGATCACGCCAAAAAAGCTCAGGTCTACATACGAGGTGTCGCTTGGCCGCGCCCGGAATTCCCCGCGCTGGGACCAGCCGCGCTTTGAAAAGTATTCCCCACCGATGGTCGCGTCCATGCTGCGGTTAATGACCCAGTAGAACTCGTCGCCGATTTCATTGCCGTTGGTCGACGATCGCCCGGCGCTCGGCACGAGGAATCCCGTCTGCCTGGTTTCGTGCGCCACCGGGTGGGTAGCGTACGGGAAATAGAACACCGGAATGCCTCGGATCAGGAAGTCGCTGTTATAGATGGTGGCGTTGCCGCCGACATCAACCACGACTTTGCGCGCGTCGAATTTCCACTTAGGGTGCGGCAGTTCGCAGGTCGTAATGCTTCCGTCGTATACCAAGTAATGTTCTGGGGTGGTTTTTTCCACAACCTTGCCGTCGAAAGCGAATGGAGCGGTCGACGTCAACGTGACACGATTGCCCTTAATTCGCATTCCGGTAGTCGCGGTCACGTCATAAAACTTCCCTGTTTCGGCCGTCAGGTTGTAATCGCCGTGACTGGCTTTGATGTGATCGTCGTTTGGTCCGCCATCGAGACGAAAATGGCCGGCCCCCGTAGCTTCTCCGCTGTCGGAATCGTAAGTCGCTTCGTCTGCACGAAGGATGTATGTTCGGTAGTGAATTTCGACATCGCCATGCAGTTTGTAAACGTCGCCAACTTTTTCCTGCTCCGCTGCGCAGAAGATCGTGCCATCCTTCAGAACGGTCGCTGCACGGGTGCCGCAGGGCGCCTCTGAATTTTCGGCGCTTGTATTTTTTGTCGCTTGCTTTGCCGAAGGCTCTGCAATTTGCGCAGGAAATTGCGAAAGCAACCTGCTGGTTACTAGCGCCGACGCGAGAACCTGATGACAAAGAAACAGCGCCGTGATAAGGAATCTAGTGCGGAAAATCATCGGGAAAAAATCAACAGAAGACGGCAATCCACCGCAAGGCGAACCTGTCCTTTCGCGCGTCTTGTCGCGGTACCGTGAACTTAGCACGGCGCTGCCCGCGAGGAAAAGTATCGTCGAAGGGTAGGATTGGCGCCGGTTCTTTCCTGGTTGTATTGATCAGGTTGGCAAGCTTGAATTTCTGGATTCATATTCATGAATTGTCCGAAGTGCGGTGAAGATTGCAGCTGTTCGGTGGATATTCCTTTCGATGCTTCCGCGGATGCAAGTATTGCTGAGGCTGATCTTGCGGGGACGGCTGCCGAGCCGAATGATGGTGAGGCTGAGTCATCAGCTTGGCGCGGTGAGCTCTCGGCGCGCCTCAGCCGGTACCGCACCCGCCACAAAGCGCCTCCCCCCCGGTATCCGTCTTTAAGATTGCCGTTTGAGCCGCTTCCGCCTGCGAACAATTCCGGGGCCGGCGAAAATTCATTCCCGAGTTTCGCGCCCGCCTCGAACCACGCTCTGGCGCTCGATGGCATGCGCGACGCGCCGCCCATTCCTGAATCCCGCACTGAGGCTCCGACGACCGAGAATCCGGTTCCGTCCGCGGAAGCGGCGCCCGCACCTGCCCACTCCGGGGCGAAAATTATTGAGTTCCCGCGATTCGCCTGGGCTCCGCCTCCCCCGCTGCCGGATCAACTTGCAGAACCCGTTATCGATCGGCCCCGGATTCTTGAAGTGCCGGAAGTCGAGCCCGCGCCACCTGCTCTTGGCGGAATCACCATCGAGCCGGCCCAGAAGCCGGAGCCTGAGAAGCTTCCCGGAGTCGATATTCCCCTGCAAAGCGCGCCGCTGGGACGGCGGCTGATTGCGGCTGCAATTGACGGTCTCTTGATTGCGGCAGCCGCGGCTCTTTTCGGATTCATCTTCTGGAAGATCGCCGCAGCCCGTCCGCCGAAGTTTCAAATTCTGGGCATTGCGGTAGGATTGCTAGTCTCGCTCTGGTCTGTATACAACTACCTCTTGGTCGTGTACGGAGGGCGTACCCCCGGCCACCGCGTGGCTGCTCTCGAGCTTGCGAAATTCGATGGCACTTCGACCAATCGGTCCTTACGGCGGTGGCGCGTTCTGGCTTCCTGTCTTTCCGCAGTGTCCGTTGGCATGGGGTACGCCTGGGTCTTCCTCGATGAGGATGCGCTCTGCTGGCATGACCGGATCACGCATACCTATCTGGCCCCGTCCAAACGGCCCGATGACGGCTCGCGTTTGTAAGACCGGAGCCAACTGCTAACACATCTCTACAGATTTCTTTTCGCATTGAACCTCCTCTGGTACGCTACTACGCCATGCGTAGCCTGCTTACTTTTCTTACTCTTCTTGCCTGTTCCGCGAGCGCCTTCTCACAGAGTCCCAAGCCGGTCGCCGAACGCCTCGCCGAACAGAACGCGATCTTCGACGAGCAGTACGAGACCGATCTGCGCAATTTTCCGGAACGCGCGACTGCCTTCGGAGACTACCGCTATAACGACAAGCTCAATGACTTCTCCCTGAGCGGGATCATGAAGCGTCACGAGGCGGACGTCGCTTTCCTGCATCGGATTGAAGCGGTACCGACCGCCGGCTTCTCCGACCAGGATCAGTTGTCGCACGATCTTCTCATTCGTGTTCTGCAACAGCGCATTGCCGACTTCGATCTCAAGGAATACGAGATGCCGATTACCCAGCAATACGGCATCCACACCGGTCTCGCAGACCTGCCGCAAGCCGTTCCGTTCGACTCGGTTAAGCACTACGAAGATTACATCGCCCGCCTGCGCCAGATTCCGCGCGCGCTCGACCAGATGACGGAAGTCCTCCGCGCGGGGATGAAAGACAAGCTCATGCCGGTGCGATTCCTCGCCGAAAAGGTTCCCGCTCAATGCGACGGGATCATCGCTTCTGACCCATTCCTGCAACCGACGAAGAAATATCCGGCCAGTATTTCGCCTGAAGACCAGAAGCGGCTCACTGCAGAAATCACCGAGGCCGTGAATAGAGATGTGCTTCCCGCCTACAAGAAATTCGCGGACTTCATTAAAACGGAATACGCACCGCAGGGCCGCACGACTCTATCCATCATGTCGTTGTCCGATGGTGAGAAGCGCTACGCCAACGACATCTACGGCCGGACCACGACTCACATGACCCCGGACGAAATTCATCAACTGGGGCTCCGTGAGATGGACCGCATTGAAGGCGAGATGACAGCGATCGCTAAGAAAGAAGGATTCGTCGATCTTGAGTCATTCCGCGCCTCTCTGAAAACGAATCCCAAGTACATTCCAACCTCGGCCGAACAGATTCTCGACGATTTCCGCCGATATATCGCGCAGATGGAACCGAAGCTACCCGAGCTTTTCACGTTGCTGCCGAAATCACCGGTCACCGTCGAAGCGATCCCGCCGTTTAACTCCGGGGCCATGACGCACTATGTGACCGGCACCCCCGATGGCAAGCGGCCCGGCAGAGTCGTGGTGGCCGTAGCAAACTTCGCAGAGCGATCCCTGATTGACGACGAGGCAGTCGCCTATCACGAAGGCGTCCCTGGACATCACATGCAGCTATCAGTCCAGCAGCAGCTTCAGGGACTTCCGAAATTCCGCCTGCACGGTCTCGGCTTCAATGCCTACACCGAAGGCTGGGCCCTATACGCGGAGCAACTGGGCAAAGAAGTCGGCTTCTACCAGGATCCTGTATCCGATTACGGCCGGCTTTCTTCCGAACTTTTTCGGGCCGTTCGGCTTGTGGTCGATACCGGAATTCATGCAAAAGGCTGGAGTCGCGACCAGGTGGTGGAGTTCATGCGCAAATCGGGAGCAGTGGACGAACCTACGATTCAAAGCGAAACGGACCGCTACATCTCCTGGCCAGCCCAGGCACTCAGCTACAAGCTCGGGCAATTGAAGTTTCGTGAGCTCCGCGAACGCGCCGAGAAAGAGCTAGGCCCGAAGTTCGACCTGCGGAAGTTCCATGATGAGATGCTCGACGGCGGCACGTTGCCCCTCGATATGCTCGAAGCGCGCACAGACAAGTGGATCGGGGAACAAAAAATGAAGTGAAACTGGGCTCGTGAATAAACTCGTTCCCGCGGCATGTTCATACGGGCAGTCGTTACACTGTGCTATCTTCAGTAGTTCATTTTGACTGCAGTATCGTTATTCCAGAATGGCTACCTCCGCTGAAGGAGCAAAACCGGCAGTAAAGGTCTTCGTCGCCACGACGGTGATGCTGACCTTTATTTCTTTCTGGCGCGCTGCCGCCATCGTCCTTTCCGACCTGGCGTCGTCTGCCTATTACGCCGGCGGCGACGCCGAAAAGGTCATCGGCAAGAGTGCCCCGTGGTTCATCCTGGCGGTCATGCTTTTCAGCTACGCCGTTCGCGCCCTCTACATCGAGTCCAGCAGCATGTTCGTGCGTGGGGGCGTGTACCGGGTGGTCAAAGAGGCCATGGGCGGGAAGCTAGCCAAGTTTTCCGTCTCCGCTCTGCTCTTCGACTACGTTCTGACCGGGCCGATCAGCGCCGTTTCCGCGGGGCAGTACCTTGCGGGCTTCATTAAAGACCTCGGCGTCTATTTCTTTCACCGCAACCTGAGTTTTTCTGATGATTATTTCGCCGCGGGACTGGCCGTCATCGTAGTGCTCTATTTCTGGTGGAAGAACACGCAGGGCATCCACGAGTCCAGCGAAAAGGCCGTACAGATCATGATCATCACCACAGTGATGGTAGTGATTCTGATCCTCTGGTGTCTGATCACAATCCTCCGGACCCCCGTGCAATTGCCCCCCACCCCGTTTAGCGCCGCGGGAGCGATTCCACTCAACAAAGAATCGCTCGGCTGGCTAAATGGATCGTTCTTCTCGCATCTGACGGTAATCATTCTCTTTGTCGGTTTCGGCCACTCCGTTCTGGCCATGAGCGGCGAGGAGACCCTGGCGCAGGTGAACCGCGAAATTGAGCATCCCAAGCTCAAGAACCTGGAAAAGACGGGGCTGGTGATTTTCATCTACAGCCTGCTCTTTACATCGCTGGTTTCGTTCTTCGCGGTCATGATTATTCCCGACAATGTTCGGCCGAACTTCTTCGCCAACCTGATCGGCGGCATCGCGATGTATCTGGTCGGGCCCACCAGCCTGAAGCTGCTTTTCCACGGATTCGTTGTTTTAGTCGGAGTCCTGATCCTTGCCGGAGCGCAAAACACTTCGATTGTGGGCGCAAACGGCGTCCTCAACCGCGTTGCTGAAGACGGAGTCCTCACCAGCTGGTTTCAGAAGCCGCACAACCGTTATGGAACCAGCTATCGCATCATCAATCTGATTGTCGCTATGCAGTTGTTGACGATTTTCGTCAGCCTCGGCAACGTCTACGTGCTGGCTGCGCTGTATGCCTTCGGCGTGATCTGGAGCTTCGCCATGAAGTCGCTGGCGGTGCTCGTTCTGCGCTTCACCGAGCCCGGCAACCGTGAATGGAAGGTTCCCGGCAATCTGCACATCGGTAAAACGGAGTTCCCGCTTGGACTGGTCGCCATTTCGGTCGTACTGTTCACCACGGCTATCGTGAATCTGTTTACCAAGTACGAAGCGACGATCGCCGGAGTGATCTTCAGCGGAGTCTTCTTCACGATCTTCACGCTATCGGAGCACCATGTCGCCAGGGAGCGACACGGCAAGCCCGAACAGCTCGATCAATTTCGCGTATACGGCAATCAGGAATTAGGCAGTGGGGCGATGGGCGTACGGCCGGGCAACGTTCTCGTCGCGGTGCGCGACCCTCGCAATCTGTATTACCTGCGCCATGTCCTGAGCCACACCAATACGACGCAGCAGGACGTCGTGGTGATGAGCGCCCGCCTTTATCACCGCGAGCACACCTTTAGTGGCAGCACCGTATTCGACGCCACGCAGGTTTTCGATCATTACGAGCAGGAACTCTTCACTGCCGCCGTTGCGGTCGCCGAAAAAGAAGGCAAGCCGATTTCATTGCTGGTTGTGCCCGCCACCGATGTATTTGAGGCGATTATGGTGACAGCCCAGCGCCTCGATTCCAGCCGCGTCATTTGTGGTCTTTCGAACAAACTAACCTCCGACGAGCAAGCCAAACTGACCGGCGACGCTTGGGAGCGCCTGCCCGAGCCGCGTCCTCGGCTTACGCTGGAGGTTTGCGCGCCGGATGGGGCAGTCCGCGAATACGCCTTAGGTCCGCACACCCCGCGCATGCGCGCTCAAGACGTTGAACTGATGCACAAGCTCTGGCTCGACATCACCGCAGATCCTAAGTTCGCCGGCGCCCACCATTACCACATCGTTGCTCTTGCCCTCGAAGAGCTTCAACGCGAGCTGACCACGGAGGAGCGAGCGCAGCTTTTGCAGAAACTACAGGAAGAAATGAACCGTCCCAACCAGCAGTAAATCAATTTTCTCTCCTGAAAATCCGAATTGACTTGCATGCACTCAGGCAGTCGCCGCGGATCTTACAAGAAAAGCCCCGGATTTGCTCCGGGGCATTTTGACAATTCCATGTAATGAGATGAACTAACCCTGCCTGTGATCGCCGCAGCAATTCCTTGCGGTCTCGGTCTTTTTCTTGCAGCAGCACCCTGCGCCGTCATTGCCGCACTGTCCACCGCAGCAGGAGGATGCCGTCTTGTCTTTTCCGCAATCCTTGCAGCCGGAAGCCGTCTTGTCTTTCCGCGCGCAGGCTTTTGCATCTTTACCGCAGCAGGACTTGGCATCTTTGCCAGAGCAGCACGACGCCATATCCTTGCTGTCGGCGCTCTGCATCTTATGCCGCGCGCAGCAGAAGTCCCCTGCCTTCGCATCGGATTTAGCCATCCTGTCGCAACAAGCACACTTGCTCGTTGCTGCAGGAGCGTTGCTCTGTTCTGGGTTGGAAGGTGTGGCTTGGGTTGCGGTTTGCGCCCACGATGCAACGGTCAGCGCCAGCATTAGTGCAAGTATTCTGTGTTTCATGATTGGAATCTCCTTATGAGTTCGTTCTTGGCATAGGCCAACAAATTGGAACGTCGGTAGCGTTCGATGGAATTGAAGACTACTTAGGGCGGGAGCAACTCAGATGCGCAGGACGGTACTTCGTTCGAGGGGATTGATGCCTAGCACGTGGATCAGACGTCCGGCAGTTGCTTTGCGATGCCGATCCGGAGTCGTCTCGACGACAACCAAGCCGGCCGACTCACGGTCCGGGGTCTGCAGGCGATTCAAAGCTGAAGGCGCTGCCGGGTTTACCGGAGCATGTAGAGCGCAGCAAGGGCGCTGTTTTCCGGAAGGCAGGGAAGGCCGCTGAATCGGGATTACCGAGGCATTGAGTACTGGGCCGCGCGAACCAAGACAGCACGCGTGGGAGCGATTTGCCGCAAATGTGCCTGCCAACCCGCCGGCAGTCAGGACACTTGTGCTCACAAGCGTTGCCAGCGCCACAGCGGCAATGATTCTCTGCTTCATCACTCTCCGCAAGCGTGACACGCATATCGGGGTAGGTATGTGATTTGGATCACATGTCCGCGTGTGTGGCCACTATGCTTTGAGGATGTGTTCTAGCGAACTCCGGAGCGTCGGGAATTGGAAGGTATATCCGTTCTCCAGCAGTCGTTTCGGTTCAACCCGGTCACTGGCCAGGAGAAGTTCATCTGCCATTTCGCCGAAGGCCAGCCGCATCACAAAAGCAGGAATCGGGAATAGCGCTGG
>DATJOA010000054.1:0-8912 GCA_035507635.1 Candidatus Acidiferrales bacterium
CTGCTCACCGCCTGCAGTGGAGTAAGCAGCGGCCCTAACGGAGGCTCCGGCAACAATCCTCCTCCCGCGCCCGACACGATCTCCGGCACGGTCACCTTCAACGGCGCGCCGCTCGCCGGCGCCACCGTCACCGACTTCATCACCAACACTAACTCCGTCTTCCAGACCACGACTACCGACACGAACGGCCGATATACCTTCACCGGAATGCAGACCACCGGCAACGTCCCCGGCGAATACCAGATTTTCGTCAACAAGGCCGGATACGGTTTCTATCCATCCGTCGGCAGCGGCGCCAAAGTCACCCGCGCAGACTATACCGGACAGTTCGAGGGAAACGGCGTCACCGACATCGCGATCTATTTCACGGTCATCGATTTCGTCGCCCTACCCGACGGGTCCGTCACCGGCGCAAATTTCGCCGCCTATAACGGCACGAATCCGCTCGTCGCGCTCGCCGCCACGGGCCAGCAGACAAGCTATATCGCGGGCGACGACGCTTCCCTGCACCGCGGCGCCCCCTGGATCGCCTCCACCCGCTTCACCGACAATCAGGACGGCACCATCGCCGACTCGCTCACCGGCCTCGTCTGGCTGAAGAACGCAGGATGCTTTGCTCCCACCACCTGGGCCGACGCGATCGCCGAAGTCAATCAAATCGCCAGTGGCTCCTGTGGATTGACCGACGGTTCGACTGCCGGTCAATGGCGCATGCCCAACCTTAACGAACTCGAGAGCCTGATCGACGTCTCGCAGACTAATCCCGCATTGCCTCCGGGTAATCCGTTTCTCAACGTCTCGCCCGCCATCTACTGGTCCTCGACCAGCTACTTCGGCGGACAGGACGGATCGCCCCAGGCTTGGACCATCCGCCTCACCGACGGCCGCTACATGAATGACTCCAACGCCAACGTGAAAGCCACCGCCAACAACGCGGTCTGGGCCGTGAAAGGCACTGGAAGCGGTGGAGGCACTGTCCAGCTCGCCTCGACCGGATTCTATGTTTCCTACGTGGCGGGCGATGACGGCATGTACCAGACCGGAGTTCCGCTCACCTCTCCGCGATTCATCGACAACGCCAACGGCACCATCACCGACACCATGACCGGACTCGTCTGGCTGAAGCGCGCCGACTGCATCACGGGACAATGGTCCGACGCGGTCGCCGCCGTCAACGCACTCGCCAACGGCCAATGCGGACTCTCCGACGGATCGCAGGCTGGCCAATGGCGCATGCCGAACCGCAACGAGTTGCAAAGCCTCTCCGATCGCATGGAGACCAACCATGCCGACTACTTCAATTCGACCTACGTCTGGAAGAGCAGCGGCGCACTCTATCAGTCGCCGATCTTCACCAACTTCGAGGTCGCGCACTATTACTGGACCTCAACCACATACGCTGCCGACCCAACCGAGGCATGGGCGACCTACAGCTGCGACTACGGCGTCTACGACATCGGCAAAACGAATGTGGAATACGCATTGGCGGTGCGCTAGAAGCCCATGGGGTGCCCCACACAACGTGATTTTCGTTGTGTGGGGATTCCCCAGAGTGCCCTCCTTTGTCACGAACCAGGTTCTGCCAGCCGCGCAGAGCACCAATCCCGGATTTGAAGGATAATCTTCACTGTAGTTCTCCCCTGAGACACCAACAGGCCCTTTCGCGCGGAGTAAGTAAGCGATGCTGCATTCCAGTTTGACGTTGTGCCCCGGACCGGTCCCACTGCAGCGCTTCCTCTTCCGCAGAAATTCGTTCTGCCTTATCGTTTTTCTTCTCGCAATCATGGCCGCCGCCGCTTCCGGCCAAACTCTGCAGAATCCATCGCCTGCTTCGTCCGCCCCCAAGCCGACGATTCAAATCGATCTCACTTCCATCGGATACCGCACCCCTTCGCTGATGGACCGCATGTCCGAAAACCAGCCCAGCCTTTCTTTGACCTTTGTCGATGCCGACCATGTGCTGCTGACTTTCGATCCGAAGAAGATGTTCAAGCGCCTTCCCGAGTGCACAGCGGCACATCAAGATCGTCTGATGCACGCCGCGGTTCTCGAACTTCCGAGCGGCAAAGTCGTCACGCAGGCGGATTGGTATCTTCATGATCACCACCCCTATTTGTGGCCGTTCGGTCCAGGAAAGTTTCTTCTGCGAAGGGGCAACGATCTTTACGTAGTGGATTCGAGCCTGCATGAGAAGCTGCTCTGGAGTTCGCCGAAAGACTTGCTGTGGGTATCGGTCACGCCGGCCGAAAACCAGATCATCGTAGAGACTGCGCAGGACCCACAAGCGCTGCAAAAATCCAAGCCCACGGCCGCCGATACCGCGGCCAAACCTGCGCCCGCATTTGTTGCGCAGTTTCTCGATGCCGCGACTCTTGCTCCCGAACGGACCGTACCGCTAAATGACGTCGTCGATATCACCGGGACTAGCACCGGTTACGTCGATCTCGTCCACCATGGCGATATCTGGCTGATCCGGTTTGGACCCAACCCGGCGGTCCGGCATAACATTGCGCGGGTAAAATCACAGACCATCCCCGCGGTTTTCTACGGAAGCAACAACACATTGCAGATTGGATGGTGCGGTTCGGCGAAATGCGACTTCAGCGTGAGCTCATTTACTTTCGCCGGACGGCGCTTATGGCATCAACGCTGGGGTCGGTACCGCATTTTCCCTGCAGTTGTCCGCTCTGAAGACAACAGCCGGTTTGGGGTGAGCACGCTGCAGCAAACTGCGGAAGCGCAAGCGCAGCCGGGCTACGACCCCAACAACGCCCTTCAGATCGATCCTTCGCAGCGTGACGTCTTCCAGCAGGATATTCAGGTTTTCGATACGGCGACTGGCAACTCCGTGTTCTCGCTCGACGTGATCCCGGCTGTTCTCAGCGGACAAAACTTCTCGCTTTCTCCCGATGGCCGGAGCCTGGCCGTACTGAGCGGCACCCGACTGGATCTGTTCGATCTGCCGCCCGCCTCGAGCGACGAGCAATTGAAATACGCCGCGCTCAGGGCAGAAGCGCAGGATTTGTCGGCTCTGAATTCTTCCGCGGACGATTCTGGCCCGGCCGCCAGTGACGATACCGGAGGAGAACTGACGCACCCGAGCTCGGATGCAGTCTCAGAAAATCCAGCTGGATCGAGTGCCACTGGCGCTTCGGCCAATACCGCTCAGCCGGGTTCGTCCTCCCAAAAACCTGCTTCATCCGGAACATCGTCTTCCGCTACGACTACCCAACCATCGCAGCCCGAGAGTTCGCCGGTTCTGACGCTGAAGGTCAGCACTAGAGCGGTTGTGGTAGATGTCGTCGTGACCGACTCCAAGGGCCATCCCGTAAAAGACCTTCCCCAGGACGACTTTCAGTTGACCGAAGACGGGAAGCCGCAAGCCTTGCGTTCGTTCCGTGAGTTTACCGGCGCCCAGACGCCTGCCGAAACTCCTCCCGCTCCCGAGCCCAAGAAGCAGCCCAATATTTTTACGAACGAAACGCATGAGGCTGACCCGGGAGCGGTAACTCTCATTCTCTTCGATCTCCTCAACACGCCGGCGCAGGATCAGATGTACGCCCGCGATCAGCTGATTAAATTCGTCGAGTCGAAGCCGAAAAACGTGGAGTTTGCTCTCTGTCTGCTGAGCTCTGGAACCTCGAATCTGCGGTTAATTCAGGGATTTACGCCCGATGAAGCCTTACTCCTGTCAGCCGTCAAGGGTAAGAAAGGCACGCCCGAATCGCCGCGCTGGCAGGGATCGGGGGTCGAAGCCGCAAATTCGGTGAACACGGTCGGACTGCTCGCGCAAGGAGGACGCGCCAGCGGTTTCGGCAATCTCCTGGGGGCGCTGCAGGGGATGCAAGACCTGCAACATGTGGAACAGACCGACTCCCGGGTGAACATCACCACCGATTCCCTGATGCAGCTGGCCCGCTATCTCTCGGCCCTTCCCGGCCGTAAGAATCTGGTCTGGCTTTCGGAATCGTTCCCGGTTGCGATTGGAATCATTGAAAACGTCAATAACACGGCTGTGGACAGTCGCAACTACACCGAAAAGCTTAGGCGCATGACCAACATGCTGGCCGAATCGCAGGTCGCGGTCTACCCCGTCGATGTGCGCGGGCTCGTTGCCGGCGGATTTGAGGCGTCCAGTACCGGGTCCATGATCCAGCCGCCTGCGCTGGATCCTTCGTCGGTCGGTACTGCGAAGATTCTTACTCCGACTCCGCAAACGCCCGCGGGGTTCGGCGAACTCGATGAACAGGTGGAGGAAAGAAATAGTCTCGCTGAGGTGGCGGCTTCCACAGGAGGCAAGGCTTTTTACAGCGCGAACAATATCCGCGCAGCGATTGCAACGGCCGTCGAACAAGGATCGAACTATTACACCCTCTCCTACACTCCCACGAACAGGGTCTATAACGGCAAATTCCGGAAGATTAAAGTCGTTCTGGCGCAGAAGCAGAAGGGATACTCGCTTCACTATCGCCAGGGATATTTCGCGGAAGCCGAGAAAAACTCAGCCCCGGATGCAGACCTGGCCCGCAGCAGCCGAATGATGGCCATGCAGCACGCATCGCCGCCATCGCGGCAGATTTTATTTTCTGCGACGGTCGCGCCAATGGGAAGCAAGCAGAAAATGAATCACCTTCAAATCGGCGAAGTGATCCCGGTCTCGGCCAAGAAGCCGATCCTGCCGCCCCTCGTCGACGTGCAACATTACACGATTGACTACTTGCTCGATGGGTCCGCGGTCCGGTTTGTTCCGGAACAAAGCGGCACTTACCGCAGCATCCTGACCCTCATGGCCGCCACCTTCGACAACCAGGGCACCATGCTCACTGGCGTTTCGCACGTTGGGATCAGCAATCTCCAGCCTTCTGTCTATAAAGATGCGGTCAGCGGAAAAGTCGTACTCCACGAAGAGGCGTACGTCCCGGCGCAGGCCGCCTGGCTGCGCCTCGGAATTCAAGATCAGATGAGCGGCCACATCGGGACGATAGAAATCCCGTTGCCGGTCCCACTTCCTCCGAACACCCCGCGCCGCGTGAGACACAAACTCCCCGAAATCGAAAAAGATTGAGGGAATGGCTGCACACAATACATTCCGGGTGGCCCACACAACGTGACTTTCGTTGTGTGGGAGATAAGAGCGTGTATGAAACGTGAAATGTGGATCCGCAGCGGAAATTCTTACTAGCCCGTAGTCCTGATCCCCAGCCCCTACTCGTACCGCAGTGCCTCAATCGGATTCAGCCGCGATGCCCTTATTGCCGGGATCATCCCGCTCACCAGACCGACCATCGTCAGAATCGCCGTTGCCACGAACACACTGACCGGAGAGATGATTAGCTGGATGTCCCCCATCTCCCCGTGCTGTGCCAACGCGCTGTAAAACGTCAGCTTTCCGACCGAGAGCGAGACAACATAGGCGAGCATGATTCCGAAGAGCCCGCCGACAAATGTAATCGCCAGCGCCTCCGATAGAAACTGGAGAAGAACGTCCCACCGCCGGGCGCCGAGCGCCTTCTCCACGCCAATCTCGCGCGTGCGTTGCGTGACACTCACCAGCATGATGTTCATCAAGCCCACCCCGCCGATGCCCAGTGTCAATGTGCCAATAAATGCAAGCAGAACTTGGAGCGCCATTGTGATGATGTGGAATTGCGAGAGCTGCTCCATCAGGCTGAAGACCATCAGTGCGCGCTTATCATCGGGACGGAAATTATATTGCGCGGCCAGCGTATTGCGGATCGACCGCTCCACTCCCTGATAGTCATAGCCGAGGAAGTCCACCCAGATCGCATCGATATAGTGCGTGTCACGAAAATCGCTCATCGTCGAAAAAGGAATGTAGACGACCCGGTTGATGCTGTTTTCATTGCCTTCCTGTGGCCTCGCCTTCAGTACCCCGACGACTTCATACGGAATGCCATTGATGCGAATCTTCTCCCCGAGCGCGAACCGCCCGGAAAATAGCTTGTCCTTCGACTCCGATCCCAGCACGCACATATGCGCGCGCAACTGGACATCTTCGGCGCCGTAAAAACGCCCGGTCTCTACCTGAAGATTTTCAATCTCCTGCAGCGGTGCGGTGCTTCCGCTCACCTGCCAGGTATACGAACGGCCTTCGTAACTCACCGGAGCCTCGTAATACGATTCCGGCGCAATGCGGATGATCTGTGGAACGTTTGCCAGCAGCCGATCCATGTCGTCGCTGGTCAAACGGATGCTGGTGCCGGCCTTGCTTCCTCCGGCCTGCATTGAAGTGCGTCCGCCTACGATGGCTATCGCCTGCATGCTGGCGAACGAGCGGAATATGTTGACGATCGCAGTCGAAAATCCGGTGCCGTACGCCAGCAGCAGCACCACGGTAGCGATTCCCCACGCCATGCCGAGCATGGTGATTGCGGTGCGCTGTCGGTTTTGCCGGAGTGCGCCGTAAGCTTCTTTGAGCACATCTTTCGGCAGAATCATTTCTCACTCCGCGCGAAGCGCTTCCACTGGCGTCAGCAGCGCCGCCCGCCGCGCCGGATACAGCCCCGCGACTATGCCCGCTGTCGCCAGGCTTCCCATGGCAAGCGCAGCGGTCGCCGGATAAATGTGCGGCAGTTCGAATCCATCAATCGGCGGAGCGAGCCCGAAAAGCCGTGTTGCGCCGTAGGCCGCCGCTACTCCGATCGCCCCGCTCATTCCGGTGAGCATCAGCCCTTCTAAAAAGAATTGGAAAAGAATGCTTCGTCTGGTCGCTCCCAGCGCCTTGCGTAGTCCGATCTCGCGCGTGCGCTCCGCCACTGATACGAGCATGATGTTCACCACGCCCATGGCTCCCAGAGCCAGCGTCACCAGTCCCACGGCCCCCAGGAACGCATCCATCGCGTCAGAAATTTTGCCCATCATCTCGGCGTTTTCGATCGAATCCCAGTCGTCAAACGCGTCGGGCGTCTCGGGATCGAAATTGTGATTCCTGGCGACAATTGCCCGGACGGCCTTCCGCGCCTGATCGTGTTGCTGCCGGGTGACCGGCTGGTACGCCACATACTTCACCGCGTTCGCGTTGCCTTCCCCCTGCATTGGAAAATAGGTGGCCATCGTGGTGTATGGCATCACCAGCCGCATGTTCTGGTCGTTGTTGTTCCCGTGGCCGATTTTCTTGATGGTGCCGATCACCTCGAACGGGATGCCGTTGATCAGAAGCCTGGCGCCAATTACCGGCCTGCCGGGAAACAATATCCGCACAAATTCGCTGCCGATCACGCACACGTTGTTGCGTTGCGCCTCGTCGGTCCAATCCGGCCAGCGTCCCTGATCCACCGGCTGATAGCGGATGTTGTAGAACTGCGGCTCCGACCCATCGACGTAGCCGTTGCTGTTGCCATAGTCGCTGACCAGCCGGAGATCGCCGCGATAAATCACGGGCGCAGCATTCCGCACGTACGGCGACTTGCGAATGTCGAGATAATCCTGGTAGTTCAGGTAGTACTGCCGGGAAGAAAGTTGGCTGCTGCCCAGCGCTGGCACGCGCCCGTTGTACATCTGCATGTAATCTTCACCGAAGCTCGCCAGCGCTTTTTCTGTTCCGGCGCGAAATCCTTCGCCGAGCCCAACCAGCAGCAGCAGCGATCCCACGCCCCACGCGATGCCAAACATCGTGAGGAACGAGCGCAGCTTGTGCGACCACATCGCCGCCAGCACCTGCCCGAAACTGTCGAGAAATCTCCGCATAAGCGAATGTACGAATCGCGGGCGAAACAAGTTCCTTCTTGTCGCCCACAATTCGTGCGTCCTGTGCGGATTCTTTCAACAGCGCGATACGGATGATGTGACGGCAATCACCGGTTCGCCAGCGGCGCTCGTATGTCAGTGGAATTCCAATAGGATGTTCCAGCCATATTTCATTCAACAATCGACAATGATCGTTAACCAGTCGCCGCCCTGTGCCATGCCTGTTCTGTTTCTTTACAAACTTCCAAACCGCTCTCCCACAAATGTCATCCTATCTCCGCTGCATGACCGACCAAACGCCCGTCCGAAAACCTCCGCAAGCAAGCTAGCCCCGTGACCTACTCCCTCAGCTTCGCGCTACTTCTTCTCGCGGCCGCCTCGGTCGCCGGATTCTTCGGCGCCCTGCTCGGCGTTGGCGGAGGCATCTTCATCGTCCCCGCCATGGTCTTGCTCTTTCATCTCCCCATGAAGATCGCCATCGCCGCCAGCATCGTCTCCGTCATCGCCACCTCCAACGCCGGAGGCTCCTCCTACGTCGAGCAACGCATCAGCAATCTTCGCCTCGCGATGTTTCTCGAACTCTTCACCACCACCGGAGCTCTCGTCGGCGCGATCCTCGCCATCTATCTCCACGACTGGGTAATCTCGTTCATCTTCGCCGTGATGCTCGCCTACATGGCCTACGCATCTTTTTCCACGCGCAACCTCGACGACGAACGCATCGCCAAAGGATTATTTGCCAAAGCCCAGCCCGACAAGATCTCGCGCTACCTCACGCTTCAGGGAAGCTATCACGACATAGCCGCGAATAAAGAGGTCGAATATGTCGTCTGCGGCGCCAAAGCCGGCATAAGCGTCGCATCCCTCGCCGGGCTCGCCTCCGGACTCCTCGGCGTCGGCGGCGGTGTCCTCAAAGTTTCCGGGATGAACAAATACATGAACGTGCCGATGAAAGTTGCCGTCGGCACCAGCAAGCTGATGATCGGCGTCACCGCCGCCGTCAGCTCGATTCTGTTCTTCATCGCAGGCCTGATCCACTTCATGGTCGTCGCCCCCGTCGCCGTCGGCACCACCATCGGCGCCAGCATCGGCACGCTGGTGATGAACCGCCTTCACAGCACAGTCCTCAAATGGATCTTCAGCGCCCTGATGGCCTATCTCGCCTACGAAATGCTTGCCCAGGCGCTGGCCAAAGGATTCGGAAT
>DATJOA010000055.1:0-45902 GCA_035507635.1 Candidatus Acidiferrales bacterium
CTGCCTTCGCACTTCGATTATCAGAGCCAGGCCGTGCTGTATGTGCCTCCGGACCTGCCTGACCCACGGACGCCGCAGTTCACGGTAAAGGCGGCGGAGCGTATTCGAAAGCTGTTGGAGATTACGCGCGGGCGGGCGTTCGTTCTCTTTACGAGCTACGCGCAAATGAACGAGATTTATCAGCGACTACTCGGGGAGATTGAATTCCCGATGTTCCGCCAGGGAGACGCGCCAAAGAGCGCGCTGCTGGAGGAGTTTCGACTCACGCCGAATGCAGTGCTGTTTGCGACGTCTTCGTTCTGGCAAGGCGTCGATGTGCAAGGCGAGCAACTGAGCTGTGTCATCATCGACCGACTGCCATTTGCGGTGCCCAGCGATCCAGTGGTCGCGGCGCGGGTCAAGGCCATCGATGGAGAGGGCGGCAACGCATTTTTTCAATATCAGATTCCGGCAGCGGTCATCACGCTCAAACAAGGGTTCGGACGCCTCATCCGGTCGCTGCATGACCGGGGCGTACTTGTGCTGCTCGATAACCGCATTCTGAAGAAACAGTATGGGCGAGTATTTGTGGAGAGCCTGCCGAATTATCGCAGGACAACGGAACTTCGAGCGGTCGAACAGTTCTTCGGATTGGAGTAGAGGAATTTTGATGCTCGTCACTTGATGTAGCTGAAAAGATTCGTCTGCTGCGTCTCCGCGATGGCTTCGAGCGTTGCCTGGCGTGAAGTTTGCGCATTCACGAGATCGCTCAGGACTTTCGAAAGGTCGGACCCTCCAATTTGATTTTGCTGCTGCGCCAATTGGGTCGTCTGGTTGTTTAAGTTCGTTTGCTGTGAGTTCAATTGGGTTAGCGCATTGCCATAAAACACGCGCTGCGTATTAATGTGCTGGTAGGCAGTGCTAACCTCGTTGACGGCTGCGCTGATGTTGCTTCCGCTCTGCAAGCTGGCGATCAGGTCCTGGATGGACTGGAACATATCGCTTCCGGAAGCGGAAAACAGCTGGGAGCCGGGAAGATTTGTCTGCACGGTCAGATCCGTGCCGACCGTGACACTATTAACAGCAGCGTTCCCAACATATTGCACGCCCGACGGACTGGTCGAGTCGGCCACGTAGGGTGCGGTTTGGGTCGCGGTGCCCGCGAATACGAAGTTCCCCTGATAGGAAAGATTCGCCAGGCTCATCAACTGTGACTGGATGCCCTGCACTTCGGTGGCGATAGCCGCCCGGTCGGAGCTATTGAGCGTGCCGTTGGCGCCCTCAGTGCCGAGGCTAATCGCGCGCTGCAAAGCTGTGACGATGGAATTCAGTGTAGAGTCGGCACTTTGCATTTCTCCGGTAATGCTGCCAACGCTTCGCAGGAACTGATCCGCTTCGGCGGTCTGGCCGGCATTACGAACGAGCATCGCAGCCGCTGCCGGATCATCGCCGGGCACATTGACGCTTTGTCCGGAGGCAGTCTGCTCAAGATCAGAATTGATTTGTTGCTCAGTCTGATCGAGCGCAGCCAGAAGATCGGGGAGCGGATTGGGATTGACCCGCATATTATAAGGTTACGAAGTCTTCATATTGATGATGTCTTCCATCATCGTGTTGATACTGCTAATCACTTGTGCTGAGGCGGCATAAGCCTGCTGGTAGCGCATCATGTTGGCGGCCTCCTCATCCAGGGATACTCCCGAAACGGAAGAGCGCTGATCATTGAGCTGCTGCAGGACGAGGTTCGATGCGCTCTGGGAGGCGTTCGCATTGGAAACGGCGCTGCCGACGTTAAAGACAATCCCGGAATAGTAGTCAGTTGGACTCTGGCCCGAGATGATGCCTTGGTTCCGGAGCGCGTACATGGCTTCTGCGTTGCCATTACTGCCCGATGTGCCGTCGGAACTGGCCGCGATCAGCGCGGGATCCGTAATTGCGACGGAAAGGCTGGCGGCCGCTCCGCTTCCGGAAGGCGGCGGGGTGAATAGATTGCTTCCGGCGTTCCCGTTCAGATCATATCCGGCGGTCTGTACTTGATTTACGGAGTTGGCAAATCCAGAGGCAAGCGTGTCGAGCTGGGTTTGAAATGCAGGAATCTGCTGGTCGCGCGCTTCGAGAATCCCACCAAGCTGGCCAGAGACGATCGTCGAAGTGACGTCGCTGCCCTGGGAAAATATGTGTTGGGTGCCGGAGGAATCGAGTTGCGTCGTCAGCTGAAAACTGGTTTGCCCAACGACAAGCGGCGTTCCGCTCGCGGTGGTTAAGGTGAGCGTATTGTCGGTAGGAATCGTGGAGACGTCGATCAATGACGAAAGCTGGTCGATAAGCTGCGTGCGCTGATCGATGAAGGTGCCGGCATCCTCGCCGGTGTTCTGGACATTGCTGATCTGGGTATTCAATTGCGCTATCTGCGACGTCAGTTGATTGATCTGCTGGACTGTCTGTCCGACGCTCTGGTCGAGACTGGTTCGCTGACTGGAGAGATTGTTGGCCGCGGTGTTGAAGGCCGAGGCAACGTTGCCCGCAGCCGTAAGAACGTTCTGGCGCAAAGAAAGATCAGACGGGCTGGTGGACAGCTGGTTGACGCTGTCGAAGAAATTCGATATCGCTGTTCCGATGTCGCCCGTGGTGCTCGTGAAATTCGTTTGCGTTTGTGAGAGGGCAGAGACTAGCGCATTCAGTTGTCCTTGAGTTTGCGTCTCCTGCTGAATCTGGGATTCGAGAATCGGATCGCGCACGCTTTCGATTGTCTTCAGTGTCACACCGGAACCGAGCGTAAGCGGATCGACAACCACAGGATCTGCCGTTTCGAATTCCGGAACCTCACGCGAGTAGCCGGGCGTGTTTACATTGGCGACGTTGTTCGTAGTTGCTTCAAGCGCGCCTTCTTCCGCGCTGAGTCCGCTTAAAGCAATGGCGAGGCTTGAACTAAGGCTTCCCATAAGGTGTCTAATCCTCGATTCGTGGGAACAACCTTATCGTTCGAGAGCTAGCGAACGGGCTCGGGTAGGTCACACTGGGACCAGCGGCGCAATTACAGCTCACTTTCAGGAACTGCTGCATACGATTCAGCAATGCCAGCTGGATCCGGCCGAGTTGCAGCACAATTTGCGCCGAGGTTCGGATATCGGCATTAAGAGCAGGCAACGGATGCTCAGGACATGCTTCGGCGCCGCTGGTACTTGCCGAAAGGGGGGGGGAAATCTCCCGCAACAGAGCCATCTGGTAGTCGGTTTGTCTCTGGAGCTGGTCAATCTGACGGTGAATCAGCATAGGCTGACTCGATCGCAGACTCACTGCAATCCGTGCAAGGAGTGACGGAAAGGTTCGCTCGTTGTCGCAGATCGCGCCATTGGAATGCTCTGCCCTATGCGGGGCAAGCTCCTTGATTAATATTTCCGTGGGTTGGCTCATGCCAGATCATCCAACTGATGTTCTGCAGCTTCGATCTCTTCGGACCATTGGGTCTTGTTTTCTGTGCTCCTATGCATCCGTGGGCGGCGCCGTTCCCGGGTTTCTGTTCGCTGATCCGTATCGCTCTCGGGGTTTCGGGCAGAGGAAGTGGGCATCAGGATCTCGCGCGACAACTCGAGCCAAACGCCGCTGCCGTCCATAGTGCCTCTAGGAAAGGGAATTAAGCCACCACTCCGGATGCCATGTGCGCGAATAGCGCCCCGGCAACCTTCTCAGGATTAGTCTGATATTGGCCGCTCGATATAGCTTGTCGTAAGAACTGCACCCGCTCCTCCCGCACCTCGGGAAGCTGGCTCGCCTGCGAAGCGAGAGCCTGTATTTCAAGATGAGCTCCCGAAAGTTGCGCCTGGTCTTCGCCGGACTGCATTCTGGCAGCGGCTTGGTTGTTCCCGGCGGAATTACTTCGGGTAGTTTGGTCGGATTCCGGTACCTGCTCTGGTTTGTAATGGCAATCGATTCTCATGGTTGTGTCTCTCTTCCATTTCCCCCTGCAATTCAGGTATCGACCGCCGGTTAAAAATCTTTAATTCGTTCTCGAGTCTTCGGTCCGTTTTTCGAAGTCCACCACCCGCGTTAGCTCTTTATCCTGTCATCTCCTTCTATCGGCGGGGCTTGCTGGAACTTTAGTGCGGAAGGCGGACCGTTCCAGAAACTTGAATCACCGGTTATCCCTTACCTTCGTGCGTCGGCAGGTGGCGGGCGATAAGTGCCGCAATACCAAAGCCCCCGCGAGCGGCGATGCCATCAGCCAGGGCTTTCGTGCCCAGGTAGTTGTAATCGTCGGCGCCGGGGAGAGACTTGTCTCCCGGAACGGACGCGAATGTCTTTTCGAGGGACTGCAGAAGAGAAGCGATGAGACTGGCTTCAAATTCGCGGGCAGCCTTTGCTCCACGAACTGCCGTGACCGGGGTTGTCAAATCGAATGGGACGGTCTTTTGAGAAATAGAATCAGCATTCATCAGATGACCTCCAATTCGGCCTCGAGAGCCCCAGCCGCCTGAATCGCCTGCAGGATCGAGACCACATCGCGCGCAGTGGCCCCGATTGCCTGGAGGCGTGTAACCAAATCCTGCACGCTTGCGCCTTCGGCGAGCTCGACATTGCGCGCCGGGGTTTCCGTTGCGTTTACTTTGGTCTGCGGCAAGACCTCGGTCTGTCCCGCCCCGCGCGGATTGGGCTGCGAGGCGGATAGGGTAGTCGTTACCGCAATAGAGAAATTACCGTGCAGGATCGAAACGGCTCCTAGATGAACGTCCTGGCCTAGAACGACCGTGCCCGTTCGTTCGTTGACCACGACTTTGGCCCGGCGGCGGACCTGGACCTGTAAACTCTCAATGCGGGCAAGGACTGCGGGAACGGATCCGGCCTCCGCAGCCGGAATTTTGACTTCGATGCGGCGGCTATCCACTGCGGTCGCGACGGGCGAGGACCATTCGTGATTGATCGCGTCGGCAATCTCTTCGGCGGTTGAAAAGTTAGCGTCTTTCAGCAGCAGGGACAAGCGCTCGAGGTGGGTGAGGTCCAGAGAGCTGTCGCGTTCGACCAGGCCGCCGCCGGGAACCCTGCCCACGGTGGGGTGGTTTACCTGGCGGGAATTGGTGGCCGAACCGACTGAGTAGCCGCCCACCACGAGCGGCCCTTGCGCAGCCGCGAAGACCTGTCCGTCTGCCGCATATAGGGGAGTCAGCAAGAGCAGGCCGCCTTCCAGGCTGCGGGCATCGCCGATAGACGAAACCATAACGTCGAGATGCATTCCAGGCCGCGAAAACGGCGGCAGAGTTGCGGTAACGAAAACGGCGGCGACATTTTTGACCTGGACCGTCGACTGCAGCACCGCAGCCGGAATCTGCACACCCATGCGCGCCAGCACGCTGGCGAGAGTCTGAATCGTGAAGTAGGTTTGTTGCTTGTCGCCGGTACCCTTCAACCCGACCACCAAGCCGTACCCAACCAGCGAATTGTCGCGAACTCCCTCGACAGTGGCGACGTCCCGAATCAACGCTTTGTGCTTTTCGCTTTCCTGCGCCTTGCCCGGAACAACCAGCAGCGCAACCATCGCGAAGGCCAGAATATAATCCCGCACTCTCATCATCTCGGCTCCTAAAACCCCACGACTCGCAGAATCCATCTGATGACGGGATTCGGCTGCCGTGTTCCGTCGCTGATGACGCCCTTGCCTTTGACTTCCACCTCGAGATCTCCGACGTGATTTGAGGGAACTGAATTCGTCGCATCCAGATCGCCGGGGCGGACCAGGCCTCGGAGGATTACCGTTTCGTGCTGATTGTTCATCGTGATCTGGCGCTCGGCTTCGACCACGAGCGTCCCGCTCGGCAGCACGGCCGCCACGCGACCGGTCAGGGTTGTGGTGAGGGAAGTTTGCGAGGTGGCTTGCGCTTTTCCGGTCAGCGCTTGCGTCGAGTTTGGAGAAAACAGATTTGCCACCCCCGCGGTCTTCAGTTGCCCGGGCAACGCGGTAATGCCTGAGTTCGCCGAGAATGCGCGATTGCTCGAAACGTCTCCGGTGCTGGATGCCGAGAGATTTTGCGCCACGCTGATGGTGATGAGATCTCCGACACGGGAAGCTTTATAGTCGGCCACCATATCCGCCAATCGTCCCGCATCGGTCCAGAGGCTACCT
The DNA here is from genome assembly GCA_035507635.1 of Candidatus Acidiferrales bacterium. Lineage (GTDB taxonomy): Bacteria > Acidobacteriota > Terriglobia > Terriglobales > Acidobacteriaceae > Sulfotelmatobacter. The sequence goes on from DATJOA010000055.1 coordinate 6,095, forward strand.
GGAGTCGAGGGCAACACTGCCGGACCCTTGGCCGAAACTCGTTGCACATATTCCGCCAGGGAATCGTGAGTGGGCTCAATCGGCTTCCGCTTCGCGTGAGCCTCCAAAGAGAGCGCGGCAATCGCAGCCATAAGAGTAAGAACCAAAGTTGAGTTCCGAATTTGGTACGTCGTCGAAAGGGTTAAGAAAGAATGCCTCATGACTCGACCTTAAGAAGTTCGCTGCTTACGACAACGGCATGCACGATCTTTCCCCGGGCGATACGCGCCCGCACGCGGTCACCTCGGGTTCCTTTGTCGAGGCAGACAACTTGCGCCTCGAGATGAATTCCGTCTTGGTCCCAAAGCAATGTCGCCTTCTGGCCGGGGCGGACCAGAGGTTGAGGCGCGGACGGCACGATCGGGTTTGCCTGCGGAGTCGACGAAGGCTGGCACCGGGCTGAGGCCGGCTGGCCGCACGGTCTATCGGAGGACGAACCGATATTGCGGGGAAACTCGGGAACGGTCAGCCAAAAGGGAATGCAATCGTTCCGATTTGCACACCGCGTAAGGAGCATCCAACTTTGCAGCGCAGGATCCCACACCCCTCTAATCACCTCGAGATCGACATCTCGCGGCGCGAACCTTTCGCAGTGGTGGCGTATGCGCGCGGAGTCTTGAGAAAACATCGATGAAATTACTGCGCACGATCCTCGCAGGGGAGACGCCTGCCCTCCGGACGGGAACGGTGACGATGCGTGCGCAGGAATCCCCATCAAGCATCCGATGACGATGCATTGGCTTAAGAGCCGAATTGAAATGCATAAGCGATTCATGGGATAAATTCTTTGTCTGCCGTCATGACTAACGTCCCAGTGTGTTGATGTCCTGGAGCATCTGGTCGGCGGCATTGACGACGCGGGAATTCGCCTCGTAGGAGCGCTGCGCCACGATCATTTGGACGAACTCATCGACGACACTCACGTTCGATTGCTCTAACATGCCCTGCTCGATCGAGCCGAGACCCTCGCTTCCCCCGGGAGTGCCGATGATCGGATCTCCGGAAGCAGTTGTCGCCAAGAACAAATTGCTGCCGGTGCTGTTCAGGCCGCCGGGATTGTTGAACAATGCCAGTTGGAGCGAGCCGACTTGCTGTGCGGCGGTCTGGCCAGGCTGCGTAACGCTGACGGTTCCGTCCTGCGCTACCGTGATTGAGGTTGCGCCGGGAGGAATGGTGATCGACGGCTGAACGGGGTTGCCGTCCTGTGTGACCAGATTTCCCTGCGCATCAAGATGAAAACTGCCGGCTCGCGTGTAGGCAGTTTCTCCATCTGGCAAAAGCACCTGGAAGAAACCTTGGCCCTGAATCGTCAAGTCGAGAGGGTTTCCGGTCTGACTGAAGTCTCCCTGGAGCTGAATGACTTCCGAGGCGGCAGTACGGGTGCCGAGTCCCACCTGCAGGCCAGCCACCATGGTCGTTTGCTGCGAGGCGGCGGCGCCAGGCATCACGAGATTCTGGTACACCAGATCTTCAAACTGCACCCGGCGGCGGCGGAAACCGGCCGTGCTGGAGTTCGCCAAGTTGTTGGCGACATTATCGAGATTCGTTTCCTGTGCCATCATTCCGCTGGCCGCGGTGTATAAAGCGCGAATCATGCTGCCTCCCTTAGACCCGCGGTAGATCCTGTGCCGCCGTCTGATTGAGCTGGCTGTCAAACAACGTGAGCGCACGTTGCATCATTTCAGCGCCGCGCTGGATTGTGATCAATTGCACGACGCCTTCCACCGGACTCACATTCGAATCCTCGAGCATCCCCTGACGAATCGAAGAAGAAGTCGCTGGCACTGCGGAATTCGTTGGCGCTTCATAGAGAGCGTTTCCTGCGGCAGCGAGCGTTGTATTCGGCGGGAACTCGACAACCCGAAGGGCGGCAACAACTCCTCCGTCAACCGAAATCGTCCCGTCAGCGCTGACTGCCACGGAGCCGTTGGGCAAGTTGATGGGACCCTGGTCTCCGAGAACGGCGTCGCCCTGCGCAGTCACTAATGCGCCTGTGGGTGTGCGGTGGAATCCGCCGTTGCGTGTGTAACGCAAGCCTCCGGCCGATTGCACTACGAAGAAGCCTTTTCCGGCAATTCCCACATCCAGGGGATTACCAGTCGAGTTGAGATTCCCGGAAGTGAAGTCGATCCGGCTTCCGCCAAGAACACCAAACTCATTGACTGCAGTATTCACCGGATTCCATGCAATGGCTTCTCGACCCGCCAGTAGAGAGCGGAAGGTGGCCTGTTGTCCGCGATACCCCGCGGTTCCTAAATTCGCCAGATTATTTGCGACCAGTTCGAGTGCTTGCGTTTGAGCTGCCAGCCCGGCACACGCTGCGTAGTATCCGCTATCCATGAATCAGTCACCCACCGATGCTTCAGCACTTCGTATTCCATCGGATGTAAGAGTTGTGAAATGAGCCTTACGGGCCGGGAGACTAGTCCATGCGAAAGGTTATGCGAAGCGGCGCAAACCTGGACGACTCTAAGAAAGATAGAAGTCGAAGAAGATCTTGCCGGGTGACGCGATCGTCCCCGGCAAAATCTTCCGGCCTGTGCGGGAGCAGGCCAAAATTAACACAGTCTTATCAGCTATGAACCTCAAGGGTGAGGATCACGGGTTCGCCTTCAAACAAAAAAACCGTGCGGAGGTTTTCGTTGACCATGGAGTGAACGCTGTAATCTCCCCCGGTAATTACCGTCGGAACCGACAGCATGCATCCATCGCCCATGCCGCTGATTTTATTCTTGAAGTTGCCGGCGACCATATTGCAGATTTCTCCCACGGCATCCCACATTTCCTGGCCTGCTTTTTCGGCGTCGACTCCCAACATGCGGGACGCCATCCGTGCTGCAGACCTGACACTGCACCTTACGGTAAGGATTCCGCATAGTTGCCCCGCCAGTCCGACCATAGATGTGATCTCCAGGTCATCTTCCGGTGGAGGCTCCGACGGCAAGGTAAGCGCACAACCCAACATCAACTCGAAAACCTCCTGCATGGCGAGTTGCAAGGTAGGCAGCCATCGTTCGCGTCCTGCTGCTGTAGACAGAATTGAGTTCGAAGTGTTCATGATTTCCCCGTCAGAACCGGAAGGACATGCTCCTTGACCTGGTCGGGCGTAAACGGCTTTCGGATGTAGCCCCGTGCTCCCGCAGAGAGAGCCTGCACCACATGCCCTTCGCTGCCTTCTGTCGTGATCATTACGACGGGAACTCCTTTGGCATTCTCAACGGCCGAGAGCTGTTTAACGAATTCCAATCCGTCCATCACCGGCATGTTGATGTCGCAAAGGATCAGGTCGACGGGGTTGTTCTGTACTGCGGCCAGAGCTTCCGCTCCATTCCCTGCCTCGAGGATCTGGGCGATCCCGAGTCCGGCCTGCCGCAGCGAGCGTTCGACGATCTTCCGCATGACGGAAGAATCATCCACTATGAGAGCACGTATGTTGTCCATGTTCCGCGAATCCTGTCTGCCGTGAGTGAAACAATGCTGGTGTCAGCGACTCACCAAAAACTCCTATCGGCAGGAAGTGACCGGACTTTAGCCTAGGCTTGGGAAGGAGAATCCGGAAAAAGCCGGCAAGGGAGGTTGCGGAAAGCGCATGAGGAGATCCATGGACGGGCGCGAAGGCTGAAGAAGGCGAACCCAATGAAAAGATCCGCAATGTGCCAGACGAACCTCGGAAGCCGAGGTTCTGACGCTATAGCTCCGCACAATCCGGGCGAACTCGGCCACATCACTAATCCGATCAAAGACGAATTCGGTATCCTCGCGACGTCTCGCCAGATGTTCAAGACGGGAGTGGACGAAGCTGGGAGTTGCCATACAAGGCTCGGTGCGGATTCCCATCATTTGCTCGATCGCGTAGAGAACTGTGTAATCGATTCCTTCCCCGAAAGCGACGTGCAGCGTGGAGGCGGACTCGATGTAGGTGAGAGGAACCATGACAGCCCCTTGAAGGAGCGCGAGCGGAACCGTTCGTCCCAAACATTCCGAAGGCAACGGAAGATCGGAGCGCAGAACGGGACAGGACCATTGTCTTGCCAAGGCTGCTGTTACCTGCTGCTCGGTGACGGCTCCCATCGATTGAAGCCAGTCTCCAATCCTGCCGCGGCCACCAGCACGCTGAGCCTCAAGCGCTGCCAACAATTGGTTTTGAGTAACCTGATGGCGCGAGAGAAGAATAAGTCCCAGGGGAATTCGATGAGAGGGTACGTGCCGTGCGGGAGAATTCGAGCGTTCCAAGGCCCGAATGAGGGCGGTCTCGAGACATTCCTCGACACACACGCGCCTTCTGTCCAGCAGGACCGCATGGCGGCGTCCGCGAAGGTTTTGCCAATATCGTCTGGCGTGAGGGCATTGGTCTTGTTCGCGGCTGGGCCGAATTGCCTTCCACGATTCACGCCAGGAAGCGCTCCAGGAAGCAATTGCGCCGTTTGCCATAAATAAGCTACTCCGTCGGGCCCACTTCGGTAACCTGCAATCCGTAGTTCCCGTCTAAAACAACGATCTCTCCGCGAGCGATAACGCGTCCATCGAGCAACATATCAATCGGCTCGTGGATCTGTCGGTCAAGTTCCACCACAGATCCGGCCGTCAGTTCGAGAATTTCCCGAAGCAACATGCGACGGCTGCCGAAACGCAATGTAACTGCCAATTCGACGTCCATGAGGAGGTCGAGCTTGACCGGATCGGGCAAGGCAGACTTCGCGGCTTGCGGCCCCTCCGGAGAAGATCGCGCATCAGGTTTCAAATCGTGCAATGCGGCAGCCAGCGCCGCACTGACTTGTATCTGAATCGCTGCCCCAGCTTGAGGTTCGCCGATGCGAAGCCATGTGGCAGAGGACGGCTGCCAAGAGGGCGGTGTGGATGAGGCGTCCACGTGAAGCTGGACATCCCCGAAATCCCTGCGCAATGGGGTGACGACGAGGCCGCCGACCTGGCGAAGCAGTTCGATGATTGCTTCGCGCGATTCGGATACGGGCTCCGGCTCTCCGGAGGCGGGCTCGCCGACGAACACGCGGGCGAGATGACTGGCTGAGTTCGCCGGAATCCTCATGCTCATCTCCCCGCGAATAGGGCCGGAGAAAGCGCCGCCAATCCACAAGTCGGTGCTCGCGGGAGACTCCGACTCAGCGGGAGCGTCGGTGAGAATCATGCAGGCGATTGGCGCGCCGCTGATCTCTCCGAGAACCTGCGCCAGAGTCTTAGCCCAGAGCGTGAAGAAATCAGATGCTTCGGAGTGGGCCGATGCGGTATCGATCATGAGTCTCTCCTGTCGCCATGGGCGGCGTCTGATTGCGGCAGGACCGGCTGCAGCAACCGGGCCACGCGGACCGCTTCAAGCCGTGCCGGCAGAGCGCGAAACATTTCAACTCCTTCGACCACAAGCGAAGCGGGGTCACTCACTTTGCGGGTCAAGGCAAGCTGGTTCCCGGGTGCAAGCTCTCCGATGACACGCACTGGCACGGGGACGTCCTTTGCCGCGAGACTCATTACGAAGGGACAATCGAGCAATTTCTGCAGGAGTTTCTGACGGGATTCCGGTCCGTTGTGCGAGCGGCGATGAGTCCAATCGACCGAGATCTTGCGCAATAGCGCGTTCGAAACCGTGGCAGGTACGGCGAGGTTCAAACCTCCGCGAATATCGGGCATCGTGACTTCAAAAGACAGGGACAAGATTTTTTCCTCTGGCGGCATCAGCCTCTGTGCCGCCGCATTATCCAAATGCTGCTCAAAACAGGCTTCCAGAGACAAAGCCTGCCAGGCGGTCCCCAGCTCGCGGCAAACGATGCGAGACACACTGTCGAGGATCTGTTCTTCGATCTCGGTGATCTCGCGCGCCGCCGCTATGCTCTTTCCCTCCCCACCAAGCAGCAAGTCGATCATCGGGAATGCGATTTTCAAATCAAGTTGTAAGGCCGCGTATGCCCCCATCGGATCCAGCCGGCAGGACGCCAGGTATGTTGTTTCCGGAATGCGCTGCAGGAATTCACGGTATGTCAGATGTTCGGCAGACACCAGCGCGGCCGCAAAGACGACCCGCAAATAGGCGCCCATCGAATGCGTGAGGTTTCGCGCAAAGACCTCATGCAGCTGGGTGATCGCCTGTAACTGCTCCCGGCCAATCTGTCCGGCGCGCCGGAAGTCCCACGGTTCGACGTGTGTTTGCGCGGTATCCGCAGCGTTCGCGGAGCCTCCAGTGCGCGCTGCGCGGACCATTGCGTCGATTTCTTCCTGATTGAGAACCTTTTCCATCGGGCCGCTCCTCAGTCTCCTACTCCCGCGGCAAGCGCTCGGTCGTCAGCAGCCATTAGAGTCTCCAGACGCGACCGAAGCCGAACGACCGCCAGAGAGTGAATCTGCGAAACCCGGGATTCTCCAATTCCCAGAACCGCACCCACTTCTTTCATTGTCAGTTCCTCGAAGTAGTAAAGCATCAGGACTTGCTGTTCCTTCTCCGGCAGTTCCGCAATCACCTTGGTAAGAAGATTCCTCATCTCCGAACGCAGGCAGCGGAAATATGGGGTGTCCTCCGGGGCGTTGGGGAGGTACTCGCAGAGATCTTCTTCCTTGCCGTCCCAGGGCGACTGGACGCGAAGACTGCCGATCTCCAGGCTGTCCAGTTCACCGAGTAGCTGCTGAAAGTCTGTAAGCGACACGTTCAGCCCCGCGGCCATTTCGTTTTCCGTGGGAGTGCGGCTCAACTCAAGACTGAGCTTGCGGTGTACTTCTTCTACCTTGCGGGCCTTGCGGCGTAATTCTCGCGGTCCCCAGTCCATCTCGCGCAAACTGTCGAGAATGGCTCCTCGAATCCGGAATTTCGCATAGGAACCGAACTGCACGTGCTTGGAGCTGTCGAACTTGTTCAAAGCATCGATGAGACCAAGCACACCCGCATGTACCAGGTCTTCCAGCGGGACATGGCGGGGCAGACGCTCGTGAATGCGGCGCGCGAGATAGCGTACCTGGGGCAACTGTTCAAGAAGAATCCGGTCCCGTTCTTCCTTGGTCCGCTTATCCTGCCACGCGGTGTAGGCCTCGGCTGTGCGATTGTTCATGGTTCCTTCACTCCCGTTGACATTTAAGATCTGGATTGAATGCGCCGTGTCACGGGGGGGGGCCGAATGGCGGTTGCAAATGATTCACTCATCGCAATACTCCCAGCGATTGCACTTGGACGACGGGCGGCACCTCGAGCGGCGAAAGCACGACAACTTTGGGCAGAAAAGGTTCGAGAAGCCGCTTGACGTGATAACGAGCTGGAGTCGGACAAAGCAGCACCGGGCTGGCGACTGCAACTTGCTCGCCCGCCAGGCGGCGCATGCCGTCGAGAATCCGCTGGGCAAAAGAAGGCTGCAGACCGGCTGCCCCGGACGGCGGCACCTGCCCATTGAACGTGCGCCCCAATTCCTCCTCCAGAGCGCGATCAAAGGTAATGACCCGCAGCCCTCCCGTTTCTGAGAGCAAGGGACGCACCAGGGCTCGTCCAAGAGACTGACGCACCGATTCCACCAGGGCGACGGGGTTCTTAGTTGCTGGCGCGGTGTCGAGAAGCGTTTCTAGAATCGCCGGCAGATCGCGGACAGAAACCTGTTCGCGCAGCAACTGCTGCAAGATCTTCTGCACTTCGCCAAGGCTCAGGATCTTCGGAACCAGCTCTTCCACTAGCTTCGGATGACTTTCGGCGAGGCGGTCGAGCAGACGCTTCACTTCCTGCCGGCTGAGCAACTCGTAGGCGTGCTGCTTGACGATTTCGGCGAGATGCGTGGCCAATACGGACGTCTGGTCGACCACGGCGTAGCCGGAGGCGAGCGCCTGATTTTGTAACCCCGGAGGAATCCAAACGGCAGCCACGCCGAATGCAGGCTCCTTCGTGGGGTTGCCCGGCAATGGCCGCGGGGAGGCCTCGGAACTGATGGCCATGAGATGGTCCTGATACATCTCCCAGCGCGCGACTTCCACCCCCCGCAGCGCGATCACATACTCGCGCGGCTTCAGCCGCACGTTATCGGTAATATGCACTGGCGGAACGATGAATCCGAGTTGCTGCGCCAGATTCTGCCGCAACGCCTTCACCCGGGCCAGGAGTTGTCCGCCCTGGTTCTGATCCACGAGCGGAACCAGACTGTAGCCCACCTCGAGACTGAGTTCGTCGAGTTTCAGCAGCTCTTCGACTGCATCCTTCACGGGCTTCTTTTCGGCAGGGGCGGCGGGCGTTTCGGCGGCACGTTTCGGCGCGCGCCAGGCAAGAAAACCGGTTCCCGCCGCCAGCAGGAGAAACGAAAATTTGGGGAGACCGGGAATTGCGGCGAGCGACAGCATCACCGAAGATGCGATCAGCAATGGACGGCGCGAGAGGAGTTGACGCCCCACATCGACCGAGAGAGTTGCATCGGAAGAGGCACGGGTGACAACCATGCCACCTGCCATCGACACAAGCAGGGACGGGATCATGGTCACCAAGCCGTCGCCCACAGTGAGCACGGTGTAGGTCTTCAGAGCCTCGCGAAATGGGATATCAAGCTGGAAGACGCCAATGAGGAATCCCGCAATAATATTGATGGCGGTGATGAGGATGGTCGCGATGGCGTCGCGCTGATTAAAACGGGCAGCTCCGTCCATCGCTCCATAAAATTCGGCGTCGCGCGCAATTTGCTCGCGCCGGGCTCGGGCCTGCGATTCGTTGATCAATCCGGCATTCAGGTCGGCGTCGATCGCCATCTGCTTGCCCGGCATCGCGTCGAGTGTGAACCGCGCCGTGACCTCGGCCGTGCGCACCGCTCCGTGCGCGACGACGATGTACTGGATGGCAATCAGAGCGATGAAGATCACGAAGCCGACGACGTAGTTTCCTCCAACAACGAATGAGCCGAAGGCCTCGATGACGTGTCCGGCAGCCGACACGCCTTCGTTGCCATGCAGCAGGATGCGGCGACTCGATGCGAGATTCAGCGAGAGCCGGAATAGCGTCAGCAGCAGCAAAAGACTTGGGAAGACAGAGAACTGCGAGGGACGCAAAATCTGAATTGCGGAGAGCAGGACCAGGACCGCCGCTGTGATGCTCAGCGCCAGGAGGACATCCAGCAGGAGGCTTGGCAACGGAACCAGCATGACAAAAATGAGGGCTACTGCGGCGGTCGGGACAATCCATTCGGCGGCTCCGCCGGGCTGGCGCTGTCTGGCAGAATTTCCGGTGGCCGCGGGCATAGGCTAAGACCTCACTCCCGCAGCGGCATCGGCGGTACGCATTTCGGCCCGCCAGATCACCGCCAGAATCTCGGCAACTACCGCGTAAAGTTTAGGAGGAATCGCTTGGCCGATTTCGACCGCGCGGTAGAGGGCATGGGCAAGTGGAGGATTCTCGACGAGCGGAATCCGGTGCCACAACGCGACTTCACGAATTTGGGCCGCCAGCAGGTTTCGTCCCTTGGCGATCACAACCGGAGCCTCCATCTGCAAATTGAATTCGAGGGCAATGGCAAATTCCGTTGGGTTGGTGATGACTACCGCCGCGCGCTCGACGTCCTTCAACATGCGCCGCCGCCTGGCCTGGCGCTGCAAACGCCGAATTCGCATCTTGACTGCAGGATTGCCTTCCGTCTCCTTAAACTCGTCGCGCAAATCCTGGCGGCTCATCTTCAGTTCGTTCTCGTGCTGCCAGCGTTCAAGAAAATAGTCGGCGGCCGACCAGACCAACAGGACAAGCGCAGACTTCCAAGCCAGTTCGAAAAGTGCGCTCCCGGTAAACGCGACCAAAGAATTTCCGGTCCCGTGCAGAAGAGAGGGAAGTTCGTTCCAATCACGCGACAGGATTCCGATCGCGAGATAAACAATGGCGGCGGTCGGGAGAAGGGATTTCAACAAGCGGCTGACCGCGTGGATCGAGAACAGCTGCTCCAGCCGCGAGGCGGGATTGAACCGATTCAGGTTCGGGGCAAGCGCGGAGGGCGCGAATACGAGGCCTCCCTGTGCCACTCCTCCCAGCGTCGCGGCCAGCCAACTCAAGCTCGCGGCAATCGCGATCCCTTCAAAGAGCGATAGATCCGAGCGCCAGAGGGGCAGAAGTTGGCTCGGATGCGCGGCGGCGTCGTCCAAGGTACGCCGAAAAAGTTCCCGCCAGCCGGCGACAAAGGAGGATAACTGCCAGGCGATAAGTAGCACGGCGGTCATGGTTCCAAGACCGGCCACCAGATCGCGGCTGCGGGCCACTTGCCCTTGCTCGCGGGCCTTTTGTCGGCGCCGTGGGGTAGCTTTCTCGGTTTTGTTCGCGTCTGCCATCGGTTCGGCTTGTTTAGCGCGCTAAATGCAGTAAGCGCTCTGCCAGCGAGATTCCGTCTGCAAAGCGGTCGGAAAAGCTATGCGGCCAGTACGCGATGACCGCAATCATGACGGCCAGGCCCAAAAGGTTCTTGACCGCGAGCCCGATAAAGAGGACGGGCAATTGCGGCGATGCCTTGCCGAGGAAACCAAGCGCAACGTCGGCAACCAGTGTCGCGACGAGCCCCGGGGCGGCGATCTGCACTCCGGCCAGAAAAACTCCCGCCGAGGCGTGGAGAAGACCAATCACCGAAGCATAAGTGGCCGCCGCCATGCCTGCAGGCAGATAACTAAAGCTCCGCACGACTGCGTGCAGGATCCAGTGATGCACATTGAGTTGTAAGAAAATCAACAGCGCGGCCAGCCGGTGAAACTCGGCCAGAACGGGGGTGTCGGCCTGAGTCTGCGGATCGAACAGCGTCGCCAGAGAATATCCCATCTGCACGCCCAGGATTTGTCCCGCCATCATGGGCGCTTCCATCATGAAGTTCGCGACCAGGCCCAGAATCAATCCGATCACTACTTCACTGAGCGCGATACTCACCCACCGCCACGAATCGAGGTCCAGCTGCAATGGTCCATGAAGGGGATACAGCAATGCGGTTAGGACGACGGTGATTACGGCTTTCAGCCGCAGGGGAATCGCATCACTGCTCAGGAACGGACAGAACACCATCAAGCCGGAAACACGCGCGCCCACAAAAACGGCGGCGCCGAGCAGCAGCTGAAGCGAGAAACCGTGGGCAATGTTTTGTTCCATCATTTTCCCTGACATGAAACGCACAAGTCAGCGCAGAAACGGCTTGAAGTCCGAGAACAATTGCAGCGTGAAGATCGAGAGCCGCCGGGCCATCCACGGCATCAGCAACAAAGTGGCGGCGGCTACGGCAAACAAGCGTGGCACCGTCGAGACAGTCGTCTCTTGCAACGAGGTCAATACCTGCGCCACATTGATGAGCAGGCTCACGATGGTCGCGATAATCAGCAAGGGAGCGCCCATCCATAGCGCCGTTTCGATCGTGCGCCGCATGATGTCGACCACATATTCCGATCCCATTCCGATCCTCCTTACGCAAAGCTGCGCATCAGCGATCCCACTAGCAGGTTCCAGCCGTCGACCATGACGAAAAGCATGATTTTCAGCGGTGTTGAGATCACAACTGGCGGCAATTGCAGCATTCCTATGGAAGTTGTCACCGCGGCCACGACCAGATCAATTACCAGGAACGGGAGAAACAGCGCCGCGCCGATCTGGAATCCGGTCTTCAGTTCCGACAAGATGTAGGCGGGCACGACAACGCGCATAGGGACATCTTCGGGACGGGCCGGTCGAGGCGCTTCCGCCAGTTGGAGAAACAAGGCGAGATCTTTCTCGCGGGCAAATTTCAGCATGAAGTGTCGCAGCGGTGGCGTCCCCTGTTCGATGGCTGACCAAACATCGATCTGTCCCTGTTCGAAGGGAACAATCGCTGATTGATAAATCGATGCGCCGACCGGCTGCATCAGGAAGTAGGTCAACACGAGAGATAATCCGATCAGCGTCTGATTGCTGGGCGCGGTTTGAGTTCCGAGCGCCTGCCGCAGAAAATGAAAAACGATGAGCAGTCGTGCGAAGGGAGTAAGCGCTACGACGAGCGCCGGCAAAAGAGTCAACAGCGTCAGGAGTACGACAATGTTCCAGGGAATCGAACCGCTCGCTCCTCCTGGCCCGGTCCAGTTCAGCGCCGACGCATGCTTCGGGCGTGCCGCCAATGCCGGCGCATGAGAAGAAAGCGATACAACCGCCACATGCAACAAACATCGCAGCCGGCTGTGACTCTTCAACGAGAACCTCCTGGTTCCGAGAGGCGTTCTGTCTCTTTGGGACTGATGGCGACCGCCCGGGCGTCGAGATGCGCCAGCAGAGACAAGGAGGCAGAAGTGCCGCCGATGAGGAAACGCATCTGTTCGAACTCGATTACCGCGACGAACCGGTGATCTCCGAGGGGCAGGGTTTCGCAAAGACGCAGACGTTTGGTTCGCCTGGGGCCGATAAGGAACAGCCGGTGCCAGAATTTTGCGGATTCTCCGGCCGGACATGAACTCCCGGCAGCAGGCGACGTCGGCACACCTCCGTCCGCTTCCGAAACTGCGCCGAGGCTGATTCCTCCAAGGTTCATGCCAGCTCCATCAGACGCACTGCCAACCGGTTGCTTGCGCCCTCGAGTTCGCCCCAGCCAATCAGGACTCCGTTCACGCGAAGAGGAACATCGAGAGCCAATCGCCACGACGTAGAAACCACGGACCCGGGGCGGAGTGCGAGAAAGTCGGACACCCGGAATTTCGGCAGCGGCAGATCGACGGCGACTTCGCAGGGAAGGTTCATGGCACGTTGCCAACGAGGCTCCTCCACTTGGGCTTCCTGCTCTTTCGAGCGCGTGGCACCGAGGACACTCGCGGGCTGGGTTTGTGCGGCTGCAGCGGCCAAAATTTCGCTCCTTCCGTCGATGATCCGGTAACGAGGGCGAAGCAGTTCAACGGCACCCATTCGTAACTCGGCCTTGATGAGAGCAATCGAGGTTCCGGCGCGACGAAACAAAGGGAGGAGGAGGCTCTAGCGTTGACATCCGTTGCACGAAAAGTACTTAGACATCTTGCTTAGTGTCCGGAGAAAGGTCTGAACTGCAGGCAAAGAGAATTGCGGGCTCTATCTAAGACGTATTTCATTAAGAATCTGAAATGAAGCGGCCCCGAGCCGGGAAGGAGCCGCTTCAAAGATAACTCTTGCCAGTCACTGCTTCAAAGCAATCGTATCTTGTGTGATCTGGTCGAACGTAGTAACGGCCTTGGCGTCGGCCTCAAAGCCACGCTGGGCCACGATGAGGTTAGCGAATTCGGTGGCGATGTCCACATTTGATAATTCCAGCGCTCCCCCCGATACGGTGCCGCGTCCTCCGGATCCCGGTGTTCCCATGACTGCCTGCCCGGAAGCGAGCGTAGGACTGAAGTCCGTGTTGCCGTCCAATTGCAAGCCATCATTATTGGCGAACGTGGCTAGGGCCAGCTGTCCGAGTGCCTGGGTTTTGCCGTTACTGAATGAGCCGGTGATGGTGCCATCGGAACCGATATTGAAGTCCACGAGGGAACCGCTGCCGACTCCGTTCTGGTCTGCGGAGGAGGTGCTGCTCGCCGAAGCCACCTGGGTTAGAAGCGGAGTTCCATTGTTGTAGAGCTGCCAGGTAAAGGTTAGATCGGAAGCCCCATCGGCCAGAGCTCCTGTGGTTCCGGCTCCGATTGTGATGCCGGTAACGTCAGAGGCGGGTGACGTCAGGTTTCCATTGCTGTCGAAGTTTAGGGTTCCGCTCTTTACGACAACTGGATTGCCGGTAGCGCCAACGTCAGCTGCAGGAATCGTGATCGAGTAGTTCCATGCCCCCGGCCCCGTGTTGGTGTAGGTAAACGTCAGGACATGACTTGCTCCCAGCGAATCGTAAACGGTGATCGGAGTGGAGAATGGCGAATCAGTCGGAGTCGCGGCCGCATTCAGATTTGTTGTCAGCTGCACATTGGTTGTCGCGGTGGGTGGACTGATGGTTCCGGCTCCCAGTTGGAGTGGGGCCAGGCCCGTTCCGGTATTGATTACTCCATTCACTGCTGGATATCCGAGAACCTGCTGTCCGCCCGAAGTCACCAAATCGTTGTTCAGTTCCGAGAAATCTCCTGCACGGGTATAGCTGACGACGCCGTTGGTGTCTTGGACGGCAAAGAAGCCTGAACCCTGGATGGCGACGTCCGTTGGCACGCCCGTCGAACTTACGCTGCCTTGCGTGAATAAGGAGGGGGTCGAACCGACCTCGGTCCCGGCCCCTTCTTCGATGGGATCTCCCGCACCAGTCGTCCCAAGATTCTGGTAGAACAGGTCACTAAAGAGTACGACCTGGTCTTTGTAGCCGGTTGTGTTCTGGTTGGAAAGATTATTGGCGATGGTCGACAATGCGGTCGACTCCGCCGTCAGGCCGGAGAGAGGAATGGAAAAGTTTGGCATTTAGAACACTCCTTGAATCTGGTGGTTGAATATCGGTGTCGTTAGGGAACTTGCTTCCGGAACATTCGCGCGCCCTGGAGCTGTGGCTGCAGGAGAAGTGGTGGCAGCGCTAGATAGCGCGTTCGCCTTCGCGGGGTCAGAAGTCGCCGATGCAGTGCCGGTCGTGGAGTTCGATGGAATCACCTGTTCGAGAAGCTGCTCGATTTGAGTAACTTCGCTCAGTTCGCTGAACTGGGCCAATTGTCCGACGAACTGGGTCGGGTCCATGGGATCGAGCGGGTCCTGGTTCTGCAACTGCGCGACCAGCAACTGCAGGAACATGTTGTTCAGCCCTTGAGAGCTTGGCAGCCCGGTGGATGAACTGGTCCCGCTATCTGCGGGCTGGGCAAGAATCGGATTGGTAACATTCATAAAGACTGCTCCTCAAAAATCAGGCAAGAATGCTGAGTCCGGTATTGCGTTCGCAAATTGTTTCGGTGCTTGGACTGGATTCGGCCGCGAGCGGTTCAAGTTTTGGCCGAGCAGCAAGCTCCTGTTTGGTTGAGAAGGATTTCGATTGCGAATTTCCGCCGGACATCAGGTTGTTTGAAGATGAAGATCCCTGTTGATGAAAACTCACCTGCGTCAGTCGAAGATTCTGTTGTTGCAAGTTGCCTGCAATTGCTGGGAGTTCGGCAGTGAATAGCGAGCGCAGATCACCTTTTTCGCTTCCAATAGAAAGTCCGACATCATTTGCGTGCACCATTGTGCGGACCTCGACGCTGCCGAACGAAGCAGTATTGAAGCCGATCCGCATCGCTGACTGTGCGGCCCTATTCACCATTTGCGCGAGCTGGACCGGGCCGGGGGCCGCCGTAGGGTACTGCGTGTCCGAATGAAGTGCCGATCCCTCGTTCACCTGCCCGGGAGTGGTATTCGCCGCAGGGTGGGGAGTCGGTAAGTTCGCGATGGAGGTTGGAACATTGGGATCTGTGACGATGGGGCCTGTCGGCGGAGCAGGGTTGGGTATGTTTGAGTCGGCGGCTCCCGCGACGGTTGGCGAAGACTTGTGCTGCGATGAAGTGAAGTCAGATCCAGTGTCGTTGGCTCCTGAGTCGCTGGTTGAATAGGACTTCTGTGTCGGTGCAGATACAGGCAAGGAGTTGACGGAAGATTGCGGCGAATTGGGGCTGTCAAATACCGTGGCATCTTGGGCTGTCGGAGCTGAGGGCGAGGTGGTTGCCGAGAGGACGGGCGAAGACGGAGTCGAAATTGCGGAAGGAACGTGAATCGCGCGGCTGGTGAGTTGTGGGATGCTGGCCGGTTGTTGAGATATCCCGGACGCGATCGTCGTGGCGGCGGCGGCAGGCTGCTTGTCAGCGAATTGTGCATCCACGGGCGTGGAGATTCTGATGGAACGAACTGAGTCGAGGGCAGGCGTAGCTGCGGGCTTTTCACGAGCGGTCTGGGATTCGATCGGCGTTAAGTCCGCACTTTGTTGCATCGGCTGGATGACTTGAGTTGTAGGGGACAAGTCTCCTGGCGGCGAAAGATCCGGCGCCCGCGATACCGGTCCCGGTGCCGAGGAATCGCCGGTGGATTCGTCCCCGATTTTATGCGTCTCAGACATGACCTGGGTGAGTTCATTCACTGAGTCAATCGACGGTGAAGTTACATTCGCAAAAGTCTGCCGTACGGCCGTCGAAGGATCTGAGGTGGAACTCCTTCCGGGCGAGAAGTCAGGCCGGTCGGGCGGCAAATTTTGAACGACTGTCGGATCCGGATCGTTCACTGCGGCGGTTATAAAGTCTGTCTCTGCTGATGTAGATTCTGCCGAAAGTGGAGGGGCTTCTGATGCTGGGTCCTGTGAGGCCAGCGGATTCGGAGAGTTTGAGACGGGCGAGCCTTGAGGTTGCGGCAAGTCCGAGGTATCAAGGAATGCTTTGCCTGCCGTGTTAGATTTGGGGTCCACTTCGGCGGTGGAACCGGGGAACGGTTGCGGCCCAATTGACACAAAGGGTTCGACAACATTCAGTCGTTGTACTTTGGCGGTCAGTGTTGCTTCTGCAACGGGTGGGGCCATATTGCTGTACAGGTCCGACGAGGGCGATTCTTGCAGTTGGGGCGCAGGCGGGGTCGGAACAGGCGCCGGCGAAGGTAAGGGAACCGCCAGCAAGAGCATCGACAAGTTTGGATATGGGCCAACCGCGGAAGAGTTTGAGCTGGAGATTTTCGACTTAGCGGTGGCCGGCGGTGGGACCTCACTCGTTGTAACCTGAGTTGGATTCTCAGCGAAGGCGGAAGTTGAAGGCGAAGGCAGTGCATCGGGCTGTACTGATCCTGCAAGATACTGGGAACATAAGTCTGCGAAATTGGCCGCGGCGCCTTGGTCTGCCGATGTCCCGAGTGTGGGAGCCGCGGAGGACAACATCGCTGTCTGCACGTTTAAAGTCACGGGCTGAAATGATTCCAGTCCAGTATGTGCATGCAGCACTCCAATTCTTCACGAGTAAACCGGAAGCTCGGAATCCCGCGGAAGTTTCAGGGAATCAAGGGAATTGCTGTTTTGCCGATAGAGAGAGTGGCGAAGAAGCGCATTGCCTTGCTGGGCAAGTACTGCCCAACAGGGCACACTTTATCTACGCTCCTGGAAGGCTCGACGCAGTAGAAACAATTCGTCGGTCTGGCTCTGTTGGCGGCGCAAGGCTGCACGTTCATACTCCTGCAGTTGCTGATCGCGAAGGGCTTCCAAAATTTCCCGTTCACGGTGAAGTTGCTGAAAAATCCGTTGCTGCTGGTCGCGGAGATTCTGTGCGCGGTGCAATTCAAGATTCGCTTGTTGCCGCCGCGATTCGAAAGCGGATTTCAGAGCCAGATTGAAATGCAATTCCGATACTCTTATCCCTTTTGTCATGGCTTTATGCGAAACGATTTCGAAGTGCCGGATGGCTAGATCGATGGCGTCGACTAAATGGCGCATGGCAGATACCTGCTGATTAGCCGCACGGAGACGAAGTTCCTGCTGGTGCTCGAGGCTCTGGCGTAAATGAAGCACCGCCTGCAAAGGAAAATGGAACGCCATGGCATCAACCCGGAAGGGCCATGAGCCGCGCGATGGTTTCGGAGAACGAGATCGACTCGGCGGGCGTCTGCATGAGGAAGCGATGAAGCTCTGGAATCAGAGCCAGCGCTTTATCCAATGTTGGATCACCTCCTCTTTGATAGGCGCCGATACGGACCAAATCCTCTGAGGCGGTATATGCCGCGAGCAAGCGCCGCAAGTCGTTTGCCTTTTGGAGGTGCTGAGCTGAACTGACCGCCGGCATCAGACGGCTGACGCTGTCCAGCACGGAAATCGGGGGGTAGTGACTGCGGGTGGCCAGTTTGCGGTCGAGCATAATATGACCATCCAGAAGCGCCCGCGCACCGTCAACCAGGGGATCCTGCTCGTCGTCGCCTTCCATCAGGACGGTGTACAAGGCGGTAATGCTCCCACGGGAAAAGTTCCCTGCCCGCTCGATGAGCTTGGCCAGCATGGCAAAGCAAGAAGGAGTGTACCCTTTGGTAGTGGGCGGTTCTCCGGCGGCGAGACCGATTTCCCGCTGCGCCATTGCCAAACGCGTCACCGAGTCGACGACCAGCAGGACATTCTTTCCTTTGCCGCAGAAGTATTCGGCAACAGATGTCGCGGCCAGAGCCGCACGAATGCGGAGCAAAGGGGATTGGTCCGACGTAGAGACCACTACGACCGACCGTTTTCGCCCATCTTCGCCAAGCGAATTTTCGAGAAACTCGCGCACTTCGCGACCTCGTTCCCCGATCAGGCCCAGCACTGTAATGTCGGCGTTCGTATTGCGCGCCATCATGCCGATCAGCGTGCTCTTGCCGACTCCGCTTCCGCCAAAAATGCCGACGCGTTGTCCTCTTCCGCAGGTAAGAAAAGCATCGACCGCCCGGATGCCGCAGCTGATCGGCTCTCGAATGGAGTTTCTCTCGAGCGGTAGGGGGGCGGCTGAGTCGACGGGCTGACATTCTCGCGCGCGATACGCCGGTTGCGAGTCCAAGGGGTCTCCGGTTCCGCTAATGACGCGGCCTAACAGTTTGTCGCTGACTCGCAGAGCGGCGTGCTGGCCCCAGGTCACGACGCGGTCGCCATTTCGAATGCCTCGCGGTGAATCCAACGGCATCGACAGGACGGTCGACCCACGAAAGCCAATAATTTCGCCATTTAACATACGACCATTGGCGTCCTGGATCTGACAGACTTCTCCGACTGAACAGAATGGGCCGTCGGATGCGACCAACGGCCCGAGCACTTGCGTGACCCGCCCTCTCCAGCGCAGAGCGGAACAGGATTCAAGCTGCGCCATGTAGGGCGCAAGTGGTCCCATCTCACTCATCGCGTCGCTCCCGGTCGCGCAGCCAGCAAGTCCATGAATCCTCGTTCAATCTCCTTGAGCTGAACCTCGGTTCCGAGAACCGCGGTCCCCATGGAAGTTTCCAGTTTGCATGCGTCAAGCGGTTGCGACGGGTCCCCCACAATTTTTGGTTGCAGATGTTGGTCATTGAGTGCACCAAAGAAGCGCGTCCATGCCTCGACGCACTGAGGATGGATGCGCAACGTGACCTCGGTAGCGCCATCAATCTTCTCCAATGCGACGTGAGCCATGGCGGCAAGCAGGAGCGGATCAATCTGCGACTCGCGCTGCATAATCTTTCGCGCAATACTCAGAGCGAGCTGTACCACTTCGCCTTCGACTCTCTCGAAATAAGTTGCCCGGTCATGGGCAAACTGCTCGACCGTTGCCGCAATCGCAGATCGTTCCTTGGCCAGCTGATCTTCGAATTGCCGGCGCGATTGTGCTTCTCCGTCACGACGGCCCTCGGCGCGGGCCAGCGCAGTGCGCGCGGCACTGGCCTTCTCTTCGGAGATCGCACATTCCGATATCGCCTCAGATGCAGCGAGGCCGGAAATTGCGTCATAGGGGAAAGGCGCCGGAATTGCAGATCCTTTCTCGCGGGTGGACTGGCTTACTGCGCGCCTAGGCGACGTACTCATCGTCTCCCTCGGGTGTCAACGTCAGCTTCCCTTCGGCTTCCAGCTTCCGGGCGGCGGCCACCGCATCAAGTTGTGCCTTGTGGATGTCACGCGACTTCACCGGACCCAGTACTTCCATGTCTTCTTTCAACATCTCGACTGCGCGCGAAGACATGGACTTGAAAATATAATTCTTTAATTCTTCCGAAGCCCCGCGCAGAGCCGTCGCCAGAGTCTTCTTCTCCATCTGCGCCAGCAGTTCGCGGATGCCGGCTTCCGGTATGGTCAGCAGATCTTCGAAAGTGAACATGAGATTGCGGATCGAAATGGCGAGCTTCGGATCTTCTTTCTCAATACCCTCCAGGATCGTCTTCGCGACGTTAATGTCGAGGCGGTTCATGACATCGGCTACGCCGCGCAGGCCTGCATAGGCGCGGCGGCTCTGTTCCCCGAGGGCCTCCAGTCGCTTGTGCAGGACCAGCGAGACGCGCTGGGCCATCTCCGGCGAAAACTGCCGCAGCTGGGCCAGCCGTTTGATGGCCTCAGCCCGAAGCTCCTCGGGAAGACGCATCAAAAGCGCGGAAGCTTGCTTGGCCTCAAGATGCGCGAGAATCAGCGCGATGGTCTGCGGATGTTCTCCTTCGATAAACTTGGCCAGCTGCTGTGGATCCGCTTTTCGCAAAGAGTCGAGCTTGCCCGCGCTCATCTCCGCACTGAGGGACACTTGGCGAAGCAATTCTTTGGCTCCCTCTTCGCCAAAGGCCTTGATCAACAGCTTATTCGCATACTCCGCACCGCCCTGGGCAAGATAGTCCCCGGCCATGGCGAGCTGCTGAAACTCTTCCAGAACAGCCAGAGCCGTCTCCTTGTCCACCGACCTGAGGGCAGCGATTTCGTGGGTGATCTGTTCGACCTCTCCGGGCGGAAGATGACGGTAGATCTGGCTGGCCGCATCTTCGCCCAGAATCACCAGCAGGATGGCTGCTTTGCGTGGACCGGCGGGCGCAGTGGAGTTGGTCACCGTGAAGGCTCCTGTTGCACCCAGCTCTGCACTAGCCGGCTCGCCGCCTCCGGCTCGGCCTTCACCTTGTCCGTCAAAAGCCGCTTGAGTTGGTTTGCGCGGTTTCCTCCGGCCTCAACTGCCACACCCGCAAGCGGAGCCGCAGAATCACCCGTAGACGGCGCAACGAGAAGCGTGCTTGCTTTGCCCGGCAACTCGCGGAATGCGGTCAACGCCTGCTTCTTTACCGGGCGCAGAATCAGCCAGTAGACAACCAGGAACAGCAACACGAGTCCGATGTAACGCAACGCCCACGTCCACGGCTGGACCAGCCGGCGAATCTGATCGGCCCTGCTCGGAGCAGGGATGCTGTCGGGGGGCGTCTGCTGAAATGACAGATTCTCGACCGCGAGAACATCGCCGCGCTGGGTGTCAATGCCGATTGACGCCTGCGCGAGTTGCTCGATTTGCTTCATTTCGTCCGGGGTGCGTTTTCTTCGTGTCGTCGTAGTCCTTCCACTCTGTTGCGTGATATCGACGGCGTCGTCCACCAGAACGGCAGCCGCAATTCGGCGCACGCGTCCCGGAGGCTCGATCAGGTGGTGCAAACTCTTGCTGACGGCATAGGTAGTCGCGTCCGAGCGAGAACTCGACTGCTCGCTTCCGGATGCTACTGATGACGAGGGAAGTGTGACGGAAGGCACATTGCTCGCCGTCCCAGGGACCCCGGCAGGAGCGGCTCCGGTCGAGCTTTCTTCAGAATGTTCCTGCGTCAGGGTCGCCGTGGTCTTCGGATCGTATGTCTCCTGGGTATCTTCACTCGTGCCCAGGTCGTACTCCACGTGAACGCTGGCGCGAACATGATCGGCTCCCACGACCGGTTCAAGAGTTCGCACAAGAGTCTTGGAAAGTTCTTCGTCTAATCCGTATGCACGCCCATCGGAGGCATCTCGGTTTCGAAGCAGTGGAATATTGCTGTCTGCATCGACCACAGTCACGTTTTCCGGGCGCAGCCGATCCACCGCGCTGGCCACCAACTGAGGGATGGCCTGTTGT
This sequence comes from Candidatus Acidiferrales bacterium, assembly GCA_035507635.1. GTDB lineage: Bacteria > Acidobacteriota > Terriglobia > Terriglobales > Acidobacteriaceae > Sulfotelmatobacter. The sequence goes on from DATJOA010000055.1 coordinate 27,539, forward strand.
GCCTGCTCACTCAGTTGCCCGCTGCGGGTCTTGATGATGACAGCGGCCTTTGCATCATGCTGCTGCTCGGTGAAAAGGCTTTCCTGAGGCATCACCAGGTGAACGCGCACCGACTCGACCTCGTGCATCGTAGAAAGAGTACGTTCCAATTCTCCTTCAAGGGCGCGTTGGTAGTTCACCTTCTCGGTGAAATCCGACCCGGCCCAGTTAGGGGTGTCGAAGAGCTCAAATCCTAGCCGTGCGCTTCGCGGTAGGCCGCTCGCCGCAGTTTCGAGACGGCTGGCATCGAGTTTGTCCTCGGGAACGAGCAGGGTTCCACCGTCAGGTGAGATCTGGTGGGGAATGTTTTTCTCGACCAAACGGCTGGCCAGGTTTTGCGCCTCTTCCGGACGCAGTCCGGAATATAACGTCACATACTTGGGTTGTCCGAGCAGAGCCACGAACAGCCACAAAACGGAGCCCGCCAGAACTGCGCCGCCGGCCAGAAGAAACCGCTGGCTGAGAGTCAGTCCCCGATTGAACTGCTTGAGTCGGAGTAGAACGTCATTCGCCGTTGGAGGAGTGTCGGGCATGGAGAGTTATCTGCACTGGAAGGTTGGGCTTCAGAACTGCATGCGAGAGATCTCCTCATACGCGGAGACGATCTTGTTTCGTACCTGCATCATGAGCTGAAAACTCAGGTCCGCCTTCTCTACGGCAATCAAGGCACTATGGACGTCGGTCCCATTACCATCGATCACCCCCGCAACTTTTGTCTCGGCTTGGCTCTCAAGATTCTGCATATCGTCGATCGCGCTGTGCAGCATGTCGCGAAATCCGGTCTCAGTGGATTCTGGAGCGCCGAGCGAAGAAGGCGCCACTTCCGCGGGAAGTATGCGAAGCGATGAGATTGGGCTGCTCACTTTTCCTCCCTTGCGGACGCATCAACTCAGGATCTGCAGAGATTGCTGAATCATGTTCTTCGTCGCCTGCACGGCCGACGCGTTCAGCTGATAGGCCCTCACGGCGCTTAGAAGGTCGGTCATCTCCAGAACCGGATCTACATTTGGATAGGTCACGTATCCGTTGGCGTCAGCGTCGGGGTGACCGGGTTCATAGCGCCGCGGGAGAGGAGAAGCGTCAGCCACCACCCGGTCGATCTGAACACCGCCGCGAACGTGAGGGCGCAAACTGGCAAACAGCAAGCGAAATCGCTGGACAGGCCGGGCGCGAAAGACAACCAGTTCGCGGCGGTATGCGCCACCCTGCGGAGTGCGGGTGGATTCCGCATTCGCCATGTTGGCGGAGACGATCTCGGCACGCAAACGTTCCGCCGTGAGCGCCGAGCCGCTGACTTCGAGCATGCCAAACAAATTCATGATGTGGTTTCTCCGGAATTGATCGCTAGCGAGATGGTGTGGAACTGATCCTTGAGGAGTTGCACGCCGAGATTGAATTTCATTTGAGACTCGGCCAGAAGCAGACTCTCGCGCTCGACACTGACGTTATTCCCGTCCGGCCGCTCCATCAGACCACGAACCTCACGGACGACCGGAGCGAAGGATGCGAGGGCGAACTGCCCTCCATCGCTCTCTGAATTCTCCGCGGCGCGTCTCAATTCCTGGTGGAAATCCAGGTCGCGCGTGCGGTAACCCGGAGTGTCGATGTTCGCCAGATTGGCGGAGATCAGGTTGTAACGAGCGACATCGACATCGAGAAACCGCCCCAGAGCCTCGGTCATCGAGGTCTCGATCGAACTATTCATGGACATAAGCGCTCCAGCCTGGCAGCCCATAGCTGCGAACTTTGTTGCGCACCGTGCGTAAACTAACCCCTAGCAACTCTGCCGCCCGCGAACGGTTGCCACCCGTCGCCGCGAGCGTCATTTCGAAAAGTTTGCGCTCCATCTCTTCCAGAGATAGCCCAGGCTGCAGGCAAGTGACATTGGAAGTCGCCGGGGAGCCGGCGAGCCAGTCCATATCCTCGAGAGCGCTCAGTCCGACCTCGGGACTCGTCGAGAGAGCCACAGAGCGATGTATGCAGTTGGCCAGTTCCCGGACGTTTCCGGGCCAAGAGTGGGCGTCAAGGGCTTGCAGGAACTCCGGCGCGAGATGTGCCGGTCGGCCAGGCGGTGCGTAGAGCTGAGCAAAGAACTGCGCCAGTTCCGGAATGTCGCCGGGACGCTCACGCAAGGGCGGCAGGCTTAGGGGAATAACGTTCAGTCGGTAATAAAGATCGGCGCGGAACCTCCCGTCTCGCACCATCTGGATCAGGGGACGATTCGTCGTCGCAATCACGCGAAGATTGACGTGCAGGCTGCGCGTATCTCCCAGGCGATCGACCTCCCGCTCCTGGAGGACGCGCAGCAGCTTCGGCTGCAAAGCGAGCGGCATCTCCCCTACCTCGTCGAGCAACAACGTGCCTTCATTCGCCAGTTCGAACTTTCCCGGCTTAGCATTTCCCGCTCCGGTAAAGGCTCCCTTGACGTGTCCGAATAGCTCACTTTCGAGCAGCGTCTCCGGAAACGCGGCGCAGTTCACGGCGATGAAAGGATGCTCGCTCCTCGGGCTGAGTTGGTGGATCATGCGCGCGACCAGTTCCTTGCCGGTGCCGCTCTCGGCCTCGATCAGTATGTCGGCATCGCTGGCAGCGGCCTGGCGCGCACGCTCGATGGCTTTCAGCCAGGAGGGAGCATGTCCGGCAAGTTCTTTGGTGGAGCTCGATTCCCGGGCTGCACGAGAGAGAATCCGCTCCGCCGCCTGCTCCAATTGTTCGAAGCAGACCGGCTTGATGAGATAGTCGCATGCTCCGTCTTTCATGGCCGCAACTGCATCGGGGACGCTGGCATACGCTGTGAGGAGAATGACGGGGGTGTTCGGCGCCAGCCGGCGCACGGAACGCATCACGAAGAATCCATCTTCGCCCGACATGCGAATGTCGGTCACCACCAACGAATGCAGTCCGCGGCGAAATTTCTCGACTGCTTCGGCCGCGTTTCCGGCGGTCTCAACTCGCCATCCTCGCTTAAGGAAACGCGCCTCCAGCGCGGCCCGCATTCCGCAGTCATCATCGACTACCAGAACGCGGCTCATTTCGCTGCTCCTGAACTGCAGGGGGAGGCCAGAGAGAATGCAAGGGTGAACTTTGCGCCCCATCCGGGACGGCTCTGAGCGTGGATCGTCCCGCCATGTTGTTCCACGATCTTGCGGCAGACGGCCAATCCCAAGCCAGGACTTCCCGATCGACTGGTGAAGCCCGGATCGAAGATATGGGGCAGGTGTTCGGGGGAAATGCCCGGCCCGGTATCGGTTACGTCCAGAGTAATGCTTCCCTCTGGGTGCGACTTCCGGCCGGCAATCTCAACCCAACCCCCGCCCGGCATGGCGCGAAGACTGTTGAGAACGAGGTTCAGCAAGACCTGTTCGAGTCCATGACGGTTGGCCAGAAGCGTTACCCCATGAAGGCGATTCTGCAATCCGAGGGTGACCTGCGATTGGCGGGCAAGCGGCATCAGGAAATCCCGCGACCAATCGAGCAACGAACCCAGATCCACGGGGGCAAGATCGAGCGCGGGCGAACTGTGAAACTGCAGGACATTGTTCACCGTGGCCGAAAGCGTCCGCAGCCCTGCCTGCAGATGTTCGACCCACTTCTGGCATTCCGGGCTAAGGCTGGCGTCGGCGAGCAACCCGGCAAAGAGCTCCAGACTGCCCAGCGGGTTGCGAATCTCGTGCGCCAGAACAGCGGACATTTCGGCTAAGGCTTGTTCTCGGCGGAAGCGGTCTTGGTCCTCCTCCAGACGCCTGCGCTCAGTGACATCACGCAAGATGAAGACCGAGGCACTGTTGCCGATCGGAGCATGCCGGGCGGCAAGCCATCGTTGCGGTGAGCGCTCGTTTCCAGTGCTGACTTCGGGTTCGGTGCTTTCTTCGCGGGCACTTGAGAGGAGTTCCTGCACCGTGCGGGATAGGTCTTCGATCGAGCCAATTCCTGCTCCAACAATCTCCGATGCAAGCAGCCGATGCGCCTCAGAGTTGGCCCGTGTGATCGTTCCGTCGGCAACCACGACGAGGATGCCACAGGGAAGGTTCTCGAGAATATGGTCCAAGTGCAGCCGCATGCTCCTGTTTTCTTCGAGACTCTCGGCGAGGCTGTTGTTGGTTGTCTCGAGTTCGCGGCGCAGGCGGATGACTTCCCCCTGCAACGTTGCGTAAGACCGTTCGAGGGAGCCAGCGGCGGCGGAGAAGGATCGGAATGCCCGTAGCAGAAATTGCTCATCTTCGCTGCCGAGTTCGCCGATATTCGTTCTGCCAGGAATCCGGCCCGGCTCCGGCATGCCAACCGACATGGGCAAAGAAGTCATATTCGCAGGCAAGATTTGCACGGTGGATTCCGAAGGTTGAATCGGAGACATTACATTTCTCTTAAGGTCCGAACGAATGGCATTCATGCGCGTCACGGCTATTGGGGAAGTACAAGTGCTCGGGCTCGATGGTGTCTCCCGTTTCAAGCAGTATCGATGCCCGCTCCATCACGTGCTGAAGTTCGCGCACGTTCCCAGTCCAGCGGTGCAAGTCAAGCAACCGGATCGCGCCTTCACTGAGACGCGGAACCGGCACTTCCAGCGCCGCAGCCATGCATCTCAGGAAGTGCTCCGCCAGCAGGACGATGTCGGCTCGGCGTTCTGCCAGAGTGGGTAACTCGATCGGAAAAGTAGAGAGACGATAGTAAAGATCTCGGCGGAATCTCCCGCGCGCAGATGCTTCCGCCAGATCGGCGTTACTGGCAGCGACGACTCGCACATCTACACGTGTTACGTCGGAGGATCCGAGCCGCTGTACTTCCTTCTGCTCCAGGAAACGCAGCAGCTTGGCCTGCATCCCGAGGGGAAGTTCGCTGATCTCATCCAGAAAGAGCGTTCCGCCCTGCGCCGCGTGGATTCGGCCTAACTGCGACTGCACGGCGCCGGTAAACGCGCCGCGGGTGTATCCGAACAGTTCGGATTCCAGCAAGGTTTCAGGGATTGCCGCACAATTTACAACTACCAGGGGCTTTGCCGCTCGCGGGCTCAATGTATGCAGACCCCGGGCCACTAATTCCTTCCCGGTTCCGGTCGGTCCCGTAATCAGGACCGTGGTGGTCCTGGGCGCTACAAGGCGCACCATGCGGTACACGCGTTGCATGGCCTCGCAGGTACCAATCATGCCCGGCAGCGGACTCGCCTCCGTGCTCAGTGGTGTGCTAAATTGCCGGCTCATCTGCACAGTTGCGCGCGGAGGGCCTGGCGTTCGCAAGCCGGCGCATTGGCTGGGACGAGGCACTCCGTCGGAATCCAGCAGCACAACTTCGGTTCCCGGGAAGCGCTCCTCGATGATTCGAATCAATTCTTCCGCGTCCAGATCGGGAAGACGGCGGTCGAGAAACAAGACCTGCCAGTCTCCCTTCTCGAGCTTCGCCAGAGCGTCGGCGCCGCCGAAGGCCTGTTGCACCGGACGGCATCGGCCGTTTAGCTGATGAAGAACCTCTTCCCGCAGAGCGCTGTTCGAACTGGCAATCAGTGCTCCGCCGGAATGCTCGAACGAAGGCAGGCTCGCAATGACACTCATTTCAATTCTCCAGAAGGTGCGGGTTGCGCGAGGGGTTTGGCCAAGGGAATTTCGATAAGACATGTCTCGACGCCGGATCTCGTCAGGCGCGTCCAGTGACCTCCCATGTGTTCCCACGCCGCCTGAACGATCAGAATGCCGAGCTCCGGATGTGAAAACGGAGACGGTTGGCCGGATCGGGGATGCCAGGAAAAGGTCAGCCTGGCTCTGCCTTCTTGCCGCTCCGCCGCAATCCGCAGCGCGCTGTTTGCCGTGGCAAGAGAGAGGGCGGCTTCAAGGAAACGAAGCAACATTGCTTCCAGGCGGCGGCGTTCTGCCCAGACCAGCATGGGATCAGTAGCACTGATGTAAATGCTGACTTCTTTTTCTTGTGCCACTGGACTCAGATCCTGGGCGGCATTGCGCAACAAAGCCTCAAGCGGTACGGACTCGATATCGTGCTGTTCTTGCTCGATATCAGTCAGCTCGCGCAGTGCTTCTACCAGCGCCCGCATACGTCCGACAAATTCCAGGCCATCGCGCAGGACTTGAACGCACTCTTTCGCAGGACGAGCGCCGACAGCCAGTTCCATGGAACACTGCAGTGCAGTGAGAGGCTGGTTCAATGCGTGCAGCAGGTAAGCCATCGGAGACATTGCGCCGCCCGGAGCTTTTCTCGGCCACGGGTTTGCCTGAACGCCTGCAGCCGTCACTCGTGAACCTCCTCAGCGATTGCTCCAGATGTTGCGCATAATTCGTAACCAACGCCACGAACCGTGCGAATCAGCTTCGAAGAGTGCCCATCGTCCACTTTCCGCCGTAAATAATTGATGTAGACGTCGACGACATTCGTGGTCGTGTCAAACGTAAGATTCCAGACATGCTCGATAATCATGGACCGTGTGACTTTTCTTCCGGCGTTGCGCATGAGGAATTCAAGAAGGGCAAACTCTCGCGTCGTGAGATCAATTTTCTTACCCGCCCGTTCGACGAGCCTTTGCACGCGGTCCAGCTTCAGATCTCCAACCGTCAACACCGATTCGGACGGGATGCGGCTGCGTCGCACGAGAGCGCGAATTCGGGCGGAGAGTTCGCTAAATGAGAAAGGCTTGCCCAGGTAATCGTCGGCACCCGTATCGAGGCACTGAACACGGTCCTCTACTCGAGTGCGTTGCGTCAGAACCAACACTGGAACAGTAGGCCTGGCGAGACGGAGATGACGAAGGACGCTTACACCATCGAGCTTGGGGAGGTTGAGGTCAAGAATGACCAAGTCATATTCGGTCTCGGTGGCGCCAGCCCTTGCCTGTTCTCCGTCAGCGCAAACATCTACCATATAGTTTTCGCCCTCGAGCCCGAGGCGCACAAATTTTGCCAATGCTTCGTCGTCTTCAGCGATAAGAATGCGCATAAGTGAACGATCCTTAATCGAACACACTTAGTTTAGTTAGAGACATCTCAAACGCAGCCGAAACTGCGCTCGCACGAAAGTATGTGGGGCCCGAAAAGGTGATGGATTCCGAATCGGGATGAAGTCGGACAAATCCAGTCTGATTTGCGAACCTTGCCGGACAATTCCTGAAAGTCTCTACGCCGGAGATAATTGAGGGAGAAGTTCTCTGTCTGGAGTTATCTCTTGCCGGTGTGGAGCAGAAAGACCCTCAAGTCGTTTCTAATGCCGGGTGGCATCCTGCTGTTCTGTGTCACGATCTTCGATTGTTTCGGATGGCTCACGCTCTCGCCGCCGGCGCTTAACTTTCTTTTCTATTGCAGCGTGGCCGGCGGGATGTTGCTGGCGTGGCGGTTTCACTCCAGCCGCGTATTTTTCTGTCTAGCCGTTCTCTATCTAGCGGAACAGGGTATTTCCTTCTTTGCCGGAAGTCAGCATTCGCCCGGCGCGGCCGGGCTGATGGCGCTTCGGGCTGTTGCGGTTCTCTTGCCGGCGGATTTCGTTCTGATTTCGCTGATGCAAGAGCGAGGTTTCACAATAGCCTCGGCTTCCCCCGTTGCGATCCTGCTGTTTATCGAATCTGTGATAACGATTGTGCTGGCGGAGAACGCAGAACAGTTTATTTCAGCGGCCCACATGCGGCATCTTGTCGCTTCGACAGGCTTGCCGGAATACTCGAGGTTCGTCCTCGGTGCGGCAGCCATATTGCTTGTTGCGAGATTTTTTTTCACACGAAAGCCGCTGGATGGCGCCCTTTTCTGGTCGCTTCTCGCGTTCATGCTGTTTCTCCGAAATGCCGGCTCCGCCCATCTCGCTACGGTGTATTCAGCAACGGCCGCCGGGATCCTGGCCATTTCAATTGTCGAGAATTCCTACCTGCTGGCTTATCATGACGAGCTGACGGCGTTGCCCTCCCGGCGGGCTTTCAATGACGCACTGCTCCGTCTGCAAGATCCATATTCGATCGCCGTCGTTGACATCGATCACTTCAAGAAATTCAACGATACCTACGGTCACGAGACGGGAGACCAGGTCTTAAGGCTAGTCGCTTCAAGACTCGCACAGGTCACCGGTGGCGGGAAGGCGTATCGATGCGGAGGGGAAGAATTCACGATCCTGTTTCCCGGCAAAACGACAGACGAGGTTGTTGACCATCTCGAGCGTTTACGGCTTCTGATCGAGGCTTCTGAGTTTCGTGCGCGATCTGGTGATCGACGACGCGAGCCACGGGGGCCAGATCGGCGAAGTCAAGGGTCGGCCGGTAGGTCGCGCAGAAAAGCCGATGCCATTCGCGAGCTTTCCAAGAGGGCGTCGACCCGTCCGCTTTCTGTCACGGTGAGCCTTGGCGTGGCGGGCTCGAGGGGAAATGAGTCCGATCCAGACCTCATTGTTCAATCTGCGGATAAGGCACTCTACCGGGCCAAAGCGAATGGCAGGAATCGGCTGGAGACCGCTGCTCCCAAGCGCCAGCCCAAGGCCAAGGCGGCCGGAATCGCCTGATTCAAGAAAATTCAGGAAAAGATTGTGGCGGGATACTCGCGTTGGAGCGTGCGGCCCGGACCGTCTTCCTTAGGACGGGAAGTATAACGGCCCGGTTCCGTACGTTTCGCAAGCACCGCAGGCCGTGCGGTCAGCCGGCGGTTGTAGGTGAGATAGAGCGCTTCCGGCCAGTGCCGCCGCAAACGGGGCACTTCAAGCGGATGAAAGCAACGCCCTCGGACTTACCATTCAAGTCCACAGGCTTCGCCACGTATCCAGACCCCCCGCAAGTCGGGCAGTCCTCCGGATCCACTCCTTCTCCCCCTCAGTGTTGCTCACATTCTGCATCAGTTCCCAGATGGTCCATCGGAAGATTGTTTTCCGTTACGAAAGCCGAACAAAGCCGGGATTTCTCCCCGATTTTCGTGTTTTGGCCAGCCAAGCACGACTTGGCCATCCTTACTGACACTACGCTATAACAGGTCGAGGGCCGAACGATCCTCCAGCTTCACCTGCTTTAGCCTGCAATCTTGCGGAGATTTATCAGGTCGCCACCGCAGGAATTTTGTTCCATGACGAAAGCGTCCGCCGGTAAAGTGGGCAAACTGCACTTCTGCCACCAGCTTGGGAATGAGCGGCTCCCATTCCATGGAGCGTTTCGTGCTCCACCGGCTGAGTCCACCGGGTGCTTTTCCCGTGAATCCTGGGGGCTTGATCATCTTTTTTAGTTTTGCGGTGAGAGCTGGCCGCTCGGTATCGTGAATGGAAGACGTAAAGCCAACGTGATCCAGTTTCCCGCCAGTGTCATACAAGCCGAGGAGCAACGAGCCGACCAACGGTTTCTTGGCAAGGTAGCGGAATCCGCCCACGACGCAGTCGGCGGTTCGTTCCTTCTTGATCTTCTGCATCCCACTGCGCTCTCCCGATTGGTAAGGCAAGTCGCGACGCTTGGCCACCACTCCATCAAGTGCCACTCCCATATGGAACCACTTTCGGGCAGTGCGAAGATCTTCGGTTGCCGGGGAAAGACGAACTGAGGCATTCCCTCTGAGATATTTCCGTGCGAACTGCTCCAATTTCTTGCGTCTTTCTTCGAGCGGCTTCTCCACAAGAAGACTGCTCCGATCGTCTACCAACAGATCGAAAACGATGAGAAGGGCCGGAGTTTCCTCGCTCAGTTTTCGAATTCTGCTTGCGGCGGGATGAATGCGCATCAGTAACGAATCGAAAGAAAGCTGCCCATTGAGCGGTATCACTATTTCGCCATCCAGAACAAATTGCTTCGGTTTGAGATTGTCTACCGCGGTGACTAGTTCAGGGAAATACCTGGTCAAGGGTTTGGAAGCCTTGGACATCAGTTCGACATGCTCGCCATCTCGAAACGCCAGGCATCGGAATCCATCCCATTTCGGCTCGTATTGCCACTCGGGACCGACGGGCAACTCTCTCGCCGGGAACGCCTCCATTGCTTCGTACGCGGTCTGGAGAGGCAGAGACATGGTTTGCCGACACGATAGACGCGCCTACTTCCGGCGCAGAGGTTGACTGCGCCGGATAGGATGCGAATAAACCTGTTCTTTACGCAGCAAGGGCCCGAGCAATCTTTCGCGCCTTGGTCGCGAGGCTTGGTTTGGCAAGGGGAGCTCGGGCTTCCCATGGCTCTTCGACTCCCATCAGTGCCAGCGCTCCGCCGGCGAGCGCCATGTTTTTCATGAAAGAAGCCATATTGTTATTGCGTTCGTTGGGATCTTCGTTCCGCCAGAAGTCGTGCATGATCGGCGAAACTCCCGCGAGAAAAATCCCACCAGCGCCACCGCGCCGATTTTCGGTTTCACGCCCAGCAATATGCTGGTCCCTCCGACGATGAGCGGAATTGCCGAAAGCGTGACAGCCGTTTCAGCAGCGGGCACGCCAGTCGAAGCGGTATAGGATGCCATCTCTTTGCGATGAATGATTGATGCCGTTGTAAAGGAAAAATCCGCCGAAAAGGATCCGGCCAATGAGAAAGCGGGCTTTCATTCGATCAACCTCCTTAAAATTTTGCCTTGTGAAACTGTGTTTCCAAGACCACGATTCTAGTGGGCATAGCCACGCGAAGCACCTGACGAGGAGCTGAGATGCGTTGCCCACGACGCCGCTCCTCCAACCTTGTTCTTAACGTCGACCGCTGTATCGCGAATTGCCCCTCGCGCACGTCGGCCTGACACCGGCGCCAACAGCATTCCAACACCTACTCCGATTCCGATCCCTGAAATAAGAGTGCCGAAAGGGAATCCGTGCCGGTGAATTCGAACATCTTTCCCTGGGCGGTCAGTTTTCCGAAAAGCGGTCTGTACGTCTTCGGTTCGTTCATTTAGGAAATCTCTCACGGCCATCCATACACTTGGGTCGGTCGCGAGAAGGCCGCACTTCATTCCAAATCTGATCCATTTCGTCGCCTTTTTTCGCCTGTTCATAAACATCCCCTTCTGGGCTTTGAGCGATAGTGGTAACCCGATTTCGCATTCTAGCCCACGATACTTTGACGTACGTATTCGAATTCAGCTGGGGCGATAGGGTTGCTGACAGAAGCTTGTCGGCGGCAAAAAGAGTTTACTCGTCCGAAAGAAACATGGAGTTTGCAACCACGTTTTGCTATTTACCCGAAACAGGGTATGGACCGTGAATACCCCGAGCCAGAAAATCGAGTTGTTCGCCTTTTGGCTGGAGCCTGCTCGAGATTCCCGCAAGGCCGATTTCATCGCACAGGCTGGTGAAACCGTCCGATCTGAGAAGAGCCTGTTATCATGCACGAGATTCAGGAGACTCCCTTGCTGAAAGACCTTCTATCGCATTGGCCTCTGATGCAACAAATACGAACGGGCGCGGATGGAACTGGCCCCGAGGCCATGACCGACCGAACCCGCGACTTGCGACCCAAGACGGATGGAGCCGAGGTCACGCGTTCCATTTGCCCATATTGCGGAGTTGGTTGCGGCCAGTTGGTGTATCACAGGAACGGCAAGCTGATCTCGATTGAAGGTGATCCCCAGTCGCCCATTTCACGGGGACATTTGTGTCCGAAGGGCGCCGACACTTACGAATTGCACACCCATCCGGGCCGCCTGAAGGTTGTTAAGTACCGCGCACCCTATTCGCAGGAATGGCAGGAGATCGAACTGGAGACCGCGATGGATATGGTGGCGGATCGCATGTGGGATACTCGGGACCGCACATTCCACGAGACTCGGGACGGTCAGGCTCTCATGCAGACCACCGCCATGGCGCATCTTGGTGGGGCGACCCTCGATAACGAAGAAAACTATCTCATCAAGAAACTCTTTGCCGCCGGGCTGGGGATGGTTTGTATCAGCAACCAGGCCCGCATATGACATAGCTCGACTGTGCCCGGTCTGGGCACATCGTTTGGCCGCGGCGGCGCGACCACAGCTCAGCAGGATCTTAGCAATGCCGACGCAATCCTGATTATGGGATCGTCCATGGCTGAAAACCATCCAGTCGGATTCCAGTGGGTAGTGGAGGCGCGCGAAAAAGGTGCAAAGATTATCCACGTCGATCCGCGCTACACGCGCACCTCTGCGATGGCGGATATCTGGGTCCCGTTGCGTGCGGGCAGCGACATCATATTTCTGGGCGCATTAGTTCGATATGTGATCGAGAACAATCGCGAGTTCCGGGAGTACGTCACCCACTACACCAACGCTTCGACGATCTTGCGCGAAGATTTTCGCGACACTGAAGATTTGGATGGCTTTTTTTCCGGATGGAATTCGAAGCAGGATAAATATGACCCTGAAACATGGCTGTATCAAGGGTCGCCCGAGAAGAAAGCGGCGGTACAACCGGGTCATTCCAAAGCAGGCGGCGGCCACGGAAAAGATCGCGGTGGCGAAGCGGAAGATACGGCGAAGTTCGATTCCGACCCGACTCTGCAGCATCCGCGATGCGTATTTCAGGTTTTGAAACGGCACTTCAAGCGCTACACGCCAGAACTCGTCGAGCGCTATTGCGGAGTACCGCAAGATTTGTTTTTGAAGGTAGCTGATGTATTTACTTCTGCGTCAGGGTCGGATAAAACGGCGGCAATATGCTACGCCGTGGGCTGGACCCAGCACTCAAAAGGAGTGCAGATCATCCGGACCGCAGCGATCGTGCAGCTGTTGCTTGGGAATATCGGTCGCCCTGGCGGAGGCATTTTGGCGTTGCGCGGGCACGCCTCGATTCAGGGATCGACTGACATTCCGACTCTCTATGACATTCTGCCTGGCTATCTGCCCATGCCGTTTTTCGAGGCCGACTCCCACAAGCTGAAGGACTACATAAAAAAACACAGAGCACGAACCGGCTTGTGGGCCGGATTCGACAAATACTTCATCAGCCTGATGAAAGCGTATTACGGCGACAGCGCGACCAAAGAAAATGACTGGGGCTTTGACTGGCTGCCAAGAGTGACCGGCGATCACTCGCACTTTGGATACTGGCTAGATATGGCTGACGGGAAAGTCGAAGGCCTGCTTGTGATGGGTCAGAATCCGGCGGTGGGCGCGTCCAATGGGCGACTTGAGCGCAAGGCGATGGCGAAACTGAAGTGGCTGGTTGTGCGCGATATGGTCGAGACCGAGACGGCCTCGTTCTGGTATGCGTCGCCGGAAGTGGGGCGCGGCGAGTTATCTCCGGAGAAGATCGGCACAGAAGTGTTCCTGTTCCCCGCTGCCGGAACGGCGGAGAAGGAAGGTACATTCACCAACACGCAGCGACTTCTGCAGTACCGTGAGAAGGCAGTCGATCCGCCGGGCGATGCACGCAGCGAAGCATGGTTTGTGTATCACCTGGGCCGGCGGATGAAATCGAAAGCAGAAAAGGATGGCCGTGCGCGGAACGATGGGCTGCGAGCAATGACCTGGAATTATCCCACCGAAGGAAAATACGCGGAACCCAGGGTCAGTGACGTGCTGAAGGAAATTAACGGATACTCACTGCCCGAGCGCACTCAGCTTCAACATATCAAGGATCTGAAGAATAATGGCTCGACAGCTTGCGGCGCCTGGATCTACTGCGGCGTATTTCCCACGGGGGACTACAATCGCGCCAACGAGCGGCAAGCGAAAGACCTGCTTGGACACGGATGGGGGTTCGCGTGGCCGAACGATTGCCGCATCATCTACAATCGCGCTTCCGCGCGACCGGACGGCCAGCCTTGGAGCGAACGAAAAAAGCTTGTCTGGTGGGATGAGAGCAAAAAGGAGTGGACCGGCCTCGATCATCCCGATTACGACAAGAAGATGGCTCCGGATGTTCCTGCCGACTTGCAACATGGGAAAGGAACCGATGCTCTCGGTGGGGCCAAACCGTTTACACTGCATCCTGACGGAGTCGGCTGGCTCTACGTGCCGAGTGGATTGAAGGATGGCCCGTTGCCGACGCATTATGAGCCCCTGGAGTCGTTGATAGAGAATCCGCTCTACGATCAGCAGACCAATCCCGCGGCCAACAGGAAGAAGCGCCCCGACAACCCGTACGCCGCGCCGCATGACGCGCGCTTCCCTTACATTCTGACAACGTATCGACTCACGGAGCATCATACGGCTGGAGGCATGTCGCGCTATCTTTCGCATTTGAGCGAACTCCAGCCGGAACTTTTCACCGAAGTGTCTCCTGAACTCGCTGACGAGATCGGGCTGGAACACGGCGACTGGGCCACCATCATGACGCCGCGAGCAATCGTTGAAGCGCGAGTCATGGTCACGCCGCGCATGAGACCTCTGCATGTCGACGGGCGTACGATTCATCAGGTCGGGCTCCCGTATCATTGGGGTTATCGCGGGAACGTCACTGGGGACGTCGTGAACGACTTGCTCGTGATCAGCGAAGAACCGAATGTTCGCATCATGGAAACGAAGGCGCTGGTGTGCAGTGTTGTTCCCGGGCGCCGCGAACGCGGTCGCGCGGCGGTACAAGAATTGAATTCCTCCGTAGGAAAACACGCATGAGCGTTACTGCATTTCTGACGGATTCGACGCTGTGCATCGGCTGCAAAGCCTGCGAAGTTGCCTGCAAAGAATGGAACGGAGTGAGCGAAGACGGACTGGATTGGAGCGGCTTCTCCTACGACAATACCGGAGCCGTAGGCGCCTCAACCTGGCGCCACGTGAAATTTGTCGAGCAAGCCCCCATACCGGGCATGGGCGGCAACGCGGGAGAACAGGCGTCGTGGACGTTCTCTTCGGATGTGTGCAAGCACTGCGAGGAAGCCGGTTGTCTAGAAGCTTGTCCAACCGGGTCGATCGTCCGGACCGAATTTGGCGGGGTGTTCATCCAGCCGGATGTTTGCAATGGATGCGGGTACTGCGTGACTTCATGTCCTTTCGGCGTGGTTGAGCGCAATAAAAAGGATGGTAGAGCATTCAAATGCACGTTCTGCTATGACAGGCAAAAGGTCGGGTTACAACCGGCATGCGCCAAAGCGTGCCCGACGGAGTCGATCCAATTTGGCGAAATCGAACCCCTGCGGCAGAAGGCGAAAGATCGGATAGAAGAATTGCATGCTCGCGGGATGGAGGACGCGCAGATTTATGATCCAACCGATACGAGCGTTCACGGCACGCACGCGATTTTTATTGTCCGCGGCGACAGCAGGACCTACAACCTGCCTCCAGCGCCGGAAGTGCCGACGGTTTATTTGAAAAAGAGTTGGTGCTCGTCCGCACTGGCTGCCGGACTTCTCCTTGGGGGCACACTGCTGGCGTTCCTTGCAGACGGAAACCATGAGGACGGGAGAAGCCGATGAGCGATCCGATCCCTCTGGAGGAACTCAACGAACGCGATCTTGAGCGCGAACGCCGCCTTGATGAGATTCGCCGTGAAGCCGAGATGCACGGACAACTTCAAGTTGTCACTCCCCGTCCCGCAGCAGCTCCTTTCCCCTACGCCAGTCCGGAGAATGGCTATTACCAGATTCCGTTATTGAAGGAACCGCCCTGGACTTGGGAAATTCCCCTGTACTTCTTCGTGGGCGGGGCCGCCGGCGCTGCTGCCGTGATCGGCGCCATCGCCGACTACACCGGAGCCGATTGCGAATTGGTGAAGCACGCGCGATGGATCGCAGCAGCGGGATCTGTGATATCTCCTGCTCTGCTTATCGCCGATCTCGGACGGCCCGAAAGATTCCTGGCGATGCTCCGAGTTTTCAAGCCGCAGAGTCCCATGTCGGTCGGTGTGTGGACGCTGTTGGGCTTTTCGACGGGCGCGGCGGCAACCGCTTTTGCCGGATTCTTGCGGGATCGTTACGGACCGTCCCTTCCTGTGCGAGTCATGGAGAATGCCGGTCAGGCTGCATCGCTTGCTTTTGGTCTTCCGTTCTCGAATTACACCGGCGTGTTGATCGGGGCGACAGCGATTCCGGTCTGGAACCAGAATGCCGGGGACCTTCCGTTGCACTTCGGCGCGTCTGGCTTAGGCGCCGCGGTGGGAATCCTCGAGCTGATGGGGCATCGCAAAAGCCGCGCGCTTCAAGCGCTCGGGTTAGGCGCCGCGATTTTTGAAACCTGGGAGGGATTGCGCATTGAAGGCCGTTCGCACTCCCATCTCGATCCGCTGAAACGCGGAACCAGCGGCTGGATTACGCGAACCGGCGGAGCGCTGTCGGGTCCCATTCCAACTCTGCTTCGTGCCGCCAGCCTGTTCGGTTCGAAAGAAAGATCTTCGTCCCTTCGTCGTTGGGCGGCCTTGTCGTCCATTGCAGGGTCGCTGATTACTCGCATCGCCTGGATACATGCCGGCCATACGTCAGCTCGCGATTGGAAATTGCCACTCGAAGATCACCGAAGCACAGAAACCCGGCGTCACACCGCGCCCAGAGCGAATGCAAAGCCGAACGATTCCTAGGCCAGCCTTAAGCCGCTTTGCGCCCACGCTCTTTCGCCTCAATGTGTCCATGTTCAGCCGCGGCTTGTTCTATTGTGGCGTTAACTTGCCCTCCGATGAGTACCGCGAGACCTGCAACATAGAACCACATCATCAGAATGATCACCGCGCCCAACGAACCGTAGCTTCTTGTAAAGGAATTAAAAAAGTGGAGATAGATTCGGAGACCGGCCGATGCTGCTGCCCACAGGATCATTCCTACGACCGAACCTGGAGTAATCCAATACCAGTGCTGTTCCTCAACATTTGGCGAAAAGTAATAAACGATTGCAAACGCGAAGACCACGAACGCCAATGCAGCGGCCCACTCCACAATTTTCGCGGCGACTAACGCTGCTTCATTCATGCCGACGTAGTTCCCCGCATAAGCGATCACACGTCCACCGAGCAGAATTAAAAGTAGAGAGGCGACCACGAGGATCGACATCGCGAGCGTAAGCCCTACCGAGATGATGTGCACTTTAATCCATGAGCGTTCCTCCGGCACATCGTAGGCGGCGTTGAGCGTTGACATCAGTTGCGTCATCCCAGCCGATCCGGCATAAAGCGCAAAGAGAAGGCCGAACGTCATCTTGCCGGCAACCGGATTTCCGGTAATCTCATGAACTGTCTGGACCACGACCTGATACGCCGACGGGGGCAAGGCAAGATGCAAATACGAGAAAAAATTGCTCCGGAGCGCGCCGCGTTCAGAGACGAAGAGTCCCAAGAAAGCGAATAAGAAAAAGAACATCGGAAACACGGCGAGCAGGAAATTGAATGCCAGTTCATAGGCCCGATTGATCAGGTCGTTGCGGCCAATTTCCCTCCCAACCCGCTTGATGAGTTGAATCCACGTCAACCCTCCCAGACCCCACAGCGAAGCAAATTGTTGACGGACGGGGAGCCTAGAAAGCGTCATCGGGGAATCCGGAGATCGAACAGTGCGATGCGGCTGGCCCGATTGCGGTTGACTTGAAGTCTGATCCTGGCGGCAAAAACGTTCGCCAGCCGCGTCACAAGAGTTCATCTAAGACCTTGCTTGTCTCCGCAAGGGTCAATCCGTACACTACGCGCGAACTAACTCCGTAGAGCCGCGTTCCAAGCGGGGATTGGGCACCTTTGTTGGGAAGGCCCATCAGAGGTACCGCCGCGAGGTCGGCAACTAGAAACAATCCGGCGCCGAATGCAACACCTGCCACAAGAGAGTCTTTCTCCCAGGATCGTGGAAAAGCCACGTTTCCCAGCAAACTGTATGCGTAACCGCCCGCAGCACCGATCCCGTAATGCAATACAACCGCAGACCTTCTCGCAACGAGTTCGGAGAGTTTGTGGCCTGCGAGGTCAGCGATTCGATTTACCAGTATTTTGGATGTGTCTATATCAACGGGTTGCCTGTCACGCAATGGATGGAAGTTGCCATCGGGGCAATTTCGATTCATTCGATAAGAGGCAGCATTCCATGCATGCTGAAAACCACTCATGGCGATTGTGGCCACGATTCCGCCGATCAGGCTCCCAAGCAGCCGTCCCCAACTTGGTTCTGGTCGTCCTCTGATCGGTTCACGCATCAGTTTTCGCGAGGTTCGATGCGCGAGCACGGTCAAATGGAAGCTACAGGCAACGCAGAAATTAGCCGCGATCGAGGACAATGCAGCGTCGGCGATCGATGGCAGCTCGTATCGGGCTGTCGGGGAATAAGCAGTTTCGCAGCAAGCGTCGCCGCGGCATCATGACGACACGTCCCTGCATCCAGCCACAAGGGCCACTTCGGTGCCGCTGCTTGCTGGCAGCCGGCATGAGGGTAGTGTTAATATCGCAATTGCAGAATAGATCCTAGTTCTCGCCGAAAAGAACGAGTAGCTAACGAGGCCGGAGAGGTGGCAGAGTGGCCGAATGCGGCGGTTTGCTAAACCGTTGTACGGGCTAACACCTGTACCGAGGGTTCGAATCCCTCCCTCTCCGCCAG
>DATJOA010000056.1:0-32399 GCA_035507635.1 Candidatus Acidiferrales bacterium
GTGATATTCGTGTTATCGCCCGTATACATTACGCCCGCCTGCAAGCTGAGCAGGTCCGGAACATTGCGGCTCTCCATGGGCAGTTCTTTTACCTGCACCTCGCTGAATGCATTGCCCAGCGACGCGTCGGTCGTGTTGATCGTCTCCACTGCCGCCGAGACATCCACCTTTTCCGCCGTCGTCCCTACTTCCAGCTTCACGTTATTGGTCGCCGCGACATTCACCAGCAGCGCCAGCGCTGTCTGCTCGAATTTCCGGAATCCTTGCTTCTCCACCGTAAGCGTATATGTTCCCGGAGGCAGCGCCAAAAACCGGTACTCCCCCGCACTGTTGGTCTGGGCCTCACGCTGGAGCGCCTGGCCGTTATTCGAAATCGTGACCTTCGCTCCGGCGATTGCCGCTCCGGAAACGTCAACCACCGTTCCACCGACCGACGTCGTCCCTGTTTGTGCAAAAGAGAAAGTGCCGAATGCAAAAAAGACTGCCAAGACCGCTCCGAATTTACAGAACGTTCTCATGCGGGTTCCCCTTGATGTGATGGAGTGCAGTCATTCTATTCACCGTCACGGCGATGTCAACGTGAATCTCAGGCCCCGAGCCCCGTCCCGATGAAGTTGAAAGTCGGACTGAAAGAAATCGATGTTGAATTGGACGCATCTACCACACAGCAGTGAGCAATGAGTAACGACAGACAGAAACTATCTCGAATCCCTTCGCATGACTTCGTGGCTAAGAGACGGTTGAATCTCCGGAGCGGCGATCGGTTTTCCACAGCTAAATCGATCTCATTGTGACGAACAACCTTCACTCACGGCCCCGGCAAGCGCCACACTGAAGATGACGAGGCGAGCTCTCCTCGCTTCTCTTCGCTCAGCTTTGCTGTCCTTTGTCGTCGGGACTCGTTTCTGTTCACCGAAGGCGCAGTGCCGCACGAAGACGAGAATTCCGAGGGTCCAGAGCGGCAAAGAGGCTGTAAGTCCTTATTTTTAAAGATTTTGCGCGTAACTCATTTGGGTTCAGGATTTTAGCGCTCTCAAGTGCCGTCTTGCTTCACTAAGTCTTTTAAACGCAGAATTTTGCGAAAAGTGATCGAAATAATTTTTTTCACCTCAGCTCGCGGTTCCCGAAAACGTGGAATGCCTCAAACCGCAGCGCTCCCCTTTCCCTTGCTTCGGCATCGAGCGTCTTTATGCGGTGTAAACTAATCCAAGTTACTGGCGATCGCATTCATCCTGAAAGGAATTTCTCCCATGGCAACCTTGGAAGCCCCCGTCCGGCCATCGCGCACAACTCTGCACACCGGACCATTTGTTACCGAACCTTTTTTTGATTTCCGCAACGAAGAAAACGCGCGCCGCATGCGCGCCGCTATCGCGAAAGTCCGCAGCCAACTCGGACGCGAATACGATCTCATCATCGGCGGCAAGCGAGTCAAGACCACCGACAAGATCAAGTCTCTGAACCCGGCGAAGCCCTCCGAGATCGTCGGCCTCCATCAGAAGGCCGGCAAAGAACACGTCGAGCCCGCGATGAACGCCGCGCTCAAGGCCTTCGAATCCTGGAGTCGCACGCCTGTGGTAGAGCGCGCCAGCCTGTTGTTCCGCGTCGGCGACCTGCTCCGTCAGCGCAAGATGGAATACATGGCGTGGCTCGTTTTCGAAGTCTCGAAGAATTGGGCCGAGGCCGATGCTGACATCTCTGAGACCATCGACTTCTGCGAGTTCTACGCGCGCGAAGCGCTTCGCCTCGCCAAGGCGCAGACGCCGATCCAGCTTCCCGGCGAGCACGACACGTTACATTACATTCCGCTCGGCGTGGGCGCGGTGATTCCGCCGTGGAATTTTCCCTGCGCCATCATGGCAGGCATGACGCTCGCCTCGATCGTCTGCGGCAACACGGTCATCCTGAAGCCCTCGAGCGACTCGCCCACCATCGCCGCGAAATTTGTCGAACTGCTCGAAGAGTGCGGCATGCCCGAGGGAGTGGTGAATTTCTGTCCCGGCGCCGGAGCCAGCTTCGGCGATGCCATCGTCGCACATCCCAAGACGCGCTACATCGCCTTCACCGGATCGCGTGAAGTCGGACTCCATATCAACAAGGCCGCCGCGACCCAGGCTCCTGGCCAAGTATGGATCAAGCGCACGATTCTCGAGATGGGCGGCAAAGACGCGATCATCGTCGATGCCGATGCCGACATCGACTCCGCTGTCGAAGGCGTTGCCGCCGCGGCGTTCGGATTTCAGGGCCAGAAGTGCTCGGCCTGCTCGCGCGCGATCGTTGACGAGCGCGTCTACGACCGCTTTCTTTCGCAATTGAAAGCGCGCGTCGAGAAAATCAAGATCGGCGATCCCGCCGAAAACGCCAACATGGCTGCGGTCATTAACGAAGGCTCGATGAAGACCATCCTCGGCTACATCGAGCAGGGTAAGAAAGATGGACGCATCATCACCGGCGGAGAACGCGTGCCCGGCGAAGGATATTTCATCCAGCCAACCGTTATCGCCGACATTCCGCCGAAGTCGAAACTCGAGCAGGAAGAAATTTTCGGACCGGTCCTTGCCGTGATCAAGGCCCGTGGATTCGATCACGCTCTTGAGATCGCCAACGACACCGAGTTCGGCCTGACCGGCGCCATCTACACCAGTTCACGCGACAAGATCGATCGCGCGATCCAGGAATTTCACGTCGGCAACCTGTACATCAATCGCAAATGCACCGGAGCTATGGTCGGCGCGCATCCCTTCGGCGGCTTCAATATGTCGGGAACGGACTCAAAGTCCGGTGGCCCGGATTATCTATACCTGTTCACGCAAGCAAAGTCCGTCGGAGAAAAAATCAGCTAACGAACGGCCACGCCGGATCAGGACGAACGAGGATTTGATCGCCTCGTTCGTCTAGAAGGGGCGCAGCTTCAACTCGCGCCGATCAAGCCGAGTGAAAGTCAGTGCTTCAGCCCTGAGGGAGAGTCCAGCCATTACTTCTGCGATCATCGGCGTGTTTGCATCGAGCCTGCTGTTTGCTCTCGCAACCACGCCGAGCGCCTTCTCACAATCTTCCACTCCCGAAAATCTGAACTCCCTACTCACGCCCATCCTCCAGAAGTACGATCTGCCCGCGCTCGCCGGAGCCATCGTCACCAGCAAGGGCCTGGTCGGAGTCGGTGCAGTCGGAGTCCGAAAGTACGGCACCCACACTTCCGTCACGATCAACGACGAGTTCCATCTCGGCTCCGACACCAAGGCGATGACAGCGACCATGCTCGCGACCCTGGTCGAGCAAGGCAACTTCTCGTGGAATACGACGATCGAGCAGGTCTTCCCCGAACTCGCAACGAAGATGAATCCCGCGTACCGCAAAGTTACCCTTGAGCAACTGCTCGCGCATCGCGCCGGATTTACCGACGAGAGCTGGCCGGAAGGGAAGAATCTCGCAGACATGTACAACCTTCCCGGCGCGCCCCGCGAACAGCGCGCCGCATATGTCGCGATGATCCTGGCTGAGCCTCCGGTGAACGAGCCCGGGTCAACCTTTCTTTATTCGAATCGCAGCTACGCCGTGGCCGGGGCGATGGCCGAACGCGTCGCCAATGATTCCTGGGAAGATCTGATGCGCAAGCGTGTGTTCGATCCGCTTGCCATGAACACATGCGGGTTCGGCGCGATGGGTTCGCCGGATTCCAAGCAGATCGATCAGCCGTGGCAGCACGTCTTGCTGACCTTTGGTATCCATCGCGCGATTTCACCGGGACCGCGAGCCGACAACGCTCCAGTCATCGGTCCTGCAGGAACAGTTCACTGCTCTGTCGTCGATTGGGGAAAGTTCGTCACCGCACATCTCCGCGGCGAACAAGGTGAGCCGGGAATTCTCAAGCCGGAGACCTTCAAGCGCCTGCACACGCCACCCTTCGGCGGAAACTATGGCTTCGGCTGGCTTGTGACCGATCGTCCGTGGGCCGGCGGACGCGCCCTCACTCACGCCGGCAGCAACACGCAAAATTTTGCAATCGTGTGGATTGCTCCAGCCAAAGACTTCGCCGTTCTTGTGATGACGAACCAGGCTGGTGGAGACACATTCAACGCCTGCGATGCTGCTGCGGCGTCTCTTATCCAATATTTCACTCAGAAACGATGACGCCACTCGGCCGGCCGCGCCGCCTCCGGATTTCGCTCCACAAAAGCGTCTCGCTGATGCCAGTACGGATAGATCGGCGTCACATCACTCGCCTGATCGAGTTTTGCCATCTGCTCGGCAGATAAATTCCATCCCTCGGCACCCAGATTTTGTCGCAGTTGTTCTTCGTTCCTTGCGCCCATAACCACCGTTGAAATCGTCGGCCGCTGCAGAAGCCAGTTGAGCGCGACTTGCGGAACCGTCTTGCCACACTCTTTCGCCACAGCATCCAGAGCGTCTACGACCTTGTATAAATGTTCTTCGTTCACCTTCGGTCCTTTGTCGCCGGTTTCATGGAGGCGGCTGACCTTGGGCAGCGGTTGACCGCGACGGATCTTTCCTGTCAGTCGTCCCCACCCCAGCGGACTCCACACCAGCGCGCCCACTCCCTGATTGGCGCCGAGCGGCATGAGTTCCCATTCATATTCGCGGTTGATCAGCGAATAGTAGACCTGATGCCCGACATATCGCGTCCAACCGTAGCGGTCGGAAACGTCGAGCGACTTCATCAGATGCCATCCGGAAAAGTTCGAGCACGCGATGTACCGCACCTTGCCGCTCTTCACCAGATTGTCGAGCGTGCTCAGGACTTCGTCGACCGGCGTCAACGCGTCGAATCCGTGCAGGTGATAGATGTCAATGTAATCCGTCCCCAGCCGCTTCAAACTCGCGTCGCACGCTTGAATGAGATGATGCCGCGACGATCCGACATCATTGGGAGCGTCCGCATCGCTCATCCGAAACGTAGCCTTCGTCGAGATCAGCACTTTATCACGCCGATACCCGATCGCTTTCCCAAGAATCGTTTCAGAAAGGCCGTCCGAGTAAACATCCGCTGTATCAAATAGATTTACTCCGGCATCAAGGCAGAGATCGACCAGCCGTGTCGCTTCGGCGACATCGCTCGATCCCCACGCCTTGAAGAACTCGTTGCTTCCGCCAAATGTGCCGGTGCCATAACTGAGCACCGGAACTTTCAATCCAGATTTTCCAAGCTGTCGGTATTCCATAGGTCGTAATAGATGCGGATGAATTTTAGACGATTCGCGGATATGGAGTGGCAGTGGGACGCCGACACCACCTCGCCGGATGCAGTGATCAAAAAAGCCGCCTCAATGGGCGGCTTTCATGTTTCCCCGGATGAATTTGATTTATTGTGCGACGCCCGCCGGTGGCTGTGCTGGTGCGCCCGCCGTGGTGGCCGCTGCCGCTTCGTTCAGGATCCGATGGTGAATCGTGAACAGCGCCAGCTCGAGCCGATCCGAGACGCCGATCTTGTCATACACGTTCCGCAGGTAATTTTTAATGACCTGTTCAGTGGTGCCAAGCTGGGTAGCAATCTCTTTGTTCTTATATCCCTGAACGATCAGCGCCACGATGCGAAGTTCCTTCGCCGTAAGCCGGTCGCGCACGCGCAGTCCGACCATATCGTTTTCGGTAAGCTCGCTGGGCACGGCGACGTCCTGCACCCAGGTTTCACCCCGAGCAACTTTGCGCACGCAGTCGACGAGAGCGGCACTGGTTACGTTGCGATAGACGACTCCGTGTGCGCCGTTCGACATATGTTTTTGCGCGCTCTCGCCGGTGTCGGCCAGCACGATGACGCGGGTCTTGGCTTTATTCGCGCCTTGCACGATGGCGGCGAAATCGTTATGGAAGCCCGCGGCCACGACCAGAACGGCGGCGCGAAATTTATCCAGAGCCATGAACATCTGTTCCGGAGTCTGCGCCTGGGCCACGATGCGCATCTCATCTTCCACGGCGAGCACTTTCGCGATCCCCGCCCGGAAGATAGCCTGGTTATCCGCCAGAATCAGTTTGAGCATGTTTTCAGCGCTCCAAAAAAGTCGAATTCAAAAGTTAAGAGTTACGGACGAACTCGTATGAGTCAATCACGCACGCGACGCCACGGCCTTCGCCGCCCTCGCCCGTCTCGTCCGCCCGGACCACCCGTCCTTTGCACTGGATGGTCACGTTTTCCTGTCCGCCCGTCATTTCCGGCGGCAGGGTGATTTCAAATTCCACGGGCGAACCGATTTCCATCGAAGCGTCCGCGCGGATGTACACGCCGGCAGCGCTCAGGTTGCCTGTGGTTCCGCTGGCGTCCAATTCGCCCTTATGAATCTTGATCGGCAATTCCAGCGGGAATCTTTTCCCGGTCCGTGCTTCTTCCCCCACGGTACCTCCTCCATGTTGGCCGGATGATATTTTATCGTCAGTAAATGAGGCCAACGTCATCGAATCAAGCTCCCAGCGGGCCAAGACCCGCTTTTCTGCTCACGGGCGGTTATATCACGGAAAGTTACCCTTGTAAAAGGCTGATAACCCGTTAGTTAACGGTAGGAACGGTTCCCCCTCGACACATAACGGGGCCGAGGGCTACCGATAACGTTCGTCGAAGTAGGGGACCCAGTCGCCGCGTTTCGCAATCGCGATCAGTTCCGACCCGAATTGCCCACCGCGGTTGACCCCGAACAACCGGCTGCGAAACTTTCTTTCCCGGAGGACCGGCCATCTTAAGGCGTTTCCGGAACGTTGCTTCAGAGTTGGTCGCCGCTCGCGGAAGGTCAAAAATCGGATATCGTCAAAACCCGAGATGCTCAGAAGCGACATGAGATTGGAGCCGGCAAATCCATATTCATGCGAAAGCGTCACATAGAGACTGGAATTCGCGCACGGTCCCTCCATGTTCGGTGTGCGCAACAGCAGGCTGCCGCCGCGCTTCAGTGCTCGGTAAAGCGCGTCCACAATCCAGAATAGTGAATACTTCGGGATGTGTTCGATCACATGGGACATGTGGATGAAGTCGTAGGATTCTGCCTTGTCGGCAAGGAAGTCGCCGATGTTGTTCCCAATCGGATGGAGCTTGATGCAGCCCGGAGCCCAGTCGCGAATGTTGCTCTTGTGCTGGATGTTGAAGTCTGCGCCGGAAAGATTGTGATATCCCAACTGGAGGCAGGCGGCCAGAAACCATCCATCGCCAAAACCAATATCAATGATGCAGGCATTTTTGTCCGGGGGCAAATAAGGTGCGTATTGCTCGGCAGCCTGGAGCACGACTGCCTTCTTCTGCATCTGCTCCCAGGTTGGGCAGTCCCGCTCAGCCGCGTAGCGAAGCGCCATGCGGCGGTAAACTTCTGCGATAAAGGCATGCGGTTCCATCGACCGGCCCCGCCAATATCGAGTGGGCAGAAAACAGTAGCAAAGTTGGAGGGGTCGAGTCAGTGACGAAGCTCACTCTCTCAAATACCCCATTTTTCCTGGTAGCGCAGCATGCCCCCTGATTTTGGAGGAGTTCTGACTTTCCTTGGCAGATCAAGCTCTTTCCCAGAATGGCGGCTCATTAAATGAACGGATCAGCATGGCCGCGGCAACGATGCCGCCCCACACGAGGTAGCGCGCCTCGGGTGAGGGGAAGAGGACGAAATGGGCAACTAAGGCGAGACATGTTACGAGCAAGAGAGCATCCGGCTTCCGAATCCACGCCCAAATTCCAATCAGAATCCAGATCGCAAGCTGGGGCAGACCAGTGAGGCCGAGGAAGAATCCCGAAAGGTATTCGCGTATCGAGAGCGAATGCGGAAGCTCCGCCGGATATTTTCCGCCAATGAAGCTGTAGCGGAAAAGGACAATCCATCCGTAGTTCCCCGCCCAATGATTGATTCCAAGCACAATCGCGATGGCCAATAGAGCGCAGATGGCCGCTACATAGATCGAGACCTTTTCGTCCCACAGCATCCAGGCCAGGACTGCAAGCAGTACAAGAATATTGTCGGTCCGAACACCCAATGACAAAAAAAGGACTCCCAAAGCCAGGTACTTTGCCCCGCGTGTATCGATGAGGCACAGCGCTGAGATGGCAAGCAGAGCCGCCAGCGCGTCAGGAGTGCCGGACCTGCCGAGATTCAAGACCGGATAGAAAGTCATGAGCAACGCCGTCTGCAACGGCTTTTGCGTCCAGAGAAGCACGACGATGCCAATCCCAAACAGCGAC
The DNA here is from genome assembly GCA_035507635.1 of Candidatus Acidiferrales bacterium. Taxonomy (GTDB): domain Bacteria; phylum Acidobacteriota; class Terriglobia; order Terriglobales; family Acidobacteriaceae; genus Sulfotelmatobacter. The sequence continues at coordinate 8,165 of DATJOA010000056.1, forward strand.
AACGCCGAGAGTAAATTGATGGCGCGCTGAATGGGAATGAGCCTGCCTAGCAAAGAGATCAGATCAATGTAAAGAGGCCGGATCTTGTAAAGAGGTTCCAACTCCGAGAGGTGTTGCGGGCTATCGAGGACGGAGCTGCCTTCCGCGCGGGGACTCTCATGCTTAACCCTTGCATAGATACTCTCGACCGGCTCCGACTTGCCCAGAACAATGGCTTCGTACACATAACGGTCGAAGTCATCGGGAATCGGCCGCTTGTATACGGCGATCGCGAGACCCAACAGAAAAAGTACGGAGATCGAGAATTGCAGCAGTCGAGACAAATGGGTGCTCAGAGCAGATGCGACCTGAATTGAGCTGAAAGCTACCATACGGGACAGTGCCTTCGGTGTCCAGAGACGCGATGGATCATGGGAACAGCGTCGGCGCAATCGAGCGTATACAGGCAGTCCACCGGTCCTCGTGATATTTTCGAAGGAAGGAAAGAAGGCGCTTTCATGATCCAGCAATTCAAATCCTCACCGCTTTCATACGGAAAGTCGGCAACTGCATTTCTTCTTGGAGTCACCCTTTTTCTTTTCTCCGGAGGGCAGGCGGTTTGGAGCCAGCAGGCGGGCAGCGCCACTGCAAAGGCGGATTCCTCCTCGAAGGGCGAACAGCCGGCAGATTCGGCCGGGGTGCTGGTGCAACTCAACGGAGCGCTCGAAGCGCTGGCGGCCAAGGTCTCTCCCGCAGTTGTGCAGATCCTGGTGACTGGCTACGGTCCGCTCAGCGAGCAGGATAAATCCGAGGCGGCATTCATTGTTCGACAGCACGCCGTCGGATCCGGCGTCATCGTGGATTCCAATGGTTACATCATGACCAATGCGCACGTAGTCGAGGGTGCGCAGCGCATTCGCGTAGCGTTGCCTCTTGCGGGTGACAGTTCAGGCCTGGTGCCGATCGGGAAGCGCCGCATTCTTGAAGCGAAGTTGCTCGGTGTACATAAAGAAACCGACCTCGCACTATTGAAGGTCGATGACACCGGCTTACCCACTCTTTCCCTGAAGGCAAACCACCGGCCTCAGGTTGGTCAACTTGTATTTGCCATCGGCAGCCCGGAGGGTTTGCAGAATTCAGTGACGATGGGAGTCCTCAGTGCGACCGCGCGACAGCCGGACGCGAGCAAGCCGATAACGTATTTGCAAACCGATGCCCCGATCAATCCCGGCAACAGCGGCGGTCCGCTTGTCGACATGAACGGCGATGTGCTGGGCATCAACACGTTCATTCTGTCGCAGGGCGGAGGCAGCGAAGGACTCGGGTTTGCGATTCCTGCGCGAGTCGTCGATTTCGTTTACCGCAGCCTGCGGGCACATGGACACGTACATCGAGTGGAAATTGGCGCCGTCGCGCAGGAAATCACTCCCGATCTCGCAGAAGGGCTCCATCTTTCGCAGCATTGGGGCGTGGTTGTCGCCGACGTACGACCCGATGGTCCTGCCGCTGCCGCCGGACTCAAGATTCAGGACATCATTCTTTCCGCCGATGACCGCCGAATCGAAACTCTTCCTTCGCTGACGGCGGCTCTCTATCTTCACCGACTCGATGAACCGGTCAAGCTTGTCATTCTGCGCGGAGAAGAACGGAAGACTCTTTACGTCCCCGCGATCGAGCACCGCGATCACATGGATGAACTGCTCGACGCGATTAATAGCGAGGACAGTCTCGTCCCCAGGCTGGGAGTGCTGGCCATCAATCTGACCAGCGATTTGCAGTCGCGCCTCAACCTGAGAATCGCAACGGGAGTGATCGTTGTCGGACGCGCCGTGGATCTGCTCGGACCTGAGACCGGGCTGCAGGCGGGCGACGTGATTCATCAACTCAACCAGACCCCGATCAGCAGCATGGAGACATTGCGCGAGGCAGTACGGTCGTTGAAGACCGGCGATCCCGTTGTTCTACAAGTCGAACGAGAAGACGGGCTCATGTATCTGAGTTTTGAAATGGAGTAGCCGGCGCTTGCGCTGCCCCGTTAGCTAATATTTAGTTAGCTAAGCTAAGAGGAGTTAGCCAGGGTGAAGACCTTAGCAATGATCGGATCCTTGACGAATATTACGTGAGACGGATCTGGCGAACTAAATCGATCCCGCTGTGACTCCTGCAGCCTTCGGCCGCGCGGCGGCATCGAGAGAGCCTGCCAATTCAGAAACGAGCGCCTCCACTACTTGAAGATCGTCGCGCGAGAAGGCGTCTTGCCCCGCGCGATAGAGCGCCAGCACGGCCACGATTGAAGACGCGACTTCGATCGGCACCGCCAGCGCCGAGCGCAGCGTGCTGTACTTCGTCGGATCGTTAAGATATCCGGGCTCGACCGAAGGATTGCCGTTCAGGATCGCCTTGTGATTCTGCGCCACCCATCCCGACAGACCTTCTCCCAGTGGAATTCGCAACGAAGAAAACAGGCGCGCGTTCTCCCCAAAAACCAGCTCTGGAACCAGGATTTTGCTTTTCGGGCAGTAGACGGCCATCGATTCGTGCGGCACCAGGTCCTTCATGCGGACCGAAAGCAGAGAGAAGATGTCAACCTTGCTGATGGCGCCACTCGCGCGCGCGATGGCGGCGATTTCACCTCCGCGCTTGCGAGCAGCGGAGAGGCGTGCCGCTGAATCGTGATCCGTCGGAGCTCTCTCCGCGGCCGGTTCTGCTGATTCCGCAAATCCCGCGTCGGGCGCCGAGCCGCGCTCCACTTTGATATCCGTCGATAACTTCACAGGCGGTTGCAGCGGTTGCTCGGTAGCGAGTTTCTCCAGTTCAATGTAGCGGCGATGCAAAATGTCGACTACACGTGGATCGAAGCTCTTCCCCGAATCGGCCACGACCTTCGCCATCGCCTCATCCAGAGGGAGCGCCTTTCTATATTGTCGGTCGGAGGCCAGCGCGTCGAGGCAATCGACTGCGGCAAGAATCCGCGCGCCGATCGGGATCGCCTCTCCGGCAAGGCCGTTCGGGTAGCCGCTGCCGTCCCACTTTTCATGATGCGCGCGCACAATGGGCACGACCGGGTACGGAAAATTCACTTGCTCCAGAATCTCTGCTCCCACGATCGGATGAATCTTCATTTTCTCGAACTCTTCCGGGGTTAGCTTCCCCGGCTTCGAGATGATGTGCTCCGGCACGGCGAGCTTTCCAATATCGTGCAGCACTGACGCAGCTTTCAATGCTTCGCTCTCGCCCTCGCTGAGGCCGAGCTCTTTTGCGAGTTCCATTGCATACACGCGAACCCGTTGCAGATGTTCTCCGGTAGTCTCGTCTTTGGCTTCGATTGCAAGGGCGAGCGCTTCGATCGTTCGCAGATGCAGGTGAGAGACCTGCTCGGCGTGGCGCTTTTCAGTCTCCAGTTTGCCGAGATAAAGGCGGTAAGAACGATACATCAGGTAAATAGGCGGAAGAACCAGCAGCGACGACTGCCATCCGATATGCGAGTTTAGAAAATGAACTAGTCCGGCCGTCGCCGCTCCCACCATGTAATAGGGGAAGGACCACAGATAGCTGTCGATCCATACCTTACGCGGCGACTTCTCCTCCGTCAGGCCGATGATGGTCGACATCGCTGACGTGTTGCACGCGAAGTGCGTCACGGCCGCCACTACGAGCGCCAGGGGGCCCGGCCCGTGGAGGACATACACCGCCATAAGCTTATAAGCGGCATACGCGACGGAACTCGAAACCGTCACTTGCGAGACGTTGAAAATGAGTTGGATCGGCTTCAGCGATCGTGCTGGCCGCCAATAAAATTGCGCCAGCGTGCTGGCCAGCCCAATGATCAGCGTTTCCGGCAGACTCAGTTCCAGAATCCCCAGCAACGTGAACAGGAAGTTCACCGAGAGCGTGCCCTCAATTCCCGGCAAACTGACCTTCAAAGATGAGGCGAGCAAGGCTGCGATCACGTAGCAGCTGAACTTCAGCGGATCGCTGGAATACCAGTGGAGCGTTGCCAGAACAACGCAGGCGGAGGCTGCGAGCGCCATCGCGCCAATGAACGTACGAACCCCGATGGACCCCACCCTTGACATGACAATTAGTTTAGATTTTTCAACAATTTGCGAGTCATGTCCGCCCAAAAGAGGAGGAGCTTGTTACCATCGTTTACGTCTTCATAATCAATGCCTTAGCCCGTTTCTCGCCGGACCGTGGCGCCCTTCTGCGAGGACAAATTGTCCCGCGCCCGCATCGTGGGACAAAACGCCCGTTGCATTTCGCAACGCATCTTTCTAACTCACTGAAAAGCAAGAGTAATCACTGTCACATTTTGGACCCGCAGCTGCACGTACTCAGGTCACGTACTACGCGTTACGCGCCTGTGGGGCGCCTCGTTGGGGGGAAAATGAAAAGGGCTCTGTTCCTGGTTATTGTGCTGGCCGGCGCATCGCTCGCCCACGCGCAGAATCCCAAGCTATCGCCTGAATTACAGGGCTATACATCGTCTCAGCAGGTGAATGTGATCGTGCAATATGCGCCGGGCACGCAGGTCAACTGCAACAGCTTGCTCGGGCTGGTGGACTGTCTGGTGAATGACATCCTTCAATTGGGCGGACAGATTCTGGCGCCGCTGCCGATCGTGAACGGTTTGGTCGCATCGCTCGATGGTCCGGGAATCCTTGCCCTATCGGCGCATCCCAATGTCGTCTACATCAGCTCAGATCGCCCTCTGAACCCCACATTGAACATCGCGGCTCCGGCCATTAATGCGCCGTACTCTTGGCAGTCGGGATATACCGGTTCGGGAATTGGAGTTGCGCTTATCGATAGCGGCGTGAGCTCTTCTGCCGATCTGAACGGGGGGTTGCTGGGACTCTCGCGCGTGGTGTATAGCCAGAGCTTCGTTCCTGGAAATTTCAGCGCCAACGATCAATACGGTCACGGCACACACGTTGCCGGACTAATTGCAGGGAACGGCGCGAACTCTACCGGATCGAGTTATTCGCAGACCTTCATTGGTATCGCCCCCAAAGCCAACCTGGTGAACTTGCGGGTCCTCGATCAGAACGGCGCGGGCAGCGACAGTGCGGTGATCGCGGCCATTTCGGAAGCGATTGCTCTGAAACCCATCTTCAATATCCGCGTCATCAATCTGTCCTTGGGCCGTGCGATTTACGAAAGCTATAAGCTGGACCCGCTTTGCCAGGCAGTTGAACAGGCGTGGAAAAATGGAATTGTGGTCGTTGTGGCAGCGGGAAATAACGGCCGTTATCAGCCGACCAACGGGTATGCAACGATTACCTCACCAGGAAATGATCCGTACGTGATCACGGTCGGCGCAATGAACCCGATGGGTACTCCACAGCGCACCGATGACGTGATCGCCAGCTATAGTTCCAAGGGGCCAACCGCAATCGATGCGGTTGCGAAGCCTGACATCGTGGCTCCCGGAAACCTGCTGGTTTCGCTGGAGTCGCCGGGATCGACCCTCTATACCGAATATCCGAGCAACTGGTTGCCGTATAGCTCCTACATGTATGGAGGGAGCAGCTCGCCGTCCTCGAAATACATGATGCTAAGTGGCACCAGCATGGCTGCGGGCGTGACCAGTGGAGCGGTGGCCGACCTGCTTCAGAAATATCCGAGCCTCACTCCGAATCAGGTGAAAGCGCGCCTGATGAAGACCGCATACAAGACCTTCCCGCAGTACAGCAGCGTGACGGATCCGAGCACGGGAATCACCTACACCGACCAGTACGACATATTCACCGTCGGTGCTGGCTACCTTGATATTGAAGCAGCGCTCCAGAACACAAACGTGGCCAACGGAACGGCCATGTCGCCGGTTGCGGCCTACAATTCGGGCTATGTGTTCTTGAATGACGATCCGTCCGCGGTCTGGAACACATCCGCGACCTGGTCGAACACGGCGGTCTGGGGATCGAATCAGTTCGTCACTGGAGCATCCTCTTCGACGATCTCCACTTCTTCGACAACAGTTTCGGGCAGCAACGCCCTCTGGGGATCAAATGCGTTGTGGGGCTCAAACGCCCTCTGGGGTAGCAACGCACTATGGGGCAGCAACGCACTGTGGGGCAGTAATGCTCTGTGGGGAAGCAACGCCCTCTGGGGTAGCAATGTAAGTGGCGGCGAACAATAAAGCATAGCCCAAGAGGCCTCGCCGACAGGCTGTCGCGCGCTGTCATTCCGACCAAGTCAAGGGATCGGCGAATGCCGATCCCTTGGCGCGTGGAGGGATCTTTTGCTTCCGCCGTGCTGTGCCAATCTCGCTTGCTAGAACGCCCCTCCGCCACCGCCGCCAAATCCGCCGCCGGAGAATCCGCCGCCGCCGAATCCTCCACCACCGAATCCCGATCCACCTGAACTGGCGCGCGGAGCCGACACGAACACCTGGTGCATATCCGTCGCCATGCTGCTCATGGAACTGGAGAAGAAAATCGGATTGAACACGCCGACATACGGACCGCCCGGCCCGACGTACCACGTAGGCGGATCTTTCACGATTCCCGCAAACGCCTGCGCCCAGTGATGCTCCACACCCAGCGCCATCGCGTACGCGAGATACTTTTCGAATGTCGTCGGAGGCAGGGTCTTCAGCCGGTCGCCATCGACGCGATTCATGAACTCCTGGAAGCCGAGCACGGCGATGCGCGTGCGCGCCCCTTTGACCGTCTTTGCCGTCATCACACGCGCGAACAACCACCATATCAGCGCGGAAATTAGCACGCATCCGACCATCAGCGGCACGGAGTTGAAGAAATTGGCCCACCCCAGGTATTGAAGAATCACGAACGGAATCAGAATGCCGATCGCAGCAACGATGCTGTATCCGTTCGCCGACTCGGGATCAAGCAGGTAAATTCCTTTGTTCTTCAACTGCGACATGATGTCTTCGCGAATCACCGGGACCGCCGTGTAGAAGCGGTTCTTCAGGCTGGATAACCGCGTCTCTTCGCCGCCGGCAAAGACGTTTTCGAGCATCACGCGCTCGTGCGCAGCCAGGTCGTCGCCCCACTGCTGGCGCGGCTTCAGCAGATGAAAAATGTAGTCTCTGTGCGTGAACAGCAGTACCTTGTCGGCCGTCTCTTCGATCTTGATGTATCCCCGGACGGCCAGATCGATCATCGTCGAAGTAATGTCCCGCGGATGGATGCTGTCGTCGAGCAGCGTGCCGGCCTCGGCGGGAGAAATTCCCTTCGGTGGATCGTACATCGGCGCGACCGACATGCCAGGATCGGGGTCGCGTCCCACCGACCACCAAAGCGCAAACATCACAATCAGAGTCACGACCGGAAGAAAAAGGATCGGATTGCCGCCAACGAACCAGAAGAATTTCGTCAGTGATCCAGGCTCGCTGAGGATCCCCTTCGGAATATAAACGTCAATCGTGAGCCCGCCGCGCATCGGCAGCGGATTGTTCGTGGCAAAGTTCGCGTCGGCGCCTTTGACCTCGGCGGTCGCGTCGCGCTCGCTCGAACCATACACCCCAGTGAATGCCTGGGCTCTCAGCGAACCTGCAGCCGTGTCGGGAAAATGTACGGTGGCCGCAGCATGATCGATTGGCACCGGCCAATCATTCCCAGTGACGTTCCAATAGAACTCGTCGTAATCCTTGAAGAAGCGCGTCCCATTTCGCACGGAATACGTAATTTCGACCGTGCGCGTGGCGTCGTCGGCGTTTGGGATATAGATCTTCAGATCGCGAGCGCCATTCGCCGTCGAAGAATCATATTTCAGCTTCTGGCCTTCGCCATCGGTGATGCTCTTCACCGAGAGAAAAAGTTCATAGTTCGTGTCGTTCGGTCCCGGATACTCGATCGGAATCGTGCGATGAATACCGTGCCATTCACCAACGAAGACGAGCGTGATCCGCTCCGTTACGAGCGCGCTGCCGTCTTTGTTGACGGTGATGTCGTCTTGAAAATCGGAGATGCGCCACGATTTGGCAGATGCGACGCCACTAAGTAAGCAAAGAAGTAGAAAGAGCGGCCAAACTCGCTTTGGCATTTTCAATTACCAAATTGCACAATTCCAAAATTACACAATTCCTCAGAATTTCACCTGCACCGGTTCCCGGTCGGCAGCGTCGGTCTCGAAGAATTGCCGTGGCGTGAAACCGAACATCCCAGCCAGCAGGTTGGTCGGGAAGGACTGAATCTTCGTGTTCAAGTCCCGCACGACCGCGTTGTAGTAACGCCGCGAATTCTGAATCGCGTCTTCGGTCTGATTCAGCGAGCCCTGCAGTTGCGTGAACTCTTCGGAGGCCTTCAGCTCGGGATAGTTTTCCGCGACTGCAAATAAGCTCTTCAAAGCTCCCGTGAGCTGATTCTCGGCCGCAGCCTTGTCGGCGGGACTTGTTGCCTGCATCGCCTGCGAACGGAATTTCGCAATGTTCTCGAATGTCCCTTTTTCGTGCGTGGCGTATCCTTTTACCGTCTCAACCAGGTTCGGGATCAGATCGTGCCGCCGCTTCAGCTGCACATCGATGTCGGACCATGCCGAGTCGCAGCGCACTCGCAACTGCACCAGGGCGTTGTACATCCCGATCAGCACGAACAGAATGATGACGAGAATTACCAGCACGATGATGCCGGTCATAACACTCTCCTATGAACAACGTTACGGATGAACCGGATTTCAATGGGAAGTTACCACACGGCAAGCGCCCCCGCAAACGGCGATAGTCGCCACCAGTTTGCATTCTGCAATACAAACGCAGCAGTGAGTGAAGCGTGATTGGGGTCTAGGAACCGAGAAACGGCTCTTACTGTTGCGGCGCGAAGTATCCTTTGCGGGCCCGCACTTGCAGGTCTTTCTTCAGAGAGGAGATTTGAATCGAGCGATAGCGCCCGTCGGCGTCGAAGTCCGCCGGCTTGTACGAGACGACGTACTGGCTGCGCAGTTCGTCTTCAATCGCGGCGTAGGAGTGCGTAATGTCTTTCATCTTGAACGGGAAGAACGCCCGTCCACCGGTGGCATCGGCCAGTTGCTCCAGAACCTTGTCGCCGCGCAGGACCAGGCCACTGTCATCGGTCGAGATCGCGTAAATGATGACGTCGGCGCGCTGCGCCATTTCGATGGCCTGCGCTCGGCTGATTTCGCTCTGGTTGTCCTCGCCATCGCTGACCACGATGATCGCCTTGCGCACGGGCCGGTCCGGATGATCTTTCAGAAACTTGTCTTTGCAGGCCCGATAGATCGCGTCATATAGTGCCGTTCCGCCACCATCATGCAGCCGGAGAACGCTCGCCGAAAGCAACGACACATTATCCGTGAAATCCTGCGCCACCTGTTGATGCGTGTTGAATCCCATGACGAACATCTTGTCGAAGCCCGCCCGCAGGGTGTGCTGCATGAACGTGGTTGCCGCTTCCTGCTCGAAACCGAAGCGGCTGTCGACGGATCCACTCACGTCGACCAGCAGTCCCAGGTGCAACGGCAAATCCGTTTCACGCGTGAAATTCAAAATCGCTTGCGGAGGTTTGTGGTCATCGAGAATGCTGAAGTCATTCTCGTTCAGGTTGCGCACGAACTTGCCGTGCTTGTCCGTCGCGATAAACAGAACGTTGACTTCATTCACCCGCGCGTGCAGGGTGATCATCGCATTCTGCGGTTCGTCCGTATTCTCGGTAGCGCTGGCGGCGTTGAGACTCGGCGCTCCGGACATCAAGGCTGACTGGGCGCGCAGCTGCCCCGCCCCCAAAAAGGTTGCTAGGGATAGCGTCACGAGACGAAAAATCGAGCGCGTGTACTTCATGCCCAGAGAATCCAATTTTTTCACTCTAAACCGCGTTCCAGCACACTTCCGACCCATACGATGCACGCGACGTGCCGAATCAGAAGGCTCTGCGGAACGCATCTGACTGACTGTAGGTGCCCCGCCGACCGTGTGCCAAGTTACAAAAGGAGCACACGTTTGGTCATGGCTCAACACCGCTAGATTAAAGGACTTGCGCCGCCCCGCCGCCTACGTCGCCACATGCCGCTCTTATTTTTATTAGATTCAGGGTTTAAGATGTTGACGCGAATTTTGCCGCTTTTTTCCTAAAACCCATTCGGAGGTTTCGATGAAGAAACTGGTCGTGTGCCTGCTGGCGCTGCTGATGTCGACAATGGCCTTCGCCGCCGAAAACGAGCACGAAGAGGACCGCGTTAAGGACGCCGGCGATGTTTTGAAAGAGATTCTCAACATTCCCGACAACATCCCACAAGAGCTGATCGACAAGGCCGAGTGTCTCATCATTCTGCCTTCTGTAAAAAAGGGAGCCTTCGGCATCGGTGGCAGTTACGGCCGTGGCGTGATGATTTGCCGCAGCGGCCCTCACTACAAGGGAAAGTGGGGAGCCCCGGCGCTCTATGCGCTCGAGGGCGTCAGCATCGGTTTTCAATTGGGCGGCCAGGCTACCGATTTCGTGTTGCTGGTCATGAATCCCAAAGGCGCGGAATCTTTGCTGCATAGCAAAGTCAAGCTCGGCGCCGATGCTTCGGCCGCAGCCGGTCCCAAAGGCCGCACTGCGGAAGGCGCTACCGACATCGTGATGGAGGCCGAGATTCTCTCATACTCGCGCAATAAGGGACTCTTCGCCGGCGTTTCGCTCGAAGGCTCCACGCTTCGTTCCGACGGCAGCGCCAACGAAAAACTCTACGGCAAGAAATTGTCGGCGGAAGAAATCATCCGCCAGGGCAAAGTCGCCATTCCCCCCAGCGCTCACGAACTCGTCTCGCTGTTAGACCAGAAGTCTCCAGTCAACAGGTCAGATCCGAAATCGCTGGAGTAAGCGAAGAACCAAACCGCCGGGGGCGCGGATTTTCCTTCGTGAAAACTTCGTGTCCTTGGAGGTTAAGAATTTGCGTAAATCGCCACGTATGCCGACAGATCCCCTAACCCGTTGCCCATGGGCAAATGGGGAACTCTCCATCCGTTATCACGACGAAGAATGGGGAGTGCCCGTCCATGACGACCGCACACTGTTCGAATTCCTGATCCTCGAAGGCGCTCAGGCGGGATTGAGTTGGAGCACGATCCTCAACAAGCGCGAAAACTACCGCCGCGCCTTCGACGGATTCGATCCTCAGCGCATCGCGCGTTACGATCGCGCCAAAGTGCGAAAGCTGCTCGCCGACCCCGGCATTGTTCGCAACAAACTGAAGATCGCTTCCACCATCCAAAACGCCAAGGCTTTTCTTCGTATGCAGGAGGAGTTCGGCAGCTTCGACCGCTACATCTGGCAGTTCGTCGGAGGCAAGCCAAAGGTGAATAATTGGAAAAACCTAAAGCAACTTCCGGCGCGGACTGCGGAATCCGATGCCATGAGCAAAGATCTGAAGCGCCGTGGATTCAACTTCGTCGGATCAACTATCTGCTATGCCTTCATGCAGGCCGTCGGAATGGTGAATGATCACGTCGTTACCTGCTTTCGTTATAAAGCGGTTGGCCGATAACGCGAGCCGGGGCAGGAATCGAGCAAGTCAACCGAAAAGCGCGAGCAGCAGGCGTTACCGCTTGACGCATCGGGCCGGGCGAAGCGTATCCTTGAATCAAGACGCTAAGAGCGGTTGGCCCAGGCGGCGCTTTCGGTAGGACAAAGTCACGTACGTCCGCATGCTCGGCGCGGAGATAATTTCACTTCTGTTTTTCCGGAACCTGGGTTTCGCATGCGCATTGCGAGCACGATGTTCCACCCTCTCCCTATCGCCCGGAAGTTGCTCGGGGTTGTTGCCATCTTCATCCTCATCGTTCTTTGTGTCTTTTATCTGGGGATGGTCCGTTCCGAGATCCTGGCTGGAGTCCGCGCCTATGTGGCGGGAGAAGGGTTGTGGTCGAAAGCCGAAAAACGCGCCGCGCTCAGCCTGACGAAGTACGCAACCAGCCATTCCGAGAAGGATTATCAGGAGTATCTCTCCGATATCGCTGTTCCCCTTGGCGATCAACAGGCTCGGCTGCAATTACAGAGTTCCACACCCGACATGAAGCTCGTAACCCAGGGCTTCATTGCCGGCCGTAACAGCCCGCAAGACGTCGAAAGCATGACCATGCTTTTTCGGCGCTTTGGCCAGACAAAATACATGGCGAGGGCCATCTCGATCTGGCAGCAGGGCGACGTGCTGATCGACCAACTTCGAGAACTGGCTGACCAGCTCCATGAGCAGGTCAATTCCCCAAATCCCGATCAGCAGGCGATTCGGCAAATCTCCGATCAGATTGCCGCGATCGATGCTCGCCTGACTCCCCTGGAAGATGAATTCTCCTCGACACTCGGCCGCGGAGCGCGCTGGATCGATCATCAGCTGTCTCTCGTTGCGATTGTTGCCACCGCCCTCTTGCTGGTCATCGGCGTCGTGTTTTCGATTTTCGTCCTCAATCAGATCCGCAACTCCGAGGAGAAGTATCGGAACCTTATCAATACTGCGAATGACGCGATTCTGGTCATCGATACCGGAACCCGCGAGGTCCTCGAAGCCAACAACAAAGCTTTCGACCTGCTGGGACTGTCGGACGAGCAGCTCATCGGGCAGCCGGAATCGAAGCTGTATCCGCCAAAGTCGGAAGGGGCTCGCCGCGGTCTGCTCACGACACAAGAGGCCCGCGCTTCGCGCCGCGAAATGGAATTACTGCACTCCGATGGAACCGTGATGCCTGTCGAAGTAAGCGCGAGCGCAACCGAACTGGCGGGAAGGCCGGCGATCCTCGGCATCTTTCGTGATATTCGCGAACGCCGCGAGGCTGCTGCGATTTTGCGCCGCAGTGAAGAGCGCTTCCGCTACCTCATCCAGAATCTTTCCGACATCATCACCGTCGTCGCCGTCGACGGCACCATGATGTATCAAAGCCCGTCGGTCGAGCGCGTCGTCGGATACCAGCCTTCCGACCTTCTCGGCCAGAGCTTCATTTCGTTTGTACATCCCGACGACCAGGCTGCAGTGCGCGCGGCGTTTGAACGCGTCACGCTCAGGGCAGGTAGCGCGGCTCCTCCGGAGTTTCGCTTCCGCCACAAGAACGGGTCGTGGGTATGGCTGGAATCTGTCGGCAACAATCTGCTCAACGACGTCGCGGTCGGAGGAATCGTCGTCACTTCGCGCGATGTGACGGGACGCCGCACGCTGGAAGATCAGGTCCGGCAATCGCAAAAGATGGAAGCTGTTGGGCGTCTTGCGGGCGGCATCGCGCACGACTTCAACAATCTCCTCATGGTCATCGCCGGGTATGCCGAAATCGTCATGCACGACGATAGCTTGACCAGCACGGCCAGGAAGAATGTCGAGACCATTGTCCGCACCACCGAAAGCGCCGCCAACCTTACCCGGCAGCTTCTCTCCTTCAGCCGCAGACATGCCTTCAGCCCGCAGATCCTCGATCTCAACCACCTCGTGAACAGCATGAGCGAGATGCTGCTGGGCGTGATGCGCGAGGAAATGGAATTCGTGGTGAAGCTGAGTCCGGACCCCTGTTCCATCAGCGCCGATCCGGGACAGATCGAGCAGGTCATCATGAATCTCGTGGTCAACGCCCGTGACGCCATGCCGGACGGCGGAATGCTGAAACTCGAAACGGCGCGCGTCAGCTCGAAGGATATCCGCCCGAAGGGTGCTGCGTCCCTGCCTGCAGGAGAGTATGTCACGCTCGCCGTTTCCGATACCGGCGTCGGTATGGATCCGGAAACACAGAGCCACATCTTCGAACCTTTCTTCACCACGAAGAGTAAAGACGAAGGAACGGGATTGGGGCTCTCGGTTGTTTATAACATCGTGCGAGCGAGCGGCGGTTTCGTTCACGTGATAAGTGAAGTCGGCAAGGGATCGACGCTGCGAGTGTACTTCCCACGCGTGACGGCGATGCCGGCGGCGCAACTGCCGCAAGCTCCGGCCGGAGCGACTCGCTCGGGGATGGAAACGATCCTGGTCGCGGAAGATCAGCCCGACCTGCGCTGGATGATCTGCCAGTTCCTCCAGGCGCTCGGCTACCAGGTGCTCGAAGCCAAAGACGGGCGCGACGCCGTTGCGCTCGCGCAACACTATATAGGCCCGATCGACATTGTCGTGACCGATGTCGTGATGCCGCACGTCCGCGGTCCGGAAGTTGTTCGGCGGTTGAAAGCGGCACGTCGGGATATCAAAGTCATCTTCATGTCGGGCTATACCGAAGGGGAAGTGAGCGCCATCAATGAGGAAGGCGCGTCCGACATGCCGCTGCTGCAGAAGCCGTTCGAACTGGATCTACTGGCGTCGAAAATCCGGGAGATTCTCGAAGCTCGCAGCAGACAGTAATCCTCAACGAGAACTTCTGCTCAGCACGCTCGCAGTCAAGTAAATCGCAATCAATCCCAAGAGAAGCACAGCTCCTTCCACGCGCGTCGACCAGACATGAAGCGCATCGAACTGCACGCGCGTCGGATCGGTGAGCGGCACCGTGGCGAAATCTGTGACCGAGGCGCGCAAGGCGTCCATCTTGGGAATGATCCAGAACTGCGAGAAGAGCGTCAGGCAGAACATGACGAAGATCAAGATGTTGCGGACGGCGAACACGTGCGCGCTGCCTTCAGCGAGACGACTGTAGAGCAGCGAACTGAACAGAAACACAATGGCGGAGACGATGGCGATCCAGTGCATTTTGCCAAGCGCGCGTCCCACAACATTTCCGGCCAAATGCGTTGAGGGCAGGACCTGAAACGCGGTCGGCGCGAGGACGAACGCGAAAAAGATCAATCCGCCAATCCAGCAGACGAGAGAGAGCACCATCAAGTAGCGCAGGAAGGACATAACGGAGGAATTATAGACTTGTCGGGACGACAGAGGATCTCAGACCGGAACAGCGATGGTCTCGACGATCTCTTTCAGCACCTGGTCGGATTGTTCGGACTTGCGGAGCGTCGAGGCGTAGAGTCCGTTAACGACCACGCGGTGGGCGAACACCGGAATGACCAGCGGCTTGAAATCTTCCGGAGTGCAGAAGGTGCGGCCTTCGAGGAAGGCCATAGCTTGCGCGGCGCGATAAAGCGCCTGCGATCCGCGCGGGGAAACGCCGAGCGAAAGAAATTCAGATTCGCGCGTGCGGCGGACGACTTCGAGTGCATAGTTCACGAGCGAATCGTCCACGCGAATGTTCTTCACCGCCTGCTGCATCTCAAGCACATCAGCGCCGGTCAGGACCGGACGCAGTTCATCGAGATTCGATGCTCCGGCTTCGGAGCGCAGGATCTGGCGTTCCGACTGGGCGTCGGGATATCCCATGCGCACGCGCATCAGGAAGCGGTCGAGCTGCGATTCGGGCAGCGGGTAAGTTCCGTGATGCTCCACCGGATTCTGCGTGGCGATTACCAGAAACGGCTGGGGCAGTTCGTAAGAATGCGCGTCAACCGTGACCTGGCTTTCGTTCATGGCCTCGAGCAGGGCTGATTGCGTCTTCGGCGTCGTGCGGTTGATTTCGTCGGCGAGCAGAACATTGGTGAACACCGGGCCGCGCTTGAACTCGAATTGTTGTTCGAGTGCCGAATAGACCGAGATGCCGAGCACGTCGGACGGCAGCATGTCGCTGGTAAACTGCACGCGCTGGAAGGTGCAATCGATGGCGCGGGCAAGGGCCTGTCCGAGCGTCGTTTTGCCGACTCCGGGAACGCCTTCGATGAGGAGGTGTCCGCGCGCGAGGATGTTTACGATGGCGAGGCGGACAACGTCGTCTTTGCCGCGAATGACGCGGCGCAGGGCCTTTTCCAGTTCGGCGGCTTTGTGGGATACGGCGATTGCGGTCTCGGGAGACATCTTTTGGATTCTACTATCGGGCGTCGCGGGGGATGGAGTTACGTACGTCATGGAGCTTTCAGCCATGAGCAATGAGCTATGAGCAAAACAGCTCATTTGGAGAACGCGCAGTGCTATAGACCTTGCGGCGGATTTGGGTTGCTCATTGCTCACTGCTTCACTGCATGAACTCCGGGGGCCTTCCGGTTAAGCGCTCGATGCGCTTTGCAGTTGGCGGATGCGTGGAGAACAGGTTCGCGAACATTCCGGCGTTCATCCCTAATAGCGGCTGGATGATAAACAGATGCGCCGTCGACGGACTCGCCTGCAGCGGCAGGCGGCGCGAGTAGGCGTCGATTTTCTGCAATGCGCTGGCCAGGGCGTACGGATTGCCGGTGAAATGCGCTCCGGTGGCATCGGCCTGATACTCGCGCGAGCGCGAGACTGCAAGCTGAATCAGCGTCGCGGCGATTGGGGCGACGATCAGCATGAAGAGGGCGGCGAGGCCTCCGCCGCCACGGTCTTCGCGGTCGTTGCCGCCGAATCCGCCGAAGATCATGGCCCAGCGTCCCATGCTGGCGAGCATGGTGATCGCTCCGGCGATGGTTGCGGTGACGGAACTGATCAGGATGTCGCGGTTGTTGACGTGCCCGAGTTCATGGGCGAGGACGCCTTCCATCTCGTCGTCATTAAGCAGGCCGAGAATGCCGTGCGTGACGGCGACGGAGGCGTGCTGCGGGTTACGTCCAGTGGCGAAGGCGTTAGGCGACTCGGTCGGAATCACGTAGATCTTGGGCATCGGAATGCCCATCTTGGGCGCGAGGCGCTCGACGATCTGGTAGGCGCGCGGCAGTTCTTCGCGAGTGACGGGCTGGGCGCGATACATGGCCAGAGCGATCTTGTCGGAATAGAAGTACGAGACGAAGTTCATGACACCGGCGAAGATCAGCGCAAGAATCATGCCGTTGTTGCCGCCGAACGCGCGTCCGATGAACATCAGGAGCAGCGTGAGGGCGGTGAGGAGGAACGCGGTCTTGAAAGTGTTTCCCATAATTTTGTCGAGCTATTCCATTGGATGTTACGCGGAAGGCCTAGTTGCAGGTACGCGTTTCTGGAAAAACTTGGATGCGGAGGTGGGTACCCCCCTCCCCCTCGGTCTAATGGAATCTTCAGTTTAGCGCCAAATTACGAAAATGATCTTTTGTTTTCAATATTGTGCGGGCAAAATATTGAAAACAAATGGGTTATAGCGTGAGCTAGGCGCACATTTTTTTGACCGATTCTCGCAAAATCTTGTTTTCAAAGAACTTACCGGATCCGCGCTCGTGAGTGTGCCTGTAAAATCTTGAGCCGCAGGCACTTACAGGTAAAATTCTGATAACGCTGGAGTTATAAGGAGCACGAATTTCCGGAGCCGACATTCGCGGCACGCTGTCATGATCGGAGTTCGGGGCTGTGGAAGGCAAGGTCAGATGTCACATGAGGTTGTGGAAAAATTTGATGGGGAAGCGCTCCTGGGGAATTTGAGCGCTATCCCTGTTAACACCAGCCGTCCACGGGCAACGAAGCAGTACCTGGGAATCTGCTGGGTTAGTTGTGACAGGCCCGCTCTGTGCTCTCTTGCGTAACCTTGAACATGTATTTGTTCTGGTGTGTAGTGGACGCATGTGGTGGATCGAAACAGAGCCTGCTCCCGCCAGAACTGGGAAAGGCTGGAGAAGGTGGATTAGTCTGTCGCTGCTGGTCCTCGTCTCCGTGGTCGGAGTGTTGTACGCCCTTGTATTTGTACGCATCGTACCGCCGAGATCGGTGCGGGTTGTGGACGCGATTACCGGCAAGCCTGTCGCCGGTATGGATGTATGCCTCCAGGTCTTCAGTAACGGCTGGACGAAGCAGGCGTTGAAAAGCGACTGGGAGACCACGAACTCAAATGGCAGGGCGCTCTTCTTACCTTCTGTTCTCAACCTTCGGTTGCTGCAGAGCTTCGACGGGTACTCCATGCAGGTGACGGACCCGACGAGCCATTTCGCCCAAACGTGCGGACCCGAAGTCGGCTTCAAGTTGGGCCCGCAGGTGACTGAAGGGGCTGAAAATTTCGCCGATGCCCGCACCGATGGAAGTGAGCATTTTCCCGTCGAACTGGTCAAGCAGGAGGAACTCCCGAAGAATATTGGCCGGTATCCGTTCATGCGGGGCACCGATTTCCGCGTATTTATGTCCGTTAAGGTTGTACCTGTGTTGCCCGACGCCGACCGATGCCAACCTCTTTCCGATCCGCAACTTCTCCAGGAATGTACGCGTCTGAATGCCATGGCGCGTAATTATCTACTGCAAGAGTTGGTGCCAATGTACTTCGGCGGTATGCAACGGGCTGCGGTTCAAACTCTGGACCACGGATGGTCGCCCGGTACTCACGTCTACAACGCGGTTTATGAAACTCGAAGTGACCCACCACGGTTCCTAACTGTCACCATTGAGCAGTTCCCCAAGGGCCAGGACTCCACAGGACACATGAACGATGTCACGTTTGGAATTCCAGACTATGACGCGGCCAGCGTAACTGAAGACGAGGTTGTTCCAGGCCAGAAAGTGAAGCGTATCGTTTCCGCCCAAACGCCACGAGCGTTCTGGGCCAGCCAGAATCTTGTGGTTCTGCTTAGCTTCCCTACGCCATCTCGGTTCGATCGAATGGTGATAGGGCAATGGGTGATAAAGCATCCCAGCAATCCCCGCTGATGCTCCCTTCGATTGTGGCAGCACTCTTGGCGAAACATCTCATTTCACTCATCCTCCCTTGGATGGCCAGTCTCAAGCGCAAATGCTTTGGTCACTTCAGTAGCCGGAACGCTCGCTGGGCTTGAAAATCTCATGATATCGGCAGCATCGTACCCGCCCTTGCAAAAAAAAACGCAAGAGCGGGGCACCCACACTTCTGGCGGTTACGGCAAGGTCAAAAGCCCGGGCCACCCCGTCCATTGCGTGATCCGACGCTGCCGCGGCGCCCACTCAAGCCAACAGCAGGCTTGAATGGGCCACCGAACTTCTGGCGGTTACGGCAAGGTCAAAAGCCCGGACCACCCCGTCCATTGCGTGATCCGACGCTGCCGCCCACTCAAGCCAACAGCAGGCTTGAATGGGCCACCGAGCAGTCTTCTGTGGGGCACCGACCGTCGGTCTTAGGGTCTGCGATCCGGATTGGCAATGCACAGGGGATCGAGCGTTGACCACCTGCTAATTACGTGATTTGAAACAGCTTCGGGGCGCGAATTACTGTCACAGGGAATGCGAGACGGCTAGTGCCATGGGGTCGTGTTTAGCAGAAAAAACTCCGGACGCACCTGCGTACGGCATTTTGCGTCAACTCTTTACGGTGGACTAAGCGCCATTCGGGCGATATACTGCCGCTCCCCCCTCGCTTACAGCCGATTTGATCGGCTTGAGTAACTTCGAGTTACTGCAGAGATAATCCAAGAGAGCAAACGTTATGACGTTCCATGGTCTCGACTTAAAGAACCCGCCCGCACCAATTACTCCCGAAGTGGCGCAGCGCGCAAATATTGAACAACAAGTGCGTTGGCAACATGCACTGAAGGGCTCTTCGGCATGGTTCCTGTGGGTAGCGGGACTTTCAATGGTGAACTCGATCCTCCACGTTTCGGGCGTCCGGTTCCAGTTCATTTTTGGTTTAGGGATCGCGCAGCTTGTGGATGCTCTAGCCCGCCGCATTGGCGGAGCGGGTTTGGCGTTGGATATCGTCATTAACGGATTTCTGGCGGGGATTTTTGTAGTCTTTTTTTATTTCGGCCGCCAAGGCAAGAGATGGGCGTTCCTGACGGGAATGATTCTTTATGGTTTGGACGGTCTTCTGATGTTGTTATTCCAGGCGTTTCTCGGCCTCGCGTTTCACGCATTTGCGCTGTTCTGCATGAATGGGGGCCTGGTTGCAATTTCCAAATTGCAAGAGCTCGAGCAACCTCGTTCTCCTTACGAGGTGCAGGGCGAGCAGGGCGGGCTTTTTGGAGCGAAGTAATTGGCAGCGCGTAATCACACGCGTCCCGTCTTGTATGCGATCTCCCGGCTTGTCATCGGATCAGGCTGCTAGTTCTTTTACTGCCCTTTGGGACCTATGTTCAACGTCTACGGACGAAGGCGCGTGCATATCAACGTGAGAGGCGGCCACCTGAGCGTCCGCATTGACCGGCAGAATTTCTGGGGAAGGTACTGCTTGCTGATTTGCTTCAGCACTGTCGTGTTTGGACTGTTTTCCAGGGTGTTCTTGGGTGCCGCCGTCCGCCGTCCGCATGAGGCTGTTTATCTGTTTCTTCTGTTCGCACTGTGCCTGACGGGCTACATCCTCACATTTGCTGCAGGAGTGTGGGGAGCGTTCGGCGTAGAGGAAATTCGGACGGAAGCGGGTACTCTTCGGTGGACGCGGAGAGCGCTGAATTGGACTCGCGTGAGGGAGATCTCTTTGGCCGACATTACGGAGATTAAGGCCATCCCTTCGCGGCACCGATTTCGCAATTCGGTTGAAATAACTGCTGGTCGAAAACGGCGGAGGGTTGGTGAGAATCTGCTACGCGAGGAGGCGCTGGAACTGGCGGAGCACTTGAGAAGTGCTAGTGGGTTGGGCAAGTAGCCGGCGAGAAAATCTCTACCATTCTGAAGAGTTCGTATGAAGCAAGTGATGCTGGATCTCGGTTTTGTGCTGTTCTTATTGTATTTGCCGGCATTGGTGTGGCACACATTTTCAACCCGGACTGGTTCGTAAAGCGCTCAGGCCTTCGAAAAGGTGGTGAGATGCTGAGCGAATACAATCGGGTCGGTTTTCAGATAGTCGGGGCGATTTTTGCAGCATTCGCAATCTTTATGCTCTACGTGTTTTTTCACCACTAATCGCCCAAGTGTCAGCGCTCGGGGAAGCGCATAGCTACCAGGGCGTTCGTACAAGCCCGACCTCCCGCAGAGAACGCGGGAAGGAGGACAGCTGAGGCGGCTGTCCCTACACGGTCAGCTTTCCCTCCGAACGATCCAGTCGGCTGTACCTACGAATTCAAAAATCCCCACCCTAAATCGCAAACGGCGCGATTTAAGGGTGGGGCACCCTCGAGATATTTTCAGGCTTTCTGGCTTTCGCGTTTCAGCGCTCGCTGGAGCGTTTGATCCAAGGCCGCTTTTGTTTTTTCGTATTCCTGCTGGGTGATGCGGCCTTGCTTGTGTTCGACCTCGAGTTCGAAGAGTTCGTCTTTCAAGCCTTCGAGGAGCATCGAGGTGCGCGAGGGGCGATCTTCGGTCGCCACGGTGCGAGTTGCGACTGGACGCGAGCTGCGCTTTGAAGTCGCGGGGACTTCGAAGTCGTCCACTTCTTCCATCGCGGAAAGGCCGGCGCTGGCGCGAGCGGCGCGGTTCGCGGCTTGCTGACGCGAGGCGACGAAGATTCCGCCGATGATGAGGACTGCGGCGAATCCTCCGAGAATGTACCAGCGATATCTCTGCAGAGGGTCGGGAGCATCGATCGGGGGACCGAGTCCGCCGCCGGGGCGATTGTCATTTTGGGCTGCAGACTCGCTTCCGCCGCCCCCGGATTGACCGTTCTCGTCCGCGGGAGCTTGGAGCGTGCCCTCGCCGGATAACTTGAATGCCATGTTCTGTCCGATCTCCGTGCTGGATGCGACTTCCACATTGCCGTCGGGTTGGCCGGGAAAGGGAGCGACCTTATACACGGAGGCGTTGGCGGGGGCGAACTGCATCGACTTGGGCGCGATCGCGACGAAGTGTTCGAGAGGATACACGCTCTTGGGATCGATGTTGATGCTGCCGGTGTAGGGCAGCGTGTAAACGACACTGAAGCGCGTTTCGCCCGGGCGCAGCGGGAACAGGAACGCGTATTTATTTTTTGCGTTGCCGCCTTCAGGGACCGGGGCAGATTTAAGCGGCTGGCCTCCGGCGGTCATCGCGTCACCTTCGGTGATGGTCGCGCCATCAGGAACGTAGAACTCGAGGTTGTGCTCGTTCATCTGGGTGCGCGGAGGCTTGGAATTGTTCTGGACTGCGAAGGTACGTTCGACCTGCATCTGCCCCTGTCCGGCCTGGAAGCGCATGATGTCGGCGACGACTTCGATGCCTTCGATTTTCTTGGCGGCATCGTAGACTTCGACCTCGACGGAAGTTGTTCCCGGAGGCGCCATGCGGTGATAGGTGACGTTCTGGTGGATGACGCGGATGAGGTGCGGGCCCTGATCGCCGAGCTTGAAGGAGAAGTCTCCCTTGGCGTCGGTCTTGGTGCGGCCGGCTTCTTCCATGCCTTGACCTAAAGTGATGAGGACGACATCGTCTCCCGCAGCGGCCTTGTTGGTCGTGGCGTTCTTCACTGAGCCGGTGAGGGTCTGGGCGGAGGCAAACGACGGCAGCACCAGCAACGCAGCGAAGAAGCTAATAAGGAAGGTCGCCTCGCGCTTATTGCGACGCATAAAACGCGTCGCGGCGCGGTGGCTCCCCTGGGTCCTTCGCCGGACAAAAAGCGTCCGCCTCAGGATGACAGTCTGTAGAGTTTTGTTCATGGTTTTGATCTTCTAGTGGGCGCGGCGGCGGCTTTGGCTTCGAGCCTTGCGATTTCTGCCAGGATCGCGGCGGCTTCGTCCTGGAGAGAGGACTTCATCTGTTGGTAGTCGATCTCGGGGACCTTGCCTGCACTGTATTCGAAATTCAGGTCACGCAGGTTTTCGTAGACGGCCTCTTTGCGTTCGCGCAGATAGGAGACGCGCGTTTTCTCGGGCCCGAGATAGAGAGTGCCGGGCAGATAGAAGATATAGAGAAGCGCGGCGGCGGTCACCAACAGCATGCAGGCTAATTCGAAACTCATAGGTCGGTCTCCTGACGCGCTTGCTCGCGGAATTCATCGAGTTCGGGGCCGCGCACCGGGCGAATGCCATCTGCAAGCGCAGGCGCAGGGCGATTCTTCCAGGCGCGGACGACGAGGACGACGATGGTCACTCCGACGGCGAGAGCCAAGAAAGGAACGATCCAGGCGGTACGGTCGAAGCCAGTTCCGGTCGGAGCGGCAAGAACGGTCGGGCCGTATTTCTGGACGAAGTCTTGTTCGACCAGGCCGTCGCTGTCTCCACGGCTGACGGCGGCCATGAGCTCGTTGCGCATGTTGTCGGAGTCAGGACAGCCGACGTGATTGCATTCGAGGAGAATCTGGTTGCATCCGCAAATGCACATGAGCTGGTGGCCGAGATCGTTGAAGCGCGTGGAGGGATCGGAAGCTCCGGCGAAGGCGAAGACGGCGAGAATAAGAACGGCGCATTCAAGTGCGCGGCGGACGGTCGGGTTGGGATTGAATTTCATTTGTACACATCGCGGCTAAAGCCGCTTGTTTTTTCTGTCCGCCTGGCGGCATGGCTAAGCCATGCCCTGTACGAACCGTCTAACCTGCCGCGCTTGCGCGCGGCGGACAGCCGATGGCGGCTGTCTCCCCACATTTTCAAAAATCTTTCTAATCCCCGGTTGCTACGGGCGCGGCGTGTTCTATTAGTTTCGGCGCCGGCACGCGAACTGGGGCCGGAGCGTTCGGCACGAGGCAAAGCACGGTGCCGCCGAGCATGATCCAGACGCCGAGCCAGATCCACATCACCAGCGGGTTCAAATGCGCTTTAAGGATGGGATGACCGGTGTCCTGATTCAAACCTTCGTACACAACGTACAAATCTTCGTTCAGCCCGGAACGGATGAAGGGCATGGTCGACGTCTGCTGGCTGGCTTTATAGAAGCGGCGTTCGGGAGTCAGCGTGTCGATCTGCTTGCCGTCTTTGTAAACGTCGAGGACGGCCCACTCGCCGAAGTAGTTCGGGTATTCTTCATCGGTGTAGGAGCGGCAGACGAGCGTGTAGGGACCGATGTCCATCTTGTCGCCGTAGCTCATCTCTTTTTCTTTTTCCTGATTGAAGGCGGCTCCGGCCAAGCCGATGATGACGACGATGACGCCGACGTGAACGATGTAGCCTCCGTAACGGCGCGTGTTGCGGTGCGTGAGTTGGACCATGGAGGCGAACATGCCCTGTCCGCTGTGGTTCGAGATGACTTTGCCGCCGCGGTAGAACTCACTGGCGATGGTCAGCCCGACCAGGACTGAGAGGCCGATCGCCATCAGGGAATAGAAATAGGATATGTCCTGCCAGGGATGCAGGCCGAAGGGTTTTCCCCAGCTGGAGGGCGTTGCCATCAGGAACACCATTACGGCGAGTGCCCCCATGGTGGGCCAGAAGAAATTGCGCTTCAGGCTTTCAAACGACGTCTTGCGCCATGCGAGAAGAGGTCCGACTGCAGTCAGGATCAGCAGCAGCAGTGCGACCGGGATCGCCACACGGTTATAGAAAGGCGCCCCGACCGTGACCTTGTTGCCTTGGACGAGCTCGGAGATCTTCGGAAACCACGTTCCCCACAGAACGGTGAAGCAGAGGAGAACGAAAAGAAGATTGTTGAACAGGAAGCTGGATTCGCGGGAGACCAGCGATTC
>DATJOA010000057.1:0-114374 GCA_035507635.1 Candidatus Acidiferrales bacterium
CGCAGTCGCCAAGAACGGCGGGGTCGTACAGGTGAACTTTTACAGCGGATTCGACGACGAGAACTTCCGCAAGGCGATGGAGGCGCAGGCCAAGGATCAGGCCGCGGCGATCCAGAAATATACCGATCAGTTGAAGGCCGAGGGCAAGCCGGTCAACTACGTGGATATCGACCGCATTGAGCGCGAGTGGATGGCCAAGATTCCGCGGCCACCGCTAAGCTCGCTGATCGATCAAATCGATCACGTGGCGAAGACTGCCGGCATCGATCATGTCGGCCTCGGCTCTGATTTCGACGGTGTCAGCGGTGCCACCCCGCAGGGCATCAACTCTGCCGCCGATCTGCCGAGGATCACGCAGGCTCTCGTCGACCGCGGCTATAACGAAGAGCAAATTCACAAGATTCTCGGTGGAAATCTGATGCGCGCCTTTCGCGAGGTCGAGCGGGTCAGCCGGGAAATGCAGGCTTCAACCCCGGCAAATTGATTAACAGCAATCCATGCATGGTTCATGGCAAATTTCAGTTCTGTTGTCTGGGCTGTTCCTTATGCTGTTTACCTCCCTCGCCTGCCGACCACCAAGCGGGATGATGCGAGTGGTGTGCCTCCAAGGCGACATCTACATGCCAGATTTGCAATCGTGCTCATGGCCAGAAGGCAAGGTGAAACAATGCTGGCTCGCAAGCCGAACTCCGCCGACGCCGAACTATGCCAATGATGTCCTGTTGTGTGGAGACACAGCCAAACAGGCATGGTCCTTGATATCGATTCGTGATGATGTCAGGAGAAGCCTGTACAACAACTCCGTGCAGCATCAGGTCAACTTCCACACCGTGGGACATGGGGGAGGCAGGAATGATAGTGCATGGTGGGCTTGCAAGAACATGGCAACGAGTGCTGAGTGCTATTAAGTTGCATCGAGCTCTGTCGTACAATGCAGTTTTGCACTCCGCTCATCCAACTCCCAACTCAGGAGCATTCATGCGCAAGAGAACGTTAAGCTTGATCCCAGGAATTATTCTGATCGTCGCTTGTGCAGCAATCGCGCAGACCGGTATGATCGGCCAGAGCGAACCGGCCAAGCCGGGCACAAAAGCCGCTACGACGACTCATCCCGCGGAGCCGACCGCCATCATTCACACGACCGCCGGCACTATGACCTGCACCCTATTTCCGGACGAGGCCCCTATCGGCGTAGCAAATTTTATTGGCCTCGCCAATGGCACCAGAGATTGGAAAAATCCCGTCAGCGGCGCCACGAAGCATGGCGTCCCGCTGTACGACGGCACCATCTTTCATCGTGTCATCCCCAGTTTCATGATTCAGGGAGGAGACCCGGCTGGTAACGGATCGGGCGATCCCGGCTACAAGTTCAAGAACGAAGTTTCGTCCGACCTGCTCTTTGACCGGCCCGGACGCCTTGCCTATGCCAACTCCGGCCCCGACACCAACGGATCGCAGTTTTTCATCACCGAAGTGCCAACGCCGCATCTGAATGGCGGCTACACAATCTTTGGCCAATGCGATGAAGCTACGGTAGCGCTAGTGAAGCAAATCGCGCGCATGGCCACTGATCCCCAAAATGACAGGCCATTTCGACCTGTGAAGATTACTCACATCACGATTTTGAAGGCAGGAGCGAAGCCTCCAACCACAGCTGCGAAGAAGCCAGCAGCGGCAACGCACAAGGCGGGAAGCACAACAAAATAATTCGCACTCTACTCTTGGTGTTTAAGGCCAACGACCAACGGCCATCGACTAACGACCGATTTCAAGAAAGGACTTCATGACCCGCCAACCTGGAATGTACGCAACGTTCGAAACCTCCGAAGGAACGATCGTCTGCAAGCTGTTCGACAAGGAGGCACCGAAAACCGTAGCCAACTTTGTAGAATTGGCCGAAGGCAAGCGCGAATGGACGCATCCGTCGACGCACAAGAAATCCAAAGACCGTCTATATGACGGAACGATTTTTCACCGGGTGATCCCCGATTTCATGGTTCAGGGCGGAGATCCACAAGGCACCGGAACGGGCGGCCCGGGATATCAATTCGAAGACGAGACGAAAGGTTCGCCGCACAAATTCGACAAGGCAGGAAAACTCGCGATGGCGAATGCCGGACCGAATACGAATGGCTCGCAGTTTTTCATCACGGTCGTGCCGACCACATGGCTAACCGGCAAGCACACGATCTTCGGCGAAGTCGTTGAAGGGCAGGACGTGGTAGATAAGATCACGCGCGTCCCGCGCGGGCGCAATGACCGGCCGAGCAAAGATGTGGTGCTGAAGAAGGTGACCGTAGAGAAGGTTTAAGTGTTTTGGGCCGTCGGCGGGGTCATGGAGCCGACGGCCTGCATCCCTAAACTCCGATCACCCCGCAAAGCTCCTTCACCGCTGCCGCGCTCTTGTCCAGCCCAGCTCTCTCTTCCGGCGTCAGCTTGATTTCGACGATCTGCTCGATTCCCTTCGATCCAAGCTTTACCGGCACTCCAATGTACAAGCCGGTGATTCCATACTCTCCCTGCAAATACGCGGCGCAGGGCAGGATCTTCTTCTTATCTTTCAGGATCGCTTCCACCATCTCCGTGGCAGCCGCCGAAGGAGCATAGTAGGCGGATCCGGTCTTGAGATATTTCACGATCTCGGCACCACCGTCACGCGTACGCTGGACCATGGCCTCGAGTCTGCTTTTCTCAATTAACTCTGTAATCGGGATGCCGGCCACGGTGGAATAGCGCGGCAGCGGGACCATCGTGTCGCCGTGTCCCCCGAGAACGAACGCATTGATATTTTCTACGCTGACTTTTAATTCGTCGGCGATGAAGGCGCGGAAGCGGGCTGAATCGAGCACTCCGGCCATCCCGATCACGCGCTCGCGTGGGAAGCCGCTGAGCTTGTAGGCAGTCTGTGCCATCGCGTCCAGTGGGTTCGACACAATAATCAGGATGCAGTTCGGCGAATATTTCACCACCTCGCCAACCACTGCCTTCATGATGTTGAAGTTCGTGTTGAGCAGGTCATCACGGCTCATCCCCGGCTTGCGCGGGATTCCGGCGGTGATGATGACGACGTCGGAATTCGCAGTGTCTTTGTAATCGTTGGTGCCGCTGACGTAAGAGTCGCGCTTCTCGATCGGCATGGCCTCAAGCAGATCGAGACCTTTCCCTTGCGGAACACCTTCGATGATGTCGATGAGAACGACATCCGCGAGTTCCTTGGAGGCGATCCAATGAGCGGCCGTGGCGCCAACGTTTCCCGAACCTACGATTGATACTTTTTTGCGCATAAGAAGTCCTTTTCTTGACCACGGATCTTCGCCGATCAACACCGATAAACCTTCAAGCATTATCCGTGGAGATCAGCGAAATCCGTGGCGAATGAATTCAAAACCCTACACCAGCACCCCGGATCCCATGTTCTCGATCATGAATCCAGCGAATTCGCTGGTCTTCACTTTCGTGGCGCCCGGCATCAAGCGTTCGAAGTCGTAAGTGACTTTTTTCTGCTCGATCGTACGCTCCATGCTCTGCTCGATCAGATCAGCCGCCTCGTTCCACCCTAGATGTCGGAACAGCATCACGCCCGACAGAATCACCGAGCCTGGATTGATAACATCCTTGTCCGCATATTTCGGAGCGGTGCCGTGGGTTGCCTCGAAGATCGCGAAGCCGTCCCCGATGTTGGCGCCCGGAGCTATGCCGAGTCCGCCAACCTGCGCCGCGCATGCATCGGAAATGTAGTCGCCATTCAGGTTAGGTGTCGCGAGCACGGAGTATTCGTCGGCGCGCGTCACGACCTGCTGGAAGATCGAATCGGCGATACGGTCATTGATCATGATCTTCTTCTTCCATGCACCATTGCCGTGGCTCTTCCCGATCGCATCCAGCACGTCTTTCACTTCCTTTTCCACACTCTGCCGGAACGCCGGAGGCGCAAACTCCATGCCGGGTTCAATCATCTCGGCATTCTGCGCAATCGTGAGATTCGGATTCTTGTCTTTGTTGTCGAGAATCCAACTCTCGCGCTCGGTAACGACCTTGTCGCGGAATTCGTCGGTGGCGATCTCGTATCCCCACTTGCGGAAAGCGCCTTCGGTGAATTTCTGGATGTTGCCTTTATGCACGAGAGTGACCGTCTTCCGTCCGTTTTCAAGAGCGTGCTGAATGGCCATGCGGACGAGGCGTTTCGTCCCGGTAATCGAAATCGGTTTAATGCCCACTCCAGAGTCAAGACGGATCTGTTTCTTGCCGCCCTTCAGCATGTCCTTGTTGAGGAATTCGATCAGTTTGGCGCAGTCAGCTGTTCCCTGCTCCCACTCGACTCCGGCGTAAACGTCTTCCGTATTCTCGCGGAAGATGACAACGTCCATGCGCTCCGGATGCTTCACCGGCGACGGCACTCCCTTGTAATACTTGACTGGACGGACGCAAGAATAGAGATCGAGGATCTGCCGCAGCGCGACGTTCAACGAGCGGATACCGCCGCCCACGGGCGTCGTCAGAGGCCCCTTAATCGCTACGCGGAATTCGCGGATCGCGTCGACGGTGTCGTCGGGCAGCCATGTATCGAATTTTGCCTTCGCTTTCTCTCCGGCAAAGACTTCATACCACGCGACGCGACGCTTCCCTTGGTAGGCTTTTTCGACGGCGGCGTTAAAAACGCGCAGCGACGCTTTCCAGATATCGCGGCCAGTACCATCGCCTTCGATGAACGGGATGATCGGATTATCGGGGATGTCATACTTCCCGCCCGTATAACCAATTTTCTTTCCATCCGATGGGACAGGTACACCGTTATAAGTGCCCGCCATGCAAAACCTCCGCTTGTATGAATTCTCGACTCTGAAGTAAAAACCGATAATTATAAAGAAAGGGAGCCTTCCGGGGCAGCAGATTCTTGCAGGGGCATGTGCCATAATGCCGGTATCAGCGTCCGGTGTCTCTGGAGTTCCTTATGTCTTTCCGCCTTGGCTTTCTGGCCACTTTCTTTCTTTGCGTGACATTGCTTGCCCTCGCCCCCAGGGATGCGCTCGCCGATGATCACGACGGCCATGACCGCACTCAGATGGGCCGCACCATCGTCGTCGGCCCAGACGAAGAGGTAGGCGATGCCACCTGCTTCGGCTGCACCATCCGAGTGAAGGGCCACGTTGCTGGAGATGCCACGACATTCGGCGGGAGTATTATCGTTGAGGATCAGGGGCAGATCGCCGGCGATACGACAAGTTTCGGCGGCGACATCCGGCTCGAGAATCAGGTCAAAGTCGATGGAGACGTAACAGTGTTTGGCGGCCATATCCGCCGCGATCCAGGCGCTGTCATCGGAGGCAGCGTTACCAACATGAGCGGGGGAGGCTGGATTCTGCTGATCTTTGTCGCTCCGTTCATCGTATTCGGCTTGTTCGTCTGGTTCGTCGTGTGGCTCATCCGGCGATTGATCCGTCCTGGCGTGCCCGCTCCCATCTGATTTCGTTACCAGCGGCGCGTGCCGAATGTCTTACGAACCCCCAGGCTCATGTAGCGTCCCCAAGGGCCGTTGTTCCCCAAATCGGCAATGCCGAGATAAGTATCGCGCGCTCCCAGCCGGTCAAACAGAAAATGCTGCGTCACGCGGAACTCAAAGCCCTTATTGAGATAAATGCCGGCGCCCCAGGAGTGCTCCACGCCAATTGCATCCGGCGACCACGTGTAAAGCGCCTGTGGCACGTTCTTGCCAAACAAAAACGCCGGGGCTCCAAACACCATGAATCGTCGCAATGGGCCGCGGCCAAATGGGCGCACCTCCAGAACGCCCGACAGCATATAGCGGGCAAACATGCTGCAGGGTGCGTTCGCGCCGCCGTACTGCCTGGCATTTCCGGCGCATAAATTGGGATCGATTTCGTTGTGCGGAGGGGCAAGGTCGAGCTGCGCCCATCCCCAAAACATGTCCTTGGGAAAGAACATCCGCTCTCCCGGTTCGGCCTTGTGCCATGCGCCGTACGAACTCGAAGACTGAGAAGTATCCGCCTGCAAGTCGGCAGATGGCGCCTGCGCTTGCGCCATTGAAATCAAGAGAATGACAGCCGGAATCCAAAACCACCTTTTCATTTCGCCTCCGAATCTACTCGTATGCACACACCAAGCACTTGTCCTCACCGCCCGAGCGAGGATCATTCCAGCTTCCACATGAACAGAGCGCCACATTGTACCCTGCCGCTGCGAAGCAAGTTCGAATCGGCACAAGTTCGTCGGAATACGAGATTTTGAACGTGACAGGGTGCCGACGATGTCGAAAACGAAGCTGGAACTTCGAACGCTCCCTTCCAGAATTCATATCCGGTACCGGAATTCTTCCATTCATAATACGTTTATATGAGTGCAAATCTCTCTAACCACCTATGGAATAAAGACCTATGAGTTTGGTGGACGGATTGCACTTGTACGGGGTACAGAAACAGGAACCCTATGCCCCAAGAGATTTCCGTCTCGTATCAAGCGATCAAGAGCAAGGTCTATCGGCTCATCGACGCCCTCGTGGTCGGAGAAAAGAGCGAAGCAGAAGTGCAGGAGTCGGTTCGCCGCTGGTGGGCTCTGATACACCCGGCCGATCGCCCTATCGCCCAAAAATATCTGTTGATGGTTCTGGGACGATCCAATTCCGCTCTGGACGCAATGGGAGCGGAGTTACTCTCGGTAAGCGGTTGCGAACCGCTTCCATCCCATCTATCCGACGCCGGTCTGCCGGCGAAGAGAATGCGGCTGATGGAACGAGTGATGAAAGAGACATCGGTCCGCACAGCGGTCTAGCCGGATGCGTTCAACGCTGAACAGGATCTTTGCAAAGTTCCTTGCCTGCTTAAATGTCATAGTACAGAGCAAACTCGTACGGGTGCGGCCTCTGCCGGATCGCGTCCACTTCCTTGGTGCGCTTGTAATCGACGTAGGTCCTCAATAACTCTTCTGTAAATACATCACCCTTTAGAAGGAACTCGTAATCGCGCTCCAGGGAGTCCAGCGCCTCCTCCAGCGATCCTGGCATCGACGGAATGCTCGACACTTCCTCGGGGTCCAGTTCGTAAATGTCCTTATCGAGCGGCGGACCGGGATCCATTTTGTTGCCGATGCCGTCCAGTCCCGCCATCAACATGGCAGCGAACCCCATATACGGATTGCAGCTCGGATCGGGAGGCCGGAATTCCACGCGTTTCGCCGCGGGCGAAACCGAATACATTGGAATCCGGCACGCGGCTGAGCGATTCCTCCGCGAATAGGCCAGACTGATGGGCGCTTCGAAGCCCGGCACGAGCCGCTTGTAGGAGTTCGTTGTCGGAGCAATGATCGCCGATAGCGCCGGACCGTGCTTGATCAGTCCTCCGACGTACCACAAAGCCGCCTGGGACAGCCCGGCATATCCGTCGCCGGCGAACAGCGGCTCGCCTGCCTTCCATAACGACTGATGCGTGTGCATCCCGTTGCCGTTATCGCCAAAAATTGGTTTGGGCATGAACGTGACGGTCTTGCCGTTCCGGTGAGCTACGTTCCGGACGATGTACTTGTAAAGCAACATCTTGTCGGCCGACTCGAGTAGTGAATCGTAGTGCAAGTCGATTTCCGCCTGCCCTCCGGTCGCGACCTCGTGATGATGGCACTCGATCTCGAGGCCGCAGCTCTGCATGATCAGCATCATCTCCGAGCGCAGGTCCTGATAATGGTCTGTGGGAGAAACCGGGAAATATCCTTCGCGGAAACGCGGCCGGTATCCTAAATTATTCGCTTCCCTTCCCGAATTCCAGCGTCCTTCTTCGGCGTCGATATAGTAAAACCCGCAGTGCTCGCGCTGTTCGAAGCGGACATTATCAAAGATGAAGAACTCGGCCTCGGCTCCGAAATAAGCCGTATCGGCGATCCCCGTGGATGACAAATACTGCTCCGCCTTGCGGGCGATAAAGCGAGGGTCGCGGTCGTAGCTTTGCTTCGTCACCGGATCGACGACGTCACAAACCACCACCAGAGTCGGCACCTCCGTGAACGGGTCCATCAGATGGACATTCGGGTCGGGTTTGAGCAGCATGTCGCTCTCATGGATGCCGGCCCACGCACGGATAGATGAACCGTCGATCCCGAAGCCTTCTTCAAAGGATTTCTCGGTCAACTGCTCGACCGGATAGGAAACGTGATGCCAGAGCCCGGGAATGTCAGTAAAGCGCAGGTCGAGAATCTTGGCATCGTGCTTTTTGGCGAAATCCAGCACAGTCTTGGCGTCGGCCATACAAAGCTCCTTTGCGAGCTGGAAGCAACAAGAGGTGCATTGGGCGCGAAAAAATGTCGCTGGCCGTTATCCGGCGGCCAACGACGTCCGTCCTCTCAGGCTGCTACAATCGGTCGCGTTGTGCAGAACCGACGAGTGTAATGCCCATCGTCACCAGTCGCAATTCGATTGTTCTTATACCCGTTATAAAAGCGACTTTATACTTGAGCCGTCAGCCGTCAGCACTCAGCATTCAGCCCGCAAACGGCACTATAACTCCGAGACGTCAGAATCTTGGCACTACTCAAGGCTGATGGCTGAGTGCTGACTGCTGGATGCCGCCAAATTAACCGGCAACCGGCAACCGGCAACTCGGAACTGTTCTTATGGATTTCGATCAGCTGGAAACGTTTCTCGAGGTGGCGCGGCACGCTTCGTTCTCGCGGGCCGCCGAGAAGCGTTTTCGTACCCAGCCGGCGATCTCGTCCCAGATTCGCGGCATCGAGGAGGAAGTCGGCGCCAAACTCTTTGACCGTTCCGGCGGCAAGGTCTCGCTTACCGCAGCCGGCAAAGCGTTCCTCAAGTACGTTGAAGACTCGCTCGATGCCCGCAAGGCCATGATGGTCGCGATTGCTGAAATGGAGCGCGTTCCGCGTGGCGAGATCATCGTCGGCGCCAATGAAGGCACCTGCCTGCATATCCTGCCCCATGTATTTGCAGAGTTTAAGAAGCAGTATCCCGATGTGTCGGTCAATATCAAGCGCGCCGATTACGCGAAGGTTCTAGAGTCCATTATCGACAATTCCGTGGATTTCGGCGTCGTTTCGCTGCCCGTCACAGACAACCGTCTGACCGTAGTACTCATCCATCGAGATGAGTTGATTTTAATCGCACCTCCGCAGCACCCGCTCAGCAAGCTGAAGTCTGTCACCATCGCCGAGACCAGCAAGTATCCCCTGATCGTTCCCAAGGCCGGACACACTCGGGATGCCATCGAGCAGATGCTTCACGAACGACGGCTGAAGCCCAATTTCACCATGGAACTTGACTCGAGCGAACTGCTGAAACGCTTCGTCGCCGCCGATGTGGGGATCGGATTCATCGCCCGCTCCAATGTAGAAGAAGATGTCCGCGCCAAAGTTCTGTCCGCGATTCCGCTCGCCGACGCCCAGGTTCGCCGCGATCTGGCCCTGGTTTTCCGCAAGGACAAGGCTCTGAGTCGCGCCGCCCTTGCCTTCATCGACATTGCGGTAAAACACAAATCCGCGCAAGAATTGGTACAGACGCCCAGTCGATGAAGAAGTCCGCTTACAGCCGGTCGTTTCTTCTTTTGCTCGGATTTTGCGCAGCCGCAGCGGCACAGAATCCGCGATCTGCGCTCGACCGCTTGCCCGCTTCCGAACGCACCCTCATCTCAATTAAAGTCGTCGGCAGCAAGCGGTACACGGATCAGCAAATCTCGGCTGCAAGCGGTCTGCAACTCGGCGCGCCCATTGTCGAAGACGATCTAAAAAAAGCTGCCGTCCGGCTTGGCGATACAGGAGTCTTCACCGACATTGGCTACACGTATTCCTACTCGATCTCAGGAACCAAGCTGCAACTTCAGGTCACCGATGCAGACCGGTTCGTGCCGGTCCGTTTCGAGGATTTCGTTTGGTTCACCGACGCCGAGATGTTGCAGAGAATCAAGGAATACGCTCCTCTTTTCGACGGCCAGCTGCCCACTTCCGGCAAGCTGGCCGACCAGGTCTCGGATGTCCTGCAGGCCATGCTGGTTGAGCGATCCATCCCAGGACACGTCGACTATGTTCGTTCCGGCAAGAATGACGGGCCGGTCGACTCCATCGTCTATTCGGTGTCCGACGTCCTCATCCAGATTCGGAACGTCAACTTCAACGGGGCTGACGCGGCGGAGTTGCCGGATTTGAAAGAGGCCTCCCGCAGAGTCTTCGAACGAGAGTACTCGCGCACTGTTTTGAGCGCGCTTGTGCAGAAGCAACTCCTGCCGATCTACTACGCTCGCGGCTATCTCAAGGCTGAGTTCAGCGGACCCGCTCCGAAAGTGGTAAAGCAACCTTCTCCTACCAACGATGAGGGACTTCCCAACTTGACGGTCGTCGATGTGAACTTCAACGTCGCGCCGGGCAAGCAGTACAGGTTGAAGGGCCTCGACTGGTCCGGCAATCACGAGATTCCAACCGAAGTACTGCAGAAAATGGTTCGAGTGCGCGCCGGAGAGCCGGCAAACACCGTCAAACTTCGCGACAATCTGGGTGAAATTCAGAAGCTATACGGGTCCAAAGGGTACGTCACCGCCGGATTCAAGACCCAGGCAGAATTCGACGACGCTGCGGGCACGGTCCAGATTCACATCGCCGTTAGCGAAGGCTACGAGTATCACATGGGCGACCTGCAATATCGCGGCCTGGATAATAGCCTGACCGCCAAGCTGCGGAATGCGTGGAAGCTTCGCCCGGGCGATGTTTACAACTCCGCCTATCTCGATGAATATCTGCCCGTCGCCCACAAACTGCTGCCATCAAACTTCGACTGGGAGGTCGCCTCTCACGTCACTCCAAACCTCCGCGACAAAACAGTCGATGTGGATCTCATCTACACGGTGAAAGCTCTTCAGCCGCAGTAGGACCCGACAGGCCGGTCTTAAAACCTTCAGTTTTGTTCGTATTTTGGAACAAGTTGGCGCGAATCCATTGCATTCCAGCCAGTTTGGAGTACTCTACCCCAGCCCTCGACGAATCTCGCTCCAAAATGCACTTGGCAAATCATCGCGAATCGGTATACTTCCCGAAAGTCTCGGCAGGATTCTCCTCTGAGCCGTACCCATTTCCGGAGAAGTATATGCACCTGGGCAGTAAACGCACGATCCTGAATCTGACCGTCACAGCACTCATACTTTTGTTCGCATCTGGCTTTGTCTCTGCGGCCGACAAGCAAACGTTGACCGGAACCGTCAGCGACTCGATGTGCAACACACAACACATGGGCGGCACTCCGGCCGAATGCACACGAAACTGTGTTGGCCATGGGGCGAAATATACCCTCATCGTCGGCGACAAGATCTATGCCTTAAATACCACGGACAAAGCATTGCTCGCAGTTCTCGACAAAGAAGCGGGAAACAACGTGACCGTGACAGGTTCGGTAAATGGCGTGGGAGTGGAGGTAAGTTCCGTCGTTCCGGCGAAGTGAGCACAACTGGGGATTCCAGCTTTGAAGTGGATACGTCGAATTTGCCCGGGCCCTCCCCTTAGTCTGATCCGGGCACCTGGTGGGGACGCATGCCTATGCGTCCCCACTTTTTGCAATCTTCAGCTTGTAACTTCCGCGCAGATGCGGCATCTTTTTCGAAGGGGCCTGCGTCGGCCTTGATGCTTGGGCGGCAGTCTTACAAAAAAGTCTAAGGAGAATTTGGGATGATGAATCGTCGAACTCAGAAATTCGGATTTTTGCTTTTGAATATTCTCGCGATTGCCTGCTTGACGGCTTCTCTGGCCTTCGCCGCCTCGAAGAGCTATACCGGAGTCGTCAGCGACTCGATGTGTGGCGCGAAACACGCCATGCCGGGCGATGACGCCGGCTGCACTCGTGCCTGTGTCGCCAAGGGATCAAAGTATGCCTTGGTTGTCGGCGATAAGGTCTACACGCTCGATACCTCCGACAAGACCGCGCTCGCTACGCTCGACAAACAAGCTGGAGCCAAAGCCACCGTCACCGGTACCGAAAAAGATAATACGATCACAGTAACTTCGGTCCGAGCCGCGAAATAAGCTTCCATCGCTCTATCTTCCCGACACCGCGACGGAGGGCGCTCACGCCCTCCGTTATTTTTCTCCTGATTGTGAGCAAATTCATATTTCCTTTACAAACCGTTGTGTTAGATTGTGCATTCTCACGATTCAAAATTCTTCTTTGTGGAGGATTGAAAAAAATTGGGCAAAGACATGGTTCCCAAGCGGATTTTCTTCACCAAGGGGGTGGGGAAACACCGTGAGCGGCTGACTTCCTTCGAATTAGCGCTGCGCGACGCCGGCATCGCCGCCCAGAACCTGGTGCGCGTCTCTTCCATCTTCCCTCCCAACTGTAAACTGCTCGCCCGCAAGGAGGGCGTGAAGTATTTGCATCCGGGAGAAGTCGTCTTCGCCGTCGTCGCCGAGAACTCAACTCGCGAACCTCACCGGCTGTTGGCCTCTTCGATCGGTGTCGCGATTCCGGCCGACCGGAACACGTACGGCTATTTGAGCGAGCATCACTCCTTCGGCGAGACTGAAGATGCCGCCGGCGAATATGCTGAAGAACTCGCCGCCGAAATGTTGGCGACCACTTTGAACGTGGAATTCGACCCGGATCGTTCCTGGGATGAGAAGAAGCAGATCTACCGTCTCTCGAACAAGATCGTCCGCACCGCCAACGTGACCCAATCAGCCGTCGGCGACAAGCGAGGACTGTGGACGACCGTCATCGCGTCCGCTGTGCTGATCTTCGACTAATCTCAAAACTGAACCCGGCGAACCTCGTCTGTGAATTATCTTGGTTCGCCGTCTATTCCGCGTGAATCAGCGGAGCTATGATTTCCTGTGCCTCTTGAGAGGCTTAGGATTATGGTTTCCTCCACAGCGTCGTTTTATTCTGCCCTCATGGTCCCAGTTTTCAAGCGAACTCTCTGTCTGGGGCTCCTGTTGTTTGTCCTAAACCTGACCTCCACCGCCCAAACCTGGAATCTCTTCTGGAGCGATGAGTTCAACGGATCGAGCATCAATTCCGCAAACTGG
This sequence comes from Candidatus Acidiferrales bacterium, assembly GCA_035507635.1. Classification (GTDB taxonomy): domain Bacteria; phylum Acidobacteriota; class Terriglobia; order Terriglobales; family Acidobacteriaceae; genus Sulfotelmatobacter. The sequence continues at coordinate 13,018 of DATJOA010000057.1, forward strand.
ACGTACGATACCGGCGTTTTGAACGTGAACGATGAAGTCGAGTACTACTGCGCGCCGAGCAGCAACACGGCTCCCTGCGACTCGACAAATCCCAACGCTTATCTCGATGGCAGCGGTCATTTGATCATTCAGGCGCTGCGAATTAATTCGGGCGTGGCTCCCTACAGCGGCAGTTGGACCTCGGCCCGCCTGAACTCGAGCAATCTTCAAAGTTTTCAGTACGGCCGTATCGAATCCAGCATGAGCCTTCCCCTCGGGCCCGGATTGTGGCCCGCATTCTGGGCGCTGGGGACGAACATCTCGACGGTCGGCTGGCCCGCGTCCGGCGAAATCGATTACATGGAGAATGTCCCGCTCAGCGCCGGTCTCGGCCCCAGCACGATCAGCTCAACGCTCCACGGCGGGCTCTCTTCGAGCGACTGCTACTGCGGCGGAAACGGGCTCGGCAAGGATTACACCTTTCCATCGAGCGATGCCAACGGTCCCGACGTGACAACGTTTCATACCTACGGCGCAATCTGGTCGCCGTACATGGTGCAGTTCTATGTGGACGATCCCACAAACATATTTTTCGTGCGAACTGCGGCCGATGTTCCCTCGGGATTCACCTGGGACTACAACCACCCGTTTTTCCTGCTGCTCAACCTTGCCGTCGGAGGCACCGGCAGCTGGCCCGGACCTCCCGACAACACGACTCCCAGCCCTGCGGTCATGAGTATCGACTACGTCCGCGTTTACACGGCTTCTCAGGTGCCCCCGCCGACCATGTCAGCACCATCGATCACGGCTACCGCGGGATCGACAGCCTCTAGCACCGTCACCCTCAATTCCACCGCCGGAACCGGCCGTGTCTATTTGTCATGCAGCACCACTGCTCCGAAGGCAAACTGCAGCGTCAATACGAGCGATTCGCTGGATCAGTACACGGTTGACTTCAGTTCGGCATCAAGTGCCAGTGCGACTGTCAGCGTGAGCACCACAGCAAACACGAACGGCAGCGCTGCACTTGGCACGGCTGCAGCCCTGTGGTCGCTGACTGGCACGCTCCCGGTCGCGCTCGTTCTTCCCTTCTCCCGCCGGAGGTGGAGATATTCCCTGAAATTCGCTGGGACCCTACTGGTACTTTCTCTGCTGTCCGCATGTGGCGGCTCCAGCAGCTCTCAGACATCGGGCGGCGGAGGATCCACCTTCAGCGGAACACCTCCGGGCAACTACACTATTACCGTCAATGCTTACACCGTCAGCAACACGAGTGGCACTGCCGACGCCGTTCTGAATATCCCGCTGACTGTAAAATAAGTTATTGATAATAAAGGACCTGCTTCGATGTCTCCCGATCCCGAGGTCTTATAACTTTGGTAACCCTGAAGGTTAGCCGAATGTAATCTTCCGTTAACAGCCTTCGGTTATCATAGAAGTGGATCGAACATCCTTCCTGGCAGCACGGGACAAACAGTGGACATCGAGACAAGAAGGAAAAAGCAGCGGGCACTGATGCGTCGGGCGGTCGAGCGAAAGGTGCGCTCCCGTGCCCAACAGATCTATGAGTCCCGCGGTCAGATGGCTGGCCAGGAGTTGCAGGACTGGTTTCAGGCGGAGGCGGAAGTGCTTGAAAATAAGTTACTTGCTCCGATGTACCGCCACATGATGAAGCACGGCGAACAGAACAACGAAGAAGGCGCGCTCGCGAACGAGTCTGCTGACCCGTCGGTCGCCCTCGAAATAACGTTGTAGCGGACTTTCTGGGGCCGCTCCTTACTTCTTCGCCGTAGCTTTCCCACTCTTCCGGGCGGCATTCCCTTTTTTATTCTTCTCCAGTCGCTCGATCACAGCGGCCACAAGAATAGGTAAACCAACTGTCGCGTCGACAAAGACCTCTCCGAACTTGCCGCCTTCCGAGGGAGGCACAAACTTGCCCCATGAGATCGCTTCACTATAGGGACTTCCTGACAGTCCACCCCAGTAGACCGGTTCCGGACAGATCCTCAAGCCATAGTGATACCGCTTCAGCGGAACGTTCTCTCCCAGCCGACGATGCCGCAGTTCGATGAAGGGGCCAAACTGTTGCGACCAGTTGCGAGGCACGCCGCCGCCGATCGTGAAAATCCCAAGCTTCTTCTGTCGCAGCAAGGTCGCCGCGAAGTGTTCGAGATCCTCAAAGGGATCGAACCGGATCTTGTGCCTTCCAGTCGACTCTCGCAGGCGATTGTTTAACGCCGTATCCAGTCCAAGTTCAGAGTCGCTGAATGCCGGAACGAAAACCGGCACGCCTTTTTCATACGCCGACTTCAGAATCCCCCTCTGCCCCTGCGCATGCTTCGAAAGATGCGCGCCGATCGCGTGATTCAGCTTGTACGAACACATGACCTCGTTGTGATCCCAGGCCTCGAGCACGGCCGACATCACTTCTTCCACATCGTCGAGGTTCTGCTCGGGCTCGAGTGTGTCGTAGACGCGGTTGTAGCCCTGATCGTACAGTTCTTCGTCGGAAACCTCGGGATTCGCCCGGAAATGTGCCTTGCCGGTCGCTTCGACCAACCCATGCGCCATCAGCGCGCCCGTCGATACGATGGCATTCACAATTCCGCGGTCAATCAGTTCGGCGACAATCAGGCCTTGCTTCGCGACAGTCATGGCGCCTGCGAGCGTCATCACGACGAACGCATCTTCATCGAGCGCCATGGCCTCGAGCACGTCCGCTGCTTCCCCGAGCTGGCGCCCTGTGAATGCCGTCTTCGCCATCGCCCGCACCAGGCCGTCGATGGACGACACTTTCGAGAGGTCCAGCGGCTCCAGGGGAATCAGTCGATCTTCGATGGGATTGTGCAGCTGACGATCTTTCCCTTCGCCCGAGCCCTGACTGTCATGATGCGAGTTACCATGATTGCCGTGTTTCAACCTAAGCCTCCAAGCCGAATGCGATTCTGCCCGACTCAATACTTTACAGGAAGCTCGTAAGAAGACGCCACGCGGATACGAGACCAATATTCCACAGGCAAAGGAGAGCGTCGTATCCCAGGGCTGAACTGTTTTCCCCTGTGATTCTCCGTGTACTCTGTGGTGAGACGTTCGCGTGCCAGGCAAGCGCAAATTCGATGAGCAAATCGGCGCGCTCGACGCGCTTCGTCAACTGGCGGATGAAGACAAACTCGAGCCGCTGCGCAAGGCTCTCGGCAATCGCAACAATTTTCTCGTGGCGAAGGCGGCGGATCTGGCGCGCGAATTCCGCCTGCCACAATTAACGCCCGACATTCTCAGCGCCTTCGATCGCTTCTTCGAGAATCCCGAGAAGACCGATCCCCAATGCTGGGCCAAGAATGCTCTTAGCAGGGCGCTCGCGGCGTTCGAGCATCAGGATCCGGAAGTCTTTCTTCGCGGCATGCGCCACATCCAACTGGAACCGGTTTGGGGAGGCCGGTCCGACACCGCCGGCACCTTGCGCTCGAACCTGCGCGCTGGCGCTCGTGCAATGCCGTCACCTGCCCGAGACAGATCTTCTCTCGCATCTTATCGATCTATTCGCGGATCAGGAAAAAACGGTCCGCGCGGAAGCGCTTCGCGCTGTCGAGCAGGTCGGCTCACCATCAGCCGCTTTGATTCTTCGTACCAAGGCAATGCTGGCGAAGGACGAACCGGAAGTCCTCGGAGTCTGCTACAGCGGTATTCTCGCGATCGAAGGAGTCGGCGCAATTCCCTGCGTCGGTCAATTCCTTCATTCCGCCGACGAAACTGCTGCTGAGGCGGCACTCGCCATCGCAGCCACGCATTCCCTCCTGGCATTCGAATGCCTGAAACAGAATCTCCAGAACGCCTCCGACCCCTGGTGGCGTTCCGTGCTCCTCTCGGCCGTCGCGCTGACGCGGCAGGACGCAGCCATGGAATTCCTGTTCCATCTTGTGGAATCCGAATCCCTCGATGCCACTGCGGCAATCGACGCGATCATGCGGGCGATGCCATCCTCTGAACTCCTCAAAAGGCTCGGAACTGCCACGGCCAAGAACATTCGTCTCTCTCAACATCTCGCCACCGCCGGAAAATCGTCGTAGCAAATGAAAAGCCCGGATCTCGTCGATCCGGGCTCTTCAACGCTGTCTGCCGAAGCAGCAGCGGACATTGCCACCCTTAGTTGATCGTTAGAGTGACTGTTGTAGTTGCGGTTGTAGCGCCCGAGGTTCCCGTAACGGTGATCGTGCGGGTTCCGGCCGGGGTGTTCGGTCCGACGTGGATGCGCAGGGCTGCGGTTCCGGAGCCATTGGCGACGCTGGCCGGAACAATCTGCACTAGGACGCCCTTACCCTGACCCGAAGCAGTCAGCGCCACCGTACCGGTGAAGCCGCCCGAAGGAGTTACACTGATCTTCGAGGGTGCCGTTCCACCCGGAGCCGCCGAGACTGCAGCGGGCTTAGCGCTCAGCGTGAAGCTGCCGCCGCCCGTGCTAGTTCCGACCAGATCGTCAATCAGAGATTGTCCAGCCGGCGAACCAAGGCCGGTGGACAAGTCATAACCAACGGTCGAGCCCTTGCTGTTTCCTCCACTTGTAATGTCGTGGAAGTCATTCGCGTATTCGGATCCATTGGCGTAAATGTCCGTATAGATCGCGGGGTTGATGAAGCCTACCAGTGCGTCGCCGTTCGAAGCGGCTTGCTGGTTGGCCAGTGCGATGAAACCAGCCCACATCGGAGTCGCGAAGCTGGTGCCACCGTAGAGGTTTTCCGAACAAGCAGTCTGGTCGGCGCAAACGTAGAACGTGAAGTTCGCGTTCGCCGAAACATCAGGACCATTGCGGAGCGTCTGCGAGCACTTCGCGCATCCCGCGGCCGCTGCCACCTGCCACGACGGAATGGCAAAGCTATTCGTTGAGATTCCGCCACCAGTATCCGACCAGCCGGTTTCCGATGCCCACGCACCACCAGCGCTGGCAGTGGTCAGATCGGTGCCGCCGACCGACATTACGTACGGATCGTCCGCCGGCCACACAAAGCCGCCCGAGCTCCACGTGCCGCTATCGCCTGCGGCGGTGAAGAAGCTCTGACCCTGTGCCTGGAACTCCTGGAAGATCGGATCGTCAGTGGTGTTGTCAGTTGGCTTCCACGCCCACGAGCAGCTTAGTGCGCTGTTCAGCGGACTGGCAGTCGCCATGCCGTTCAGGATGCCTTTGTCGTCCAGCGTCTGTCCCGACAGGCCGCCGGTTCCGATCCACATGGTCAAACCGGACATGCCGGGCGCCATGCTGACCGCCTGCGTAATATCGAGAGTCTGTTCGGTATCGTCACAGAAGCCACCCTTGGAGCTGTCGATGCAGCTGGTGCTCTGCGTGTCAACCGAAGTTAGCGTAATCGGAACGTTGTTGGTCTGACCTGCGTTCGTGAAGTAGGTCGTCACGTCGGTCAAGTCGGTTCCGAGGAATTCGAACAAGCCTACGGACTGGCCGGCGCCGGTAAGAGTCCCCCCGCCCGCCGAATAGTACGCCGCGCGCATATCGCTGCCACAGAACGAAGCCCCAGGGCAGGAACCGGTCGTGGCGTTGGAGATGACGCTGTCCGCTTTGACTGGGTTCGGATTCTTCACCAGCATCCGGTGAGGAGTCGAGAAGTTGTCCAATCCGCCGATAGCCCAAAGGCGCACCGACATGTCAGGCGTGGGCTCGCGGTCAGGAGCGAAAAATGTCCGTGCTTCGGTCGGGTGCTGATAGAGCCCGAAGCTCACATGAAGAGCGTTCTCGATCTTCTGCACGGAACCACTGACGGAAAGAATCTGGCGGTTACGGGCCGTGCTTTCGATCTTCAGTCCGTTCTCTTTCGCCCAGGTCTTCACCGCTTCGTAGTCATCGACGCTGGGGCCGTACTTCGCCGTGAACTGGTCCACGGTGAGGTAGTGATGATAGGAGGTGCTGGCAGGATCCTGAAGATCTTTCAGGAACTGGTCAAGGTCAGGTTGATTGCGGTGCTGCAGAACCAGTTCGATCCGCATGCTCTTGGTTGCGGAAAGATGGCCGACGAGCGGAGAGACCTTATTGATCACTTCGTCTCGTGTATGGCGCGTCACGGGCGTTTGTGGTTGCGCAAGACAGACGGAACTGATGACCGACATAAGCGCGACCACTGTCAGCACAAATGTACTCAGTCTTCTTATCACGTGTTCTCCTTTTGATTGGGCAGCGATCTTCGTTTCAATGCAGGCGAAGTCCCCACATCGCCTTTTCCCCGGACTTCAGGAAGGGCCACGATTGTACAACGATTTTTCGGCGTACTTGTCTCCGCGAAGAATTTTTTTTGTGTGAATCTCTCCAAAACCCGCGCCAATACTGCACAACTTTGCACATATACTCACTTCGCCTTACACGCTTGCAAATTTCTTCACGGTCTCGTGGCTGCGGAGCGACGCGCTTGGCAATCGCGGGCAGTCGGAGTCGGCTCCGCTGCTATCACAGATTTTCTGTCCAATTAGAAACTGCGACGTGACTGAGCAGAGTGCATGCGGCGTCCTGCGCATGCAACTGCTATATTGATCGCGGAGGTTAGAACGCGTGCCCCCTGAGAAATTTCGCGTGGCCCTCATCCAGATGTCGTGCGGCCCCGATCCTGAACAGAATCTCGAAAGAGCGCTCGGCCGGATCTCTGACGCCGCCGGTCGCGGCGCCCAAGTCGTCTGCCTCCCTGAGCTTTTCCAGACTCAATATTTCTGCCAGCGCGAAGATCATGCCCTCTTTGAGCTCGCCGAACCGATTCCCGGGCCCGCCAGCGACCGTCTCGCCGCCGCCGCCCGCAGCAACGGGGTCGTACTGATTGCATCGTTGTTTGAGAAGCGCGCTGCCGGCGTGTACCACAACACCGCCGCCATTTTTGATCGCGACGGATCTCTCCGGGGCCTCTACCGCAAAATGCACATCCCCGACGATCCTCTTTATTACGAAAAGTTTTATTTCACGCCCGGCGATCTCGGCTTCCGTGCGCTCGACACAAGCGCCGGGCGCTTGGGGACGCTGGTGTGCTGGGACCAGTGGTTTCCCGAAGGCGCCCGCCTCACTGCTTTGCAGGGCGCCAGCGTTCTCTTTTACCCGACCGCGATCGGATGGCATCCCGCTGAAAAAGCTGAGTTCGGAGTCGCGCAGCACGACGCATGGCGCACCATTCAACGCGCTCATGCAATCGCCAATGGAGTTTATGTGGCAGTCGTGAATCGCGTTGGCTTCGAAACCGGCAACATCCGCGGAAAATCTGCTCCCGGTGCAGGCCTCGAATTTTGGGGCGGATCGTTTTTCTGCGATCCCTTCGGACGCGTGCTCGCCGAAGCCTCGCATGATCGCGAAGAAATCCTCATGGGCGATGTCGATCTCAAAGCAATGGAAGACATTCGCCGGAACTGGCCATTCCTGCGCGACCGCCGCATTGACAGCTACGCGCCCATCACAAGCCGTCTGCTGGACTGAAGAACCGTGGCCCGACACAAGAACTCAGCCTCATGCACCGATACTCCCGCAGCGCTCGGCTACCACATGCCGGCCGAGTGGGAACCTCATGCCGCCACCTGGCTCGCCTGGCCCCACTATCATGGAGACTGGCCAGGTAAGTTTGACCCGATCCCCTGGGTCTACGCTGAGATCATTCGCCCTCTGGCGAAGCACGAGCGCGTCGAACTGATCGTCAACAACGCAACGACCGAGCGACAGGCGCGCCGCATGCTGGAACGCGCCGACGCACTTTCTTCCAACATCCGTTTTCACCGCTGGCCGACTAATCGCGTATGGCTGCGCGACTCGGGATGCCTCTTTATAAAACGCGGCACCGTGGCGACCGCTAGACACGACAGTCTGAAGGGAAATTCATCAGATCCAGCCCTCGCCATCAAATTCCGCTTCAACGCCTGGGCCAAATATTCCAACTGGCGGCACGACGAAAAGATCGGCATCCAGATGGCGAGGGTGGGAAACGCCTCGGCTGTGCGGGCAGAAGCCGCGGGAAAGCCTGTCGTACTCGAAGGCGGCTCCATCGACGTGAATGGAGCTGGCACGATTCTGACTACCGAGGAATGCCTTCTCAGCAAAGTGCAGGAACGCAATCCCCACATGGCCCGCGTTCACTACGAGAAGCTTTTTGCGGATTATCTTGGAGCTCCGCATACCATCTGGCTCGGCCGTGGCATCGTCGGAGATGATACGCACGGCCATGTGGACGATCTTTCTCGGTTCGTCGCAAGAGGCACTGTTTTGACGATGGTCGAGCCGAACTCAAAGGACCACAACCACGCGCCGCTCCGTGCGAACCTGCGTCGGCTGCAATCCGCCCGCGATCAGGACGGCAAGCAACTCACAGTCGTTGAGCTCCCAATGCCACAACCGGTTGCCTTCGAAAAGCGCCGCCTTCCGGCAAGCTATGCCAATTTTTACGTCGCCAATGGAATCGTGCTCGCGCCCGTCTTCAACCGCCCCAACGATCGGATCGCACTCAACACGCTGGCAGAACTATTCCCTGCGCGCGAGATCGTTCCGATCTATTCCGGAGATTTCATTTGGGGACTGGGCGCGATGCATTGCATGACGCAGCAGCAGCCGGCATGAGTTCAAAGCGGTCTGCCCATCCCAGCAGCCCTCATTTCCAGAAAAAGCGGGCTCGTCTACGACAATTGAGCCCGCTGCAAAACAGACTGCGTAAATTTAGAAACCGGGCCCCGGCGGCGGTGGAGGCGGGGGCGTGGTGCTGTTCGGCGCCGGCGGAGGCGTCGTACTGGTTGGGGGCGGCGTACTCGGTGGAGTAGCTCCTGGTGCATTCGGATTCGTCTTTGGATTGTTGGCGGGAGGCGCGGCGTTTGGATTCGCATTCGGCGTTCTGTTCGGCGTCGTTCCGGGCGCTGTCCCGTTCGGATTTGTTGTATTGGGGGTCCTCCCCGGCGCAGTGCCGTTCGGGTTGGTTGTGCTCGGGGTCGTTCCCGGCGTATTCGGCGTCTGCGATCCAGGCGTTTGGGCCCCAGGAGTCTGTCCTGTAGTGCCCGGCGTACCGGGATTCTGTGAGGCAGTGCCGGGCTGACCGCTCTGCTCCGCCGATCCACCTCCGGCCGGCGGCGCAGCTCCAGGCGAGCTTTGCGCAACCGCCCACGTTGCGCAACCTAGTACTACGGACAAAAATGCAATTCCCTTAAGCGACATTAAGAAACCCTCCGCATCTTTTCTAGCGGCGCTATTTCCAGTTTGTAATCGCGGGGTAAATGGAAGGATCGGTCTTATGCCGTAATTGATCGGCTGTAAGACGGTAGATATCTTCTTGGAGGAAACTGAAATTTGCTCGTGCCGCGGGCGCTACTTCTGATACGGAGTCGGCATCGGGCCTTTTTCGAGAGTCGGCCGATCCCAGATCCAGCCCTGCCGCGAATAGCTGGCCAGTTCGAAGTCCTGCGTCAGTTCGAGCGCATCCGTCGGGCACGCATCTTCGCACAACCCGCAAAACATGCACCGGCTCAGGTCGTAGGTGAAGTTGGTGAGCTCTTTGCGCCGCGTCTTTTCGTTGCGCTCGCTCGAAACAACAATCAGATGTTCAGGACATGCCAGCGCGCACAGGTCGCACGCTATGCACATCGTCTCGTTCGTGTCGGGATTCACGTTGAGCCGCGGCGCCCCGCGATAGCGCTCCGCCACTTGAGGCCGTTCCAGAGGATATTGTTCGGTATAGATCTCTTTGGGATCCTGATAGCGGAACGTGACTTTCAGTCCCTGCAGCAGGTCGACGAGAAAGACTTTGCGCAGCAAACTCGGCATACCCATAATGCCGTAAGCATACCACCGCAAACCAAATTCCCTCAAAAAGCATCCATTGTTTCGTTGTCGAATACAGGGTCGACCGGCCAATTGCCCTGTAAAATCGACCCGTTTGCGCGCCGATTCAATGATCACTGTTGCTAATCACAGACTCTGGCACTGGTTTGTGGATCACCTGCTCTGGGATACCGCAGGCAGTGCGAATTCAGGATTCCTGGGAGCCATCTGGGCAATCCGTAAACCCATCATTGCCCTCGCGCTGACGTTGATGCTCACATGGCGGGAATGGGTCGATTATCATCCCCTGGAAACCCCCGTCGTCGCCCTCGTTGCCATCGTGAATTTTGTGTTGGTGTTCGCCGCCATTGCTCTCCTGGTCTTCACTCTTCAGAGATTCAGCCGGACCATCAAAACTCGGTAACTTCACAAGTTCCCTCGGGAACTTTTCCGGACGTTTGGCCGTATAAGCCTTCATAGAGGATGTCATGAAGGCCCATTTCACCAACTTGCCGACGAAGACCTGGCTCCTGCTGGTGATCCCCGTAGTTCTGGCAGCGTATCCAGTCATGAGGATCGTTGTCCCGGAGGTCATCCACGCGGTGGTGCCGGAAGTCGTGCGCAGCGTGCTCAGCGTAATCTAGCGCGCCTGCCCGTCCCGAACTCTCGGTCCGCGTATATCATTGTGCTGAATCCTCCCGCCGCCCGAAATCGGTAAAATACAGTGCGCGAGATTTTCTCGGACAACGGAGGGACATCTCCCCGCTTGCAAGATTCCGTGGCACAACTGGCATTGGTCACCGACGAACTGTGGATGGACGAAGCTCTCCGCTGCGCCCAGCGCGCGCTTGAAATCGGAGAGGTTCCGGTTGGAGCCGTCATCGTTGTCGACGGCAAGATCATCGGCCGCGGATATAACCGCAACATCACCGACTCCGATCCGACCGCGCACGCCGAGATCGTAGCCCTGCGCGAAGCCGCTGCACTCCTAGGTAACCATCGTCTGGGAAACTGCGAACTGTTTGTTACAATTGAACCCTGTTCGATGTGCGCCGGAGCAATCGTACATGCGCGCATCAAACGGCTCGTCTACGGTTCGGACGATCCAAAAGCCGGCGCAGTCCGGTCGGTTTTGCAGGTTTTGAACCATCCGCAGCTGAATCATCAGATCGAGATTCGGTGCGGAGTCTTGGCAGGACGCAGCGCAGAGCTGCTGCAAACGTTCTTTCGCAATCGTCGATAACCGTCAACCCCGACGGCATTTTTGGCGCGGAGAGGTGCGTGAGTGGTTGAAACGATCCGCCTCGAAAGCGGACATACCTTAACGGGTATCGGGGGTTCGAATCCCTCCCTCTCCGCCATATCTTTTGTTATCAATAAATTGCAAAATATGATACCTACACTGATTCCGCGGGGTATACCTTTTCCGGTTCCCCGCTCCCAAGGAGCAGTGAGGTATGACCGAAAATTGGCTCGATGTCGACGGATATGACGTGTAGCGTAAGCCTTGATCGGTCTGGACGCGCTTGGGTGAGGTTCACGGTAATAGCGCACTATGTCCAAGCGCAAGGACGAAGCCATTCAGGCCGCGATTACGGCGCAATCTCAAATACAGTCCCATTTTGGCCATTTTCACCACTCTCAGTTCCACCGTACACGGTAGTTCCGTAGAGATTTCCGCTCGCATCGAAGACCAAAGCAGAATTGGGATTCTCCCCGTCGGTTCCGTAACTCGGGAAGCTATGGAGAACGGTCTCCGTCCATAAGCCACTGTCGGAGCGCTGCAGCCGGAAGACTGTGCCCCAGCTTCTTTCGCCTCCCTGCGCTGTTGTGCCGTACAGATTGCCGGCGCGGTCGAAGGTCAGAGCGGTTTCGGGGTTATATCCAGCAGGATCGTTCGGGCCGAACGAGTGTAACACCGTTTCGTTCCAGCTCCCGCTCGGCGTCGGGGACAATTCGAACACGTTTCCACTTAGGTCCTGTTCCATTCCCAGGGGAGCCGTGATTCCAAAGAGATTCCCGGTGCTATCGAAAATCAATCCTGAGCCCGGGTTCTCACCCGTCCTCCTGGAATGGAAGCGGAACAGTATGTTTTCTTTCCAACCGCTGCGCGTATGCTCTAAGACAAAGGCGGTCCCGAACGTATTGGCCCCTCCGCCGTCCTCGGTCACCCCGTAGAGGTTTCCGGATTTATCGAGGACCAACGGGCCCAGCGGCTGCACGCCATCGTCGCCGAAACCAAAGCGGTGCAGTACCCTTTCGCTCCAAATGCCCTGCGCCGATCGTCGCACTTCGAACACGGTGCCGCCGAAAGTCACACCGGGCGCTCCGCCATATAAGGTGGTGCCGTACAGATTACCGGCCGAGTCCAACACCAAACCGCATACTGGATTGTATCCGTCGTTATTGGCGTTGCTGCGGAAGTCATACAAAATTGTTTCCGTCCATTCGCCACTTGATCCGCTCGGTGACAACTCGAAAACCGTGCCGCAGCCGAAATCGTTGTAGCCATCGGAGCATTGCTCCCCACCACCTTGGCTGGTCACGCCATAGAGGTTTCCGGAACTATCCATAGCCAGCCCTGCATCGGGATAGGCGCCGTCCCCCGCGAAACTTCCGAAGTTGTATAGGTAGGCCGTCGTCCATACGCCATTTTCCGCGGGCGAGGCTTTGAAGACCGTTCCAGCACCGTAGAGCCCGCCTCCATACGTGGTGCCATACAAATTTCCGGAATCGCGAACGATTCCATTCGGGCTTTGCCCGGCGGAAGACGTAGTTCCGAAATCAGCCAGGGTCGTTTCCTCCTGTGCAGCCATCTGAGTAGCCGCCGCAAAGACGATCAACCAGAGCGACGCAGTCAGCCGGAATTTCCCAAGCAGCATCAGATTCCCCTCTTCATTAGCGACGTCACTGCGGGCTGGTCCTTCGTGGGCCTAAGACGCCGGTTCGGAACTCTTAATGCCTCTACGACAATGCCGCAAGCGACGGGATACGCTTGTCGCACAATGTCGCACTCTGTCGCAGTCGAATGTTGAAACCGGTGTTTTCACTCATTGAGCTTTGCCTGCCGAGACGGTCAATGAGTGTTACGGCGATTTTTCGCCAGCTATGCACTTGCAGGCGTTGACCCGGCCTAGTTTGCGGCACAGGCTGTGCTCATGCCGCGTCGCCACGCAAGGCTTTTTCTCCGGATCGCATGATTTCAGCATCAGTTGCTGGCAGCGCTTTGTCCTTCATTGCCCGATGCTCATTGTCTCTGAATTCAGCCGCCCGAAACCCAGCTTTGTATGCAATGTGAAAAGCCTTAAGTCTTTCCGCGTCACCGGTGACAGAGAATCCGCGTTCGTCCAGTTTCGCTTGATACCCGGCTTTCAGGCTATGGGACAACCTCGAACACCACACCGGCGTTAACCCCGCTGCTGATTCCACCTTCAGTTGTGCCATACAAGTTCTCGGAAGAATCCATCACCAATCCTCCAGGTGGAAATGCCCCGTCATTGAAATCGAAGTTGTGGAGAATCGTTTCTTTTCCTACAGCGGTTACCTTGTAAACGATTCCGTACTGACCGAAGCTTCCGCCGAACAACGTTGTTCCGTATAAGTTTCCAGCGCTGTCCATTACCATTCCCCCCTGCGGATTGCTCCCGTCCGTTGGGCTGCCGGCGAAGGCATGCAGGATTTTTTCTTTTCCGGTGGGGCTGAGGCGGAACACTGTGCCGAAGAAATTCTTGCCACCCACTGTGGCTGTGCCATACAAGTTGCCGGCTTTATCAAGAAGCAGGGGCGCCTGAGGCTGCGTGGAATCGCTGCAATTCGAGGTCAGACCAGCGCAGAATTCGTAGAGAACGGTTTCGCTTCCCTTAGGTGTGAGTTTGAATACAGTGCCGCAACCTTCCGCACACGTGTTGTAGTTGCCTCCCCACATCGTCGTGCCGTAGAAATCTCCGGCGCTGTCCATGATTAGGCCTGCCATGGGCGTGGACCCGTCATCTCCATTTCCGAAGCTGTGCAGAACTGTTTCTGTTCCGTTTGGGCTGAGCTTGAAAACCACTCCCTTCGTGAGGGTTAGGCCATAAACGCCTCCGGTTGATGTCGTGCCATAAAGATTCCCGTGCTTGTCGCGAAGCAATCCGGCGGCCGGGAAAGACCCATCCGTACACTTTGTGCCTCCGGTGGAGCAGAAGTTGTACAGAATCGTCTCCGCGCCGCCGGGGGTCAGCTTGAACACGGTGCCTTTTCCGTGCGCCCCGCCGCTGTTGGTCGTCCCGTAGAGATTCCCCCTGGAATCGAGGATGAGAGGAGCTTCGGGGGCAGTTCCATCGCTCGCGGTCGACCCGAATGTGTGCAACAGAATAAAAGTTCCATTCGAGCTGAGCTTAAACGCTGTGCCCTGGTTGAAAGCGCCTCCGGCCTGAGTCGTCCCGTAAAAATTTCCACTCGCATCCCTCACGAGACCTGCTTGTGGGATCTCGCCGTCATCGCAATTGGAGAGCGAGCAGAAGTCGTAAAGAACCGATTCGGTCTGCGCAGATGCACGCCCCTTAGTGCTGGCAATGATGATCAACAACGCGATCGTCGTAGCCGTAATGGCAAGCGCACGATGGAAAATACTCAGCAGTTTCGGGGCAGAGAAGCGCATGGGTACTCCTTGACGGTAAACGCAAAAATGGAGCCATTACAATGATTTGTCAAGATGAAGAAATCTGCACTTGAGCGCTAAGGCCTGATCAGGTAAACGGGCGCTAAACTCGCATTCGATGCGCCGATTTCACAGCAGAGGTGCCTCGTAAAGTTCTACTTTTCTGTCGCTCCAGGTCTTGTTATCGTCTTTGCGCTTTTTGGTTCTCCGCTTTGCTCTCGTCGTATCCGCATGCGTTCCGCAAAGCCTTACGCAAAGTGGCGTCGGATTTGTGAGCGGATAGCACTTTCGTCGGCTATTGTCGTGTTCTTGGCCGCAGGAGCAAGTACCGTATCTAATGCTCTTGCCATTCACCACTACAAGATGGCCGCGCGGTGAAGATTCCCGGAGAAGGCGCGAAGAAACCACCAAAGCGAGCGCGGTCTCGCGTGTCGAGAGAATAGTGTTCACGTCAATTGCCTGCCCTCAGTCAAAATCAGGTTCCTATGACTTCGGATTCCCGACAGGATCAGTAAATATCGTCGAGCAAATTCTAAGTTCAAGGACCGGCGTAGCCCATCGATAAAAAGTTTTTCTAAGTGGTTGACCGACTTGCTCACGGCGTGAATTTGTATACAGTGCCGCACTGACAATCCGAATCGCCGAAACTGTACGTTGTTCCGTAGAGATTGCCTTGTTTGTCGAGAACGAGGTTCCCTTGTGGATATCCGCCGTCAGCATAGCCGAAAAAGCTGTAAAGCGTGTTCCCTCCGCCACCAGCGAAGACTTCGTATAACGTCCCGAAGTCGCCAACCCCGGTGCCCGATGCGGTGCCGTAGAGATTGCCTGCATCGTCCTGGACTACCCCGCTGGCGAAGTCGCAGCCATCATTGTAATCAGTCGAGCTGTACAAGACGGTGAAGGTTCCGCTCAGAGTATATTTCCATACATTTCCTCCCTCGCATTGATATTCGGTTCCGCAAATCGACTCCCCGTAACAGAATGCGAGATCGGCCTGAGAGTCGCCAACCGCCCATAGCACGCTAAGGTGATTGCTTGTATCGATCTTGAACAGAGCCCCATTGCAATCGAACACCTCATAGCAAGATGTTGTGCCATACAGATTACCTTCGGAGTCGCGGATGAGTCCTCCAATGGGTACCGCACCATCGCTACCTGCCCGGAAGCGGTAGAGCACACTTTCTTCTCCGGCATTACTCAACTTGAACACGGTTCCGTAGTTGTTGTGTCCGCCTGAGGTGGTTGTGCCGTAGAGGTTGCCCGCGCTGTCGCTGATTAAGTCACTCCACGGCATCGCCCCGTTTGTTCCGCCACGAAAGCGATAAAGCACCGTTTCCCTACCGCTGCTGCTCAACTTGAATATCGTGCCGCACTGGCACACAGGACTGCCTCCCGCTGTCGTAGTGCCGTAGAAGTTCCCCGCGGAATCGAGAATCAAACCTGCGTACGGATTCGCTCCGTCTGACCCTCCGGCAAAACTGTAAAGCACCGTTTCCTTGTTGCTGGTGTCGAGCTTGAACACGACCCCGAGGCCATATGCCCCACCATAAAAAGTGGTCCCATACAGATTTCCCGCGGAGTCACGGACCACTCCCGCGGCAGGGGCACTCCCGTCGGGCCCTGTAAAGGTATGCAAGGTATTCAGCGTTTGCGCTTGAGCCGGCATAGAAACGACAGCGAGCACCACGACGATCGCTAGGGCGTTTCGACTCCCTAGACTCATCGTCGAGCTGGCGCCGCTCGTGGACTGGTTGGCAGTGTGCATCACGAAGCCAGATTCCATGGGTCACTCTCTTTCCTCTTCGATTTCTTTTCGAACATGTGCCCGACGCGTAGCGTGCAATGCTCCATCATGAAAGGGTGCTCTCCACGATGGACTGGGTACCCATTTTGAATTTGTGTGAATGGCTCGGCCCAAAAGCGTTCAGGTCGAACAGGTAAGGCCGAAGACGAGGGAGGGAACGACCGAACGGGGCAACTTTGTCACGGATACCAGCCCATGTCAAGACGGCCGCGAATTGCGCGGGCAAATCGGAGTACGCGAGGTTGCAGCGACTGCTTCTGGCAGGGACGATTCTTACCAACAGCGCGATTCCACGTTTGCCAACGATTCTGGGCGAGTCATGAGCTATTCGGAAGTTAGCGACTCGGGCCGCCGCTCGGGAGAGCACCTCTCCCTCTCTGCCAGTTCCCAGTTCTGAGTCATCCGTCAGTAGTCTTGACTTCCCGACACTTGTGAGAGGACGGTACAGAAACAACAAAAGGTGTGAGCGCGCTGCTCACACCTTTTGGTTATTACTCTTCGATTTGACCAACCTTACTGGTTCTGCAGCAGAATCGGTTCCACGCCCACCGTTACTGTCGCTCCTTTGGAGATCGTGTGCTTGTTGCCGCTCAGATCCAGATAATTGACGTACTTCGTCGGAGCGCTGTAGCTCTTGTTCCCACCCGCGTGCCACACGGCCTGCGCCGCGTATCCACCCGAGCCGGTCAGGCCGCAGGTCCAGATTTTCGATGAGCTGTCCTCAGAGCAAAGTGTGCTCATCGTGCGTCCGGACATCCAAGCTTCTACCTCCTTATAGGCTGTTCCCGCGGTGTTGGCTTTTCCGTTCGACTCCAGGGTGCCGGTCTTCTGATCGTTCCAGTCATACCAGTAATGCCGAACAACGCCGTTTGACCAGAGCAACAGGTAGAGCCGAGCCAGGAATCCAGCCTGATCGGTTGCTCCCGGCAGTTCACTGTCCGTGCCCCACGCTCCCTCCGTCGACCAGATGGGCAGAGAGCTGATCTTGTAGGTCGACATCGTGCTCTGGTAGCACTGAATCACTGGCACGATGTCTTCCACCGTGGTCGTGTAATAGGTGTGCAATCCGACGATATCGATGTACTTCGATCCCCCGGCCGCCAGGAATGAGCCCAACCGGTCTGCCATCGTGCAATTGCCATTGGGATAGCTGTAGTTCAGCTGCCCGTTTGCCGGCGAGATGATCTTAGCGCTCGGGATGTACTTCTTGATATAGGTGTTGGCGTCCTGTGTCATCCGAACCAGCTGGGCGTAGGTGCCGGTCCATTGCTTAATATCGTGCGGGGTGTTCCACATCTCCCAGTAGGTGATGCTGGTTTCCCGCTTGGCAGCCGCTGTGATGAAGTTGATGAAATGGTCGTCGGTGCCGGTGCCGTCGGAGTTGAGATCGCTTGGAGGATCGCACGCTCCGTCAGCCATATCGCAACTCTTGTCATTGGACTTTGAGCTGGCCCAACTGGGAGTCCAGCCCACGGTATAGATCAACGTCTGGTTCTTGGATTTGACGGTACTAATCCAATCGTCCAGCGTGGACCAGTCGTAGACGCCGTTTGCTGTGTTGATCTGGCCCCATGCGACATGCGAGTCCCACAGGCGCATCCCTGTGATTGTCATGGTGGGCCAGGGAGTGCCATACAACACGCCATCGTGAGCGGACATGCCGAACAAAGTACTGGGAATCACTGTAGAGGTTACCGTACTCGGATCGAATGAAGCGGGAGCCGATACATCGACCTGGTCATTTTGCGCAACCGAAAAAGTCGCGGCGGTGAGGATGAAAACAGCAACGATTAGGGGAATGGGCGCGAAAATGTGCTTCGCTGGCATCGTAACTCCTTAGTTTTTTTTAATAGACGGGAGACGAGTGGCAAAACCAGGGCCGGAAACCGACTACTCTGGGGATACTACCTTTTACCTAGCCAAAAGACCCCACACAACGGTTGTAGAACTTCTCAGTTAACTAGCGCTCGGCACATTGCGGAAATTTCGCTTTCCCCTTTATTCCCCCAATCATTTGGCAGCCGATGCGAGTAATGAGCCACAACTGCAGCTTCGGATTATGAATGAGTGTTAAAGGGCTACTTGAGATCTCGACAGCCTGTTTCATCCATCGACTAATCGAGGACTACGGCTCTGGGTTCAGGTACTAGTGATTGAATCTTTGCGTCGCCAATGCGGCAACTTCACCTTCCAGCACTCGGGCAAGGCCCATGCCCTCCAGCAAAGCCCCAAACTATCCGCCGAAGACGATGTTTTTGAGAACGCGCCAGACAATTCATGTCGGTACAGCAATCCGCGACACACAGTGCTGTGAAAGCCCGATGGTTCCTTAGAACTGCTCGTCCTACTCTGTTGCATAAATACCTTTTTTGGAGCTTCCTGTGACCCGAATCGCAAAAATCCTTCTCACCCTCATCTTTAGTGCAGCATTTACGCTATGTGCTGCGAACGCTCAGCAGAGTAATCCCGAATCCTCGACGTCATCGATGTCGAAGACATCGGGCGCAACTACTGCTGCGGATACCAAATTTCTGCGGACGGTTGGCCGTGCGGACCTGGCTGAGATTGAACTCGGAAATCTAGCAGAGCAGAAAGCGACGAACCCGGAAGTGAAGCAGTTCGCTGAGCGCATGATTCACGACCATACCCAGAATCGGAACCAGCTTCAACAGGTCGCTGCGGACCAGCACGTCACCCTACCCAGCATGGTCAGCTCGCAGGACAAGGCCACAAAAGCGGAGCTCGAAAAACTATCCGGTGCGCAATTCGACAAGGCCTACATGACGGACATGCTGAAGGATCACCGAACCGACGTGGCTGAAGTCGCACATGCCAGCAAAACGGCCCACAACCCCGCAGTGAGGAAATTCGCCGAGGAGACTCTACCCGTTCTAGAGTCGCACTTGAAGGAGGCTGAAAAGGTCGCGCCACAGGCTGGTGCAACACAGTCGGCCTCACGATAGTTATTTCCTATTACGATTATCACTTCCCATTTTTCCTCGGCTGACTGCGGACCATCGCAGTTAGCCGTGTGCTTGCGCCATCGCTGCCTTGAATGCCCATCACCTCACCTCTGGGGGTCCGTTCCGGGCGCTCTCCGTCTCCGGGTATCAACTCCTGCTGCCGGCGACGGATCAGCACTTCGGCTTCGTGAACCCGGCCGCCGATCCTCGACTGATCGTACTCGAACAAGGTTTCCATGTAGGCCGCATACCAGGCACGGATTCGATGTGGTTGAACCGGCGCATGCCCGACCGGCTGTGCCATCTGCCGGTTCAATCCCATAACACGCTTCCGCTGTCGGAACCGATGTGTTGCATCAGGATTCCGAGATAGGTCTGCGCGCTCTGCAAATCCTGTGGCTCCCGCTCCGTGCTCGGAACCGCGGCGTGCAGTTCGGATAAACGCTCATGGATCGCCTTCTGCGCCCTATCGATTTTTGCCCGGGCTCTGCCTCGGTCTGCTTCCAACAATGCCGTGTAATAAATGCGATACCACCCGGGCTCGCCGCAGTTTGCGCTTCTTGTTCCGTGACCCTCAATAGCTTCCATAACTGACCATCCCAAGGATCCCTTGTGCGGGAAATGTCTGAACAGTAAAGCAGTGCCCTGCGCGGCAAACAATACAGTGAAAATTGTAACCAGGAGTTATAACGGGAAGGTTAAATGTCAGATTTCAATTCGCTGGGCGCAACGCAAAAACCTGCGTTATAGCCGCCACAAGTCCGGGAATAGTAAATTCCTTCGCCTCGATGTCGACGTTCAGGCCACACTCTCTCAACGTCGCTGACGTTACGGCACCAATGGAGGACATCAGAACCCCATCGAGGCTCGCTCCGTTCATGCTCGCTCCGCCTGACCCCAGCAATGCCACAAAGTTCTTCACCGTAGACGAACTCGTGAATGTCACGACCTGGGGACGCTTCTCCGCATTCTTCATCAGCGTCCGTAACCGCGCGCGTGAACCCGCAGGCACGACTGTTTCATACGCCTCCACAACATCGACGTCCGCCCCCGCTCTTTGCAGTTCTCTCGGGATCACGTCGCGGGCAATTTTCGCCCGCACCAGCAACACGCGCTGCCCATTCACCATCTCACGCAGGCTACTGACGACCGACTCCGCAACGTATTCTTTGGGTACAACGTCAACCCGCATTCCCCGCTGCTCGATCGCCTTTTTTGTCGCTGGGCCAATCGCGGCCACTCGTAAGCTCCCGGTGCCAAGTTCGCCTGGCTTCTTCGGGCCTTCACGCAGCCGCTTCCAGCGGCTGAACAGCGCCTCTACACCATTGACGCTGGTCAGGATCAGCCAGTCATAATCAACGATATTCTTCAAAGCCGTGTCCAGCGACTTGTACGAGCGAGGGCGCCGAATCTCAATGAACGGGATCTC
Source organism: Candidatus Acidiferrales bacterium (assembly GCA_035507635.1). Lineage (GTDB taxonomy): Bacteria > Acidobacteriota > Terriglobia > Terriglobales > Acidobacteriaceae > Sulfotelmatobacter. The sequence continues at coordinate 33,598 of DATJOA010000057.1, forward strand.
GATCACCTCCGCGCCCAGCCTGCGTAACTCGCTCGACAGCGCTCCCGCCTGATGCCGCGCCCGTCCCACCAGAACACGCACGCCGGACAGCGGACCACGCGGTTTCATCTCAGCTCGCCCTTTGCTCATTTTTCTTTCTTGGATTCCGGGCAAACTCCCAGGCCCTGCTGCCACATCAGCCGCGCTGTTCCGGAGATTGTCGTGTCCGATGCGGCGCTTAAGCTCTCAATCACTTTCTGCTGCTCTTCTTTCGTCCGGTTCTGACTGAGCTTGAATTTCGCCTCGACCTCTGAAACAGTGATCTCAAACCCAACAATATGGCTAAGCATCCGGCTGCGGTACGCCTCACTGAGACTTTCCCACTGCTCGGCATATGCGGCCTCGAACGTAGGAATTAGGTCGTGCAAAACCTGAAGCAATTGCTCAGGCTCCGAGAACACGCGCGCCTCGCCGTACGCATGAACGGCGCCATAGTTCCACGTCGGAACATTCTCCCGCGCGGCGTAGTTCGACGTCGAAACATACGCGTGCGGACCGTGAAAGATCATCAGGCATTTCGGCCGCTCTTGTAGAAATTGCCAGTGAGGATTCGCTTTCGCTACGTGACCGCGAATCGTCATGCGCTCACCCTCTGCGCGGATCACCACAGGCACATGCGTCGCGAACGGAGCCTCGGCGTTATCGGAAATCAAAATCGCGAACGGATTCGCCCGCATGAACCGAACCGCGCTCTCCTGATCTTGCACTCGAAAATATTCAGGGATGTACATGTTTTCTATCGATCCCGCTCAGCGTGCCTCCGACTGCAGGCGATCACTCGATTCGGCACTCTTCGTCTGACCGCGGTCTTTCCTTCGCACGTGCAGCAGCTTTTCCACCTCGGCGATCACCGTTCCTTCCAGATCCTTCACTTCGACCTGGAAGACTGGTTCGTACTTCGGCAGCGTCAGCAGCTTCTCGCGAATGTCATTCAGCTGATCTTCGTCGAGGCGGAACTCAGCCCTCACGGTTCCCTTTCCTGGTTTGCGATAACGGATCGACGAAGCCTTGTCCCACACGATGTAATCGCGCCCCAGGTTCGCCATCAGCATGAGCATATAGAAAGGATCGGTCATCGCAAACAGAGATCCGCCGAAATGCGTTCCAACGTAGTTGGCATTCCACCAGCGCAACTTCATCTCGACATCAATCGATCTCATGTCCGGAGCGATGTGCTTCACGCGAATGCCCGCCCCAAGAAACGGAGGCCACAGATTCACCCCGCGCCGCAAGGCATGCGAATCCTTGCTACCCCCTAAAAGCTTCAACAGGATATCGCGGGTCATCGCTTTCTCGCGGGCATCCCCCTGCAGAGCTTATTCATGGACGATTCCACACAAAGCTCAGTCAACACCCTTGTCCTTTCGTCGCCGCGCACAATCTCCAGTCTCGAATCCCCCCCGCTGAAATTGTACTTCGCGGTAATGTCGGTGACCTTGCGTTTCTCACCTTCAGGTTCCGCAACTTCGCGGCAACGGATTGCGAACGAGTGGTCACTATCGCTAGTCAGAAAGCTGTGCAGGCAATCAAACGATATCGTGTCGCTCGCCGTCACATCTGACCAGATGACAGGGCCTTGCTCGCTTGTCCACCAGATACCCTTATTCGCCTGCCAGCTTCGCAGGCCCCATCCGTGCTTGCTCCCGTCGTAGTGAAATGCGCTCAGCACCTGTGACGCCTCACATTCTGTGCAGGTAAACCATGTAAAGATGACATCTTGCGGCGACGATGCTTCCAGGCTTGCCAGCCGTACAAACTTCAAAAGTGAGAGTACTTCGGCTCCCTTAATCGGAGTTCGAGAGCGCGAGGGCATGTCGTAATTGAATGCGGAATAGTAACCGGGATACTTGCTGTCTTTGGTCTCGAGGTGTCCCACCACGACCAGGGCCGACTCACGGTAGACCAGCACGCGATAGATGTACTTGTACGAGTAAGCCAAGACCGGAGCGACCTTAGCCGGGTCGTCCGGCTGCAACTCATCGTGAAAATCCCTACGGATGTTCGCCCAGAGTCGAGCACCCTGTCTTTCGTTAATCCAGTTCACGCTCTCGGAAGACTGAGCGTGGGCTGGCAGAATCACAACCGAGAGGCTGAGGGAAATAGCTATTGCGATTAACCGTGACTGGAATGTGCTCATAAGGCGAGATGATCATAAGCACCGGTACGCTTCAAGGTTACCTACGATGCCGCTACGGCTGCGGCGGCACGGCCAGTCCCCGCCCATAGACAGCATCGAGAATCTCGTCGCCCCCGCGGCTCAGCAGCGCGGCGCCAGCGTCGTTGCCCAGCTTTTCCGGATCATCGCCATCGCGCGAATCGCGCAGCACCCTCGATCCATCCGGATCGGCCACGATCGACTCCAGATGCAGCCGGCCATCGTGCACTTCGGCAAATGCCCCGATCGGAACCTGGCATCCACCACCAAGACTATTCAGCAACGCGCGCTCGCACGTAGTCGCAGCTCTCGCCCTAGGATCATTCAGAAAAGCGAGCAGCTCGCGAGTCTTTGCATCGCCTTCTCGAATCTCAATCCCAAGCGCTCCCTGCCCTGCCGCCGGACACATGATCTCCGCCGGAATAATCTGCTGGATCAGTTCCGTTTTTCCCAGCCGCTTTAGCCCCGCCGACGCCAGGATGATCGCGTCATATTCCCCCTGCTCCAGCTTCCGCAGCCGCGTGTCCACATTCCCGCGCAGCGGATGAATATCAAGGTCCGGCCGGATCGCCTTCAATTGCGCCTGCCGCCGCAGGCTCGAAGTCCCGACGCGCGCCGCATTCGGCAGATCTTCAATCTTTGAATAATGCCGCGAGCAGAACGCATCCCGCGGATCCTGCCTCTCAGTGATCGCCGCGATCTCAAATCCTGCCGGGAGTTCGGTCGGCAAATCCTTCAGCGAATGCACCGCCAGATCGACGCGCCGGGCCGCCAGCGCCTCCTCGATCTCCTTGGTGAACATTCCTTTGGTTCCGACCTTCGCAAGCGCAACATCGGTGATCTTGTCGCCGGTCGTGTGGATGATTTCGATCTCGACTTCATGCCCCCGCGCGCGCAGCAGAGCGGAGATGTGATTCGCCTGCCACAGGGCAAGCTGCGAACCGCGGGAGCCGATGCGAAGCTTCCCGCTCACTGCGGCGTACCCACTTCATCTTTCCTGTCCACAGCAGTTTCCTTCGCCTTCACCTGCAAATTAAATAACCGCCGCACCACGTCCACGATAGTTGTCGCCTCCGACTCCCGCGCCGCCGTCTTCAACGTCGTGATTGGCGTATGCATGACCTTGTTGATGATCCCGCGAGTCAGCGCCTCGACCGCAATCTCCTGCTCCGGACTCAATTGCCCGAGCCGTCCGCGAACCCGATCAATCTCCGCCTGCCGGATCGTCTCCAGATGATCCTGCAGCGACACGATCGTCGGCACCACGTCCAGCGTATGCAGCCTCGCTTCGAAACGTTCCACCTCGCCGGCGATAATCGCCTCGGCCCGCTCGGCTTCCTTCCGGCGGTCGGCGACGTGGCTCGTGACAGCCTGCTGCAGGTCGTCGATGTCATACGCGAAGATGCCGTCCATCTTCGCCATGTCCTGCGAAACATCCCGCGGTACCGCGATATCAATAAAGAACATGGGACGGTTCTTGCGCCGTGCCAGGAATTGTTCGCCGTGCTCACGCCGGAAAATTGCATGTTGAGCGCCCGTCGACGTAATGACGATGTCGGCGCGGTCGCACGTCGAGTAAAGATCCTCGAACTTGATCGCCTGCCCGTTGAATTTCTGCGCCAGTCCAATCGCGCGTTCGTAGGTCCGGTTCGCTACAAAAATCGACGCGCAGCCGTGCGCCATCAGATGCCGTGCCGCCAACTCGCTCATTTTCCCCGCGCCGACGATGAAAACATTCTTCCCCTGCAGCGTTCCAAAGATTTTCTTCGCTAGCTCCACCGCAACCGATGCGATTGATACCGACGACGACCCAACCGCCGTCTCGCTCCGCACCCGCTTCGCTACTGCAAACGCCCGGCTGAAAAGCTGGTCAAGCTGTCCCCGGACCGCGCCCACCGCCCGCGCAGTCGCGTAAGCCTCTTTCACCTGCCCAAGAATCTGCGCCTCGCCCACGACCATCGAATCCAGGCTCGCCGCCACGCGAAACAGATGCCGTACCGCATCTTTCTCGCGGAACTCATACAAATGCGCGTCCAGGTCTTCCGGCTTCAGGTGAAAGTGGTCGTGCAGAAATCCGCGCAGGTCCGCGTGCCCATTCGTCGTGTGCGTGACGATCTCCACCCGGTTGCAAGTCGAAATCACCATGCCCTCTTCGATTCCCGGGTAAGCCGTCAGTTCGCGGCAGGTATCCGGCAGACGCGATTCCGGGATCGCCAGCCGCTCCCGCACTTCGAGCGGAGCGCTCTTATGATTCACGCCAATAAGCTGGAATCTCATGAGGCTCCGAACCTGTGAATCGCCGAGAAGTAATTTGCCGCCCACGCCGCCAGCGCCGCCACAAACGCGAACGTCGCCAGGAATGCCGCTCTCCGACCGCGCCACCCGGAATTCCACCTCGTGAAGACCATTACCATGTACACAACCCACATCAGCAGCGAGAGCAGAATCTTCGGATCAAGAAAGTCCACGTGACCATACGTGGTGACCGCGACTACCGATCCAGTCAGCAGTCCGAGCGTCATGAACGGAAACCCCAGCAGCAGCGACCGGTATCCGATCTGATCGATCACTTCCAGAGCCGGCAGGAATGAGATCAGGCTGGTCGGCTTTTTTGACTTGAGCCGCCGCTCTTGAATGAGATAAAGCAGGCTCGCCCCGAAGCTCAACACCAGCGCCGCGTATCCGGTGAAGATCAGGATGATGTGGGCGATCAACCATCCTTTGTGCGACACGAACGATGTCAACAGCACTGGCTGTTCGTCGACCGCGGCCACAAATGTCAGAAAGAAGACAACCGGAAAGACGACCACTCCGGGCGACGTCGTCTTATAAATCGCATAGATGACCATAAAGAATGTCATCGAAAGAAATGCCAGCAGCGATTCGCCATTGTGTACCGACACCCAGGCCACCTGGCCCGACATGAAATTTTCGGTCAGGGACACGAAATGAAACACCATCCCCATGCTGGCCGCATGGAGGGCGATCCTGCTGAAAAGATCGCTGGTGCGGCTCAGCGCCACAAAGGCGTACACCAGTCCGATGAAGTAGCACCCCAGTGCAAAACGCAGCCAAAGCAGTGGCATAGGCCGTAAAAGGTCCGGAATCCCTAGAGTTTACCCCAATCCGAGGCCCGGACGCTGATTCCTCAAGTCCAACGTCCCTATTCTCCACGGGAGAGAGCTTAAGACCAACAAAGAGGGTCACTTAAGGGTGTGATTAGAATCACAGACTCAGGAACGTGGTGTTAGGGTGCCCCATTTCTCGCCGGTTTTGCAAAAAGTAGGGGTTTTCCATAGGGAACGAGTCCCCGGTTTTTTCTAGGGCCGGCATCCTGCGGGCTGTCGCGCGGACTATCCGTCCGCGCAGCTGAAGTTAGGAATAACGGCCAGCCCTACTTCGTTTTCCCGCCAGCCGCGTGCGGATTCTCCATCCCGCTCGCGTGTGGATTCGGCATCCCCGGCGCAATGCCTCCACCCGCGTGGCTGCCGCTCATCGACCCCATATCTCCCGGAGCGAAGCAGGTCACGCGGCCGCTCGATGCCACCCGCAACTGTGACGGACAATCCCCCGCCGTCACATTCGCCGCGTCGCCCGAGCCCTGCGACTGCACCGTAAACAGCTTGCCGTCGGAATTTCCGGCCACCCCCACCGCCATCCCCGGCATGTCATACGCAACGTAGAACGGCTTCTTCGTCTGGCTCGCCTGCATCGCGCAATCGCTGGCAGCTTTGGCTTGTTCGGCAGACGCCTGCACATTCAGCCGACCGCAATTCGTAGCCGAATTTCCCGCGTACGTCTGCAACTTCTGCTCGACGGCGTCGGAAGGCTTCGACGAAGAAGGAGTCGGATTGGAAGGCCCGGCCGAATTCGAAGTCCTGTTGCACGCCACCAACCCGATCAGCAAGAGGGCCCAGGTAAAGGCAAGGATTCTCATATTCCGAGATTGTAAATGGACGCGCCAGGAAAGAGGACTCGGTACGCGTAGCGCCGGCGTCCCGGCGGCTGTCGCGCGGGCAGCTTGCCCGCCCCGCTGCCTCGCACTTCGAAAAGCCAAAAATCCCGGCAAAAACTCCAGTTCCGTGGTACTTTCTTCTGCTCGAACGGGAGTTCCCTATGAAGTGCGCGCCCATTGGAATCGCTCTCATCTCTCTCCTTCTGCCCCTGGTGGCACAGCAGAAACCAGCTCAGGGACCTGCAAATGAAAAAGCCCAGAAGACGTATGAACAGGCCCTGAAATACGTACAAGAGCGGATGCCCGGCGCCGCATTGGACTCCTTCAAAAAAGCCGACAAGCAGGATGGCGGCCACTGCCTTGCCTGCCAGAAAAAAATCGTGCAATACGCCACCCAGTTCGGCGACTGGAAAGCCGCCGAAGCAGCCGCCCAGGAAATGGTCACGGAGGCTCAATCACAACCAGATCTCGCCCTCGCTCACTACGAATTCGGCATGCTTCTCTTGAATGAAGGCCTGGATCGCCGCAAAGACGAATTCTTCAATCGATCACACGACGAATTCGGCAAGGCCCTGGCGGTGGCTCCGAAATTTCCCGCAGCTCTGTTCGAGGACGGCCGCGCGCTCGCCCACCTGAAGCAAGACGATGCCGCCAAAACCCGCTTTCAGCAGTTCGTCGAAATGAAGAAAGAAGATTCACCCGAGCGCCAGCGAGCCCAGCTATTCATTACCGAGCCGGACCTGGCCCGCGCGCTGATGGCGCCCCCGTTCTCGATTACCACACTCGACGGACAGCACGTCTCGCTCGACGATCTTCAGGGAAAGGTTGTCCTGATCGACTTCTGGGCTACCTGGTGTGGCCCCTGCCGCGAAGCCCTGCCTCACATGCGTGAAATCGCCAAAAAGTTTGCCGGACAGCCGCTGGTCGTGGTGAGCATTAGCCTCGACACGGACGAGACCAAGTGGAAAGAATTTGTCGCCAAAAATGAAATGACATGGCTGCAGTATTGCGATCACGGATTCACCGGATCGATCGCCCAATCTTTCGGCGTGAAGGCAATTCCTCACACCTTCACGATCGACGCCGATGGAATTCTGCAGGATGAGCACATCGGCGACGCTTCCATCGAAGGCAAGCTGAAAAAGCTGATCAAGCGCGCCCAGGAAAAACAGGCCGCGCAGAAACCATCGACAACCGGCGAGTAGTTACAGCGCAGGTGATTGCGAAATGTGGGTGCCCGATCCCAGCCGCGTCCTTTGCGGCTAGGGTGGGGAATTACTTCTTCCCCGTCAGCTCCCGTATCAAATCCACCTCAGCCTGCCGGTACGGCCGACCATCCGAATGAAGCACCTCATGAAACCACACCGGCGGTTGCATCAGAATGTACGGATGCTGCCATGACTCCCACGGATAATATGTCTGCGTTTTCCCCGCCACGAATCCCCAATTGATCGCCCCCACATGCTCCGCCTTCGCAATCGGCAGGATCGTGTCGAACGTGCTTCCCACTGACCGCGCCATGAACTCCGTGCAGATCACCGGACGATGGAATCTCCGCAGCCACTCCACCTCGTCTTTGAACGATTCCGGCCAGCTGTAGTTGTGAAACGTGATCACGTCCGACTCGCGCAACTGAATTTTCTCGAGCTCATCCTGAGCATCTTCGTCCTTTGACGTATCGACCTCATACACTCCGCTCGTCAGCGGCTGCGTCGGATGCACTTCGCGCGCCCACTCGAACGCCTGCGGCAGCAGCGCCGCCACCAGCGCAATCTTCTTGTCATTCTTCAACTCGGTCCGCGGATAATTCCCTGTCTGGTCCGATCCCGGCTCGTTCCACACATCCCAGCCCAGAATGCGATCGTCTTTCGCAAACGCGCCCACCACGCCCTGCACATAGGCCTTCAGTCGTGGGACCTGCGCCGGATCTTCCAGCGCCTTCGCGCCGGGACTCTGCACCCATCCGGAGTTGTGCACGCCCGGAATCGGCGGATGCTGCGGTCCCAGCTTCGGCATCGGATCCCAGCACGAATCGAACAGCACAAACAGCGGCCGAATATGATGCCGCGCCGCAATCGTCAGAAACTGGTCGATACGCTTCTGGAATCCCGCCGGATCCTGCTGCCAGAGCAGGTCGTGCAGGAATACGCGCATCGTATTCATGCCCATCCCTTCCGCCCACCCTAGCTCTTTGTCGATTTCCGCCGGATCGAACGAAGCCTCCTGCCACATCTCCAGCTCGTTGATCGCATCCTTGGGAATGTAGTTGCTGCCGACCAGCCAAGGCTGCTTCGCATACCAGTCGTTGGCCTGCTGCTCCGACCATCGCGGAGTCTGGGCCAGGAGCGGTTGGGCCGAAAAAGTTAAGACGAAAAGAAAAATGAGAAGGAGAAGATGCCTGAGAATTTTCACGATGGGAGTTTCTCACAACCGGAGCGTGTCGCAATAGCCTTTCATCGCTCATGACTATCGTCAGGCTCTGCACGTTCTGTGGATCGCAAGGGGTTCGGTCCGCGTGGAATTGGCGCGGTCACCGGCGCAGTGTCAGTCCCCGTGTCCAGCGGCATACAACACTTTTTGTACTTCTTCCCGCTGCCGCATGGACACGGCTTATTGCGATTTTCAAACTCGCTCGCCGGAATTCGCATGACCTACTCCACGCCCAAACTAGCCAGCGCCTCTTCCAGCAGCGCTTCATCAATCCGCAACCGGCGCCCGCTGGCCTTTACGTCTTCCAATTCATCGAACGCCCGGAATAACCGCATCTTCACCGCGGCATACTGCTCGGCGTCATTCAACGGACGCCCATGCACCTGACCCCATACGCGCACCGGACCCTCCGGCAAAAACACGCTGACCGCATACGTCACCTTGCGGTCCGAAGTCACATCGAAAATAAACTCGGTCGCCGGGGCCTCGGGATCCTCTGCGAGCGCCGCCCTCTTCCCGACAAAATAATACTGATACACATACCCCTGCGCCCCGGTATACGTCTTCACCCGCCGTACCGTCATACGGACATTATGGAACGCGAAATACCGTTTTGTCGTGCCGAGATAAGAGGAAGCCCTGCGTCATGCTGAGCGGAGCCGCTTTTCAGGCGGAGCGAGGGATCTCGCGGTACTGATGGTGAGCGCCCCAAGACAAATTCTCCAAACAGGCATATCGTTTCATACGCCAGCTCACTTCATCCGGGAGATACATGTCCTCATGCTGAATCGCAGAAATTTCCTGAAAGTTGCGGGCAGCGCCACTGCTGCCACAGCCCTCGGCTCCAGAATCTACGCCCTGTCGCCGCTCGAAGCTGCGCCCTTCACGCCGCTCGCCGCTAACGACCACATCCAAATCGCCCTGATCGGCGCCGGCGGACAAGGCCAGTACGACACAAAAACTGCCGTGCAGGTCCCCGGCGTGAAGCTCGTCGCCGTCGCCGACTGCTACGACGGCCGCCTCGCCCACAGCAAAGAAATCTGGGGCGACGACATCTTCACGACCCGCGACTACAAGGAAATTCTCTCGCGTCCCGACATCGACGCCGTCATCATCGGCACGCCCGACCACTGGCACAAGCAGGTTGCCGTCGACGCCATGAAGGCCGGCAAAGATGTCTACTGCGAGAAGCCGATGATCCATGTCTACTCCGATGGCCCCGAGATGATCGAGGCCGCGCGCTCAACCAACCGCATCCTTCAGATTGGCAGCCAGCGCGTCAGTTCCATGATCTACATCAAGGCGAAGGAACTGCTAGCATCCGGCGCCATCGGCCAGCTCAATATGGTCACCGCCCACTGGGACCGCAACTCCGCGATCGGAGCCTGGGACTACACGGTCCCGCTCGACGCATCGCCGGAAACCTGCGACTGGCCGCGCTTCCTCGGAACCGCTCCAAAGATCCCCTTCAACGCCGAGCATTTTTTCCAGTGGCGCAAATGGAAGGCCTACGGCAGCGGAGTCGCCGGGGATCTCTTCGTTCATCTATTCAGCGGAACGCACTTCATCACCGGCAGTCACGGCCCTACCCGCGCCATGGCCACTGGCGGCCTCCGCTTCTGGAAAGACGGCCGGGACGCCGACGACGTCCTGCTCGGCTTGTTCGATTACCCACAGGGATTCAATCTCAGCCTGCGAGTGAACTTCGTCGATGGCGGCGAAGAGAGCGAAGGCCTGATCTTCACCGGCTCCGAAGGCACCATGGAGATCTCCTACAACGCAGTCAGTGTGAGCCGCACGCCGCGAGAAAAAGAGCCGGGCTACACGATTGGAACTTTCACCACGGCGATGCAGAAGGAAATTCTTAAGGACTACCGCCAGAAATATCCGCCAGCACATCCGGCAGGCCCGCCATCAGCGGGATTCGACAAGTATGTCGCGCCCGAGGGATACAGCGACAGCTACGATCACTTCCAGAATTTCTTCGCAGCCGTCCGCTCGCGCCAACCGGTCGTCGAAGACGCCGTCTTCGGATATCGCGCCGCCGGTGCCGCCTTGCTCAGCAACCTGAGCGTCGAGCGCGGCTCTGTCGTGAAGTGGGATCCCGATGCGATGAAGCTCGGGTGAAAGTAGAAAAAGAAAAGCGGCAGCAGAAATAAATCTGGTAATTGAGTAATTTTGTAATTTGGTAACTGAAAAAAACCCGGCGGGCCCGAAGATTTTTCAAATTACCAAATTACCCGATTACAAAATTACCAAATCTACTCCGCTGCCGCTCTCCTCAAGCGTCCAAGCTTTTCAATTACTCAATTACAAAATTACCCAATGACTCAATCTCGTTACTGCAGCTTACACAGGCTGATCAGGTCATTCGCGATCTGTTGCGCGCCCGCGAGCGTATTTGCCAGTGAATGCTGACCTCCCGCCACGCAGGCCTGTGCCTTATTCGTCGTGATGTTGTTGAACCAATCCTGACCAATCGGAATCGCCGAACTGTTGTCTGCCCCGCCGAACACCAGGTTCACGTACGTCTTCGGCAAGTTGTAGTTCGCTCCCGGCGCTTCGACGCTGTCGCCAAGCAGGAAATTCAATCCTCCCGGGGGCAACGTTCCATTCACCGCGTTGCTGCAAACTGGGTTGGCGTTCGTCGGATCATATGCCGGATCCCACACCGGCGCGTCCGCTTTCCCGAAACATGTTCCAAGCGAACTACTCGATCCGCATTGCACTGGCAGCTTGCCTTCCAGGCATCCGCAGCCCCAGTCCAGGCGTCCCGTTGGCGGCCCACTGGTTACTTCCGCCATCGACAGGATATTGCTCGTCGGATACTGCGACAGCGCATAAGCCAGCGCCCCGGCACCGCCACTGTTCGCTGTCGCGCAATATGGCAGGGCCGTATTATTTTGGATGTTGTTATAGATCCACTGCGTGACGGTCGCATAACGGCACGCCGACGCCATCACGCCACCCGGCCCAAGCGCCCACCCATCCGGCTGATTGTTGTTGAATGGAGTTCCCCACGAAATCTGCACGGTGGTGAAGCCTGCATTCAGCACGTTCTGCACGGCGGTGCTGCCATACGTGAAGATGCTGTCGTAGAGCCCGTTGCCGTCGGTGCCAGTGTTATAGGTCACCGTGCCCAGCGAACTCCCGCTCGGCGTATTGGTCTTGACATACGCCATCACGTCCGGAACTCCCGGACACGAAACTGTCATCTGCTGGCACGCGCCGTTCTTGATCGATCCCGAACACGAGATACTCGAGACGCCGCTGACCGTCCCCAGCGCGCGGGTCGCTCCGGTCGCGCACACCGGATTAACCGTGGTGTTCGACGTGATCGTCCCGCTGAAGTAAGTCGGAATGCACGATTGCGACGTGGGCTGGCTGGTCACGTAGACGATGTACGTCGCGCCGCTCGTGTACGTCTTGGTGAACGTCTGGGTGCCGTTGTTGTTGAACGTCAGCGTATCGCCTTGATCGTCCTGCATTGTGGCTGTGCCGGAAAGTCCGGTCACGTTCACACTCAGGGTGAGATTGTTTCCGGAATTCGCGCACGTCGCCGTCACCGTCACATTCGAAGTAATCGTTCCGCTGGCATTGCTGCTCAAAGTGCAGGTCTGGCCCGTCGGCTGCGTCTGCACCGTCACCGAATACGAAGAACCGCTCGCATACGTCGTCGCAAATGTCTGCGTCTTGTTGGTGGTGAAAGAGAGCGTGTCATTGTCGTTGTCCTGCACAACTAGCGTTCCGGTCAGTCCCGTCACGGCCACGCTGATCGTGTAATTCGAAACGCAGGTCGCCGTCACCGTCACGTTCGAAGTGATGGTCCCGCTTGAGTTGCTGCTGAGCGTGCAGGTCTGTCCCGTCGGCTGAGTCTGGATCGTCACCGAATAGCTCGAACCGCTGGCATACTGCGAAGCAAACGTCTGTGTATTGTTTGAGGTGAAAGTCAGCCCGTCGCCCTTACTGTCCTGAACAACCAGCGTCCCCGTAAGCCCGGTCACTGCGACGCTTATGTTGTAGTTCTGCGTGTTGGTCGTACATGTGGCCGTCACGGTGATGTTCGACGTAATCGTTCCGCTGGCGTTGCTGCTCAGCGTGCAGGTCTGGCCGCTCGGCTGCGTCTGGATGGTTACCGAATAGCTCGAACCGCTGGCGTACTGCGATGCAAATGTCTGTGTCGTGTTCGACGTGAATGTCAGCCCGTCGCCCTTGCTATCCTGAACGACCAATGTGCCGGTAAGCCCCGTCACCGCGACGCTGATGTTGTAGTTCGCCGTGTTGCTGGTGCAGGTAGCCGTTACCGTAATGTTCGATGTGATCGTTCCCTTATAGTTACTGCTCAGCGTACAGGTCTGACCCGACGGCTGCGTCTTCACGCGCGTCTGATAGGTTGCTCCGCTGGCATATGCGGTCGGGAATGTCTGCGTGCCGTTCGTCGTGAAGTTTAACGTTTCAAGCTTGCTGTCCTGCATGACGAGAGTCCCGCCCGTCAGGCCTGTCACCGAGACACTGATGGTGTAATTCGCGGTTGAACTGCAGGTCGCCGTGATAGTCGTATTTGCGGTGATCGTACCGCTGGTGCTGCTCAAAGTGCAGGTCTGCCCGGTGGGCTGCGTGTTGATCCGCGCCTGCCATTTCGCTCCGCTCGCATAAGTATGTGCGAAGCTCTGGGTGGTGTTGGAGGTGAACGTCAACGTGTCGAGCTTGCTGTCTTCGACCACCAGCGTCCCGCCGGAGTTCAGCCCCGTTGCCGTCACGCTCAGCGTGTAACTTGTCGCCGCCGAGCCGCTGATCGCATAACCGAAAAAGCACAAGGCGGCCACAACTTTCACCACCACATTGCACGACTTCATAGGAGCCCTCCAGCAGAACCCTTGGAATTCTTGTTTCGTCTATCCCCGATCAAACCGGCGGAGAATTCAAACAACGTTGCGTTATGGTAGGCACATCAAGGGAGGGAACGAGAGTGTAGTACAGCGAAGAGCAAGGGTCAAGGAGAGCTTAGTTTTCGCAGGAAATGGATCAGTGAGTGTGCAAGAACTTGCGAACTCGCCCAATGATTACATCTCGACTGGAGGGTAATCTCACAAATAGTTGGGGGAGGGCCGGGCTTCCAGTCGCGCCGTCGACGATGCGAAGCGGCAGGCAATCCGGAGTGGAGAGACTCTGTGTTTCCCTCAGGGCGCGGCACGCGCTGGGACATTTCCACACTCCCGATGTGACATCTGACGTAGCCTTCCACAGCCCACGCCTGCGATCATTGCCGAGGCCCAGACGGGGCGAGGATACGCGCAATTCATTCCATTTTGGAACGAGCGCGCCCACGTGAAGCCCCGAAGTTCTTTGAAATCAGGATTTTGCCCCTAAGTTCTTGATTCTGGATATTTTATTTTCAATTTTCCGCTAACCCGATGATTCCAGAGATCGAGGGGGGGAGGGGGGTATACCCCTAAGCGTCCGGCGATTTTTTTTTGGGCGGGACTTTGGATGGGCACCTTTATCCAAATTTCTTCGCTGAATTTTCGTCGCATCAATTTCGCGCACCGTTCTGCCGATAGCTCTCCTCAGGAGTGCTGTCGATGCTCGATTGGTACTGGAGTGTACTGCTCGTTCTGGTGATTCTCGCGATCTACCAGCAGGTTCGCATTTTCCGGATTCACCGCGAATCCAGGAAGCGCGAAGAGATCTTTCAGATTGTCACCGAAAACGCCGCCGACATGATCGCCTTGGTCGATGTAAAAGGACGACGCCTTTACAACAGTCCTTCCTACAAACGAATACTCGGCTACTCTCCCGCGGAACTTGGCGAAACTTCCGCCTTCGAGCAGATTCATCCCGACGATCGGTTCCGCGTGATCGAGGCCGCGCGGGAGGCGCGCGAAAGCGGAGTCGGCCAGCAACTCGATTACCGGATTAAACATAAAGATGGAAGCTGGCGCGTCTTCGAGTCCCTGGCCAGCACAATCCGCGACGTCAATGGCAACGTCGCCAAGTTAGTGATCGTCAATCGCGATATTACCGAGCGCAAACGCGCCGAGCAGCAACTTGAGCACAACCTGTTTCACGACCCGCTTACCGGATTGCCCAATCGCCGCTCGTTTCTCGATCGACTGCGAATCTCATTCGTCAAGACCCGCGGCGATGCCAGCCGGATGCATACTTTGCTTCTCACGAATATCGATCACTTCAGTATCTTCAACGAATCGATGGGCAACGACGGAGGAGATCACATCCTTACTGAAATCGCGCGCCGCATGGCAAGTTGCCTTCGGCAAGATCCCACCATCGCGCGTAACGCCAGCACGGAAGCCCCGTTGTTTCGCCTTGGCTCCGACGAATTCACGATCTTGCTCGAGACCGTTGCCGATCCCAGCGACGCCATGCGCATCGCGCGACAGCTGCAGACCGCGGTCGCAGAACCATTTACCGTCAGCGCACGCCAGATCCGCCCATCGCTGAGCGTAGGCATCGCCTTGAGCGCAGCGACGCACGAACGCCCCGAAGATATTTTGAAAGATGCGGATGTCGCCATGCGCCGCGCCAAGTCGCTCGGTGGGTCGCGCTGCGAGGTCTTTGACGAAGTCATGCACCGACGTGCCGTCGGACGTCTGAAGCTCGAATCCGATCTGCGCTCCGCGCTCGTGGAGCGGCAATTCGGCGTGCACTATCAGCCCGTCGTTCGTGTCGACAACCGCAGCATCGTCAGCTTCGAAGCCCTGCTGCGCTGGAATCATCCCACTCAGGGATTAATTTCTCCTTACCGTTTCATCGAAGCCGCGGAGGACACCGGCGTTTTGGTTTCCATCGGACATTGGCTGATCATGCAGTCCTGCCGCCAGCTTCGCGAATGGCAAATGAACGAGTACGGGCAACGCCCGATGAATATCACCGTGAACGTCTCCGCCCGCCAGTTCGCGGATGCGCATCTGGTGAACGATCTGCAGGAAGCATTGCAGGAAACGGGAATCGATCCGTCGCAGCTACAGCTCGAGATTACGGAGAGCATTGCCGCCGCCGATCCGAAGATGACGATTACGGTGCTCTCTCACCTCAAGCACATGGGTATAGGAGTCGTTCTCGACGACTTCGGCACAGGATCGATCTCACTTCGAGGACTGAGCCAGTTCCCCGTCGATGCGCTGAAGATCGACCGCTCCCTGGTTCAGGAAATGCAAAGCGATCGCGGCAGTTCCGATATCGTGGAACTCATCATCCTGGTGGCACACAAGATGGGAATGAAGGTGATCGCCGAAGGAATCGAAACCCCGCGGCAACTCGAACGCCTCGCCGAGCTAGGATGCGAATTCGGCCAGGGATATTACTTCTCCCAACCGATGGACGCCAAAGCCGCACAGCAATTCACGCGCCAGCAAATTACATCATCACGCGCGTCTGGAGCCAGCGCAAAATAACTACCGTCATCGCGAAGTGGACAGACCCGTTGTTCCCGACTGCAGCAGAAAGACTTACCGTGTTCCATTCCCTGGCGAAACCACGCGTCCATATTCAGTCGCGCGACTCAGCCGATCGAACATCCTCCAGGTTTCGAGCGAGATATTGCTGATCGCCTCTTCGCCATCACGTTCATTCAGTAGAAATGCCGTCATCACCGAGATCACATACGGACGTCCTTCGACGAACACCACACCCGAATCATTCCGCACCGCCTCCAATTCGCCAGGCTTGTTCGCGACCTTCAGATCAGGAGGAAGATACTTCGGGATGAACGAGTCCTTGTTCGTGCTGAGCATCTTAAAGAATTCGTCGGTGAATTCCTTATTCAGCACCTTGCCGTGATAGATGTCATCGAGCAGCATCATCATCTCTCGCGGCGTCGAAATGTTCTCCCGTCCCTCTTTTGCCGCTTGCAAGTCCATCATCTTGCGGCGCAGTCGCGTGTGTATCAGGCCGAGCGAATCAAGCATGGCATTGACGTTCTGCATGCCGACACGATCGATCAGCACGTTGCAGGCAGAGTTGTCGCTCACTGCGACCATCATGGTCGCCAGATCGCGCAGGGTTATGCGCGTCACGCCCGGAGTCAGCCCGTTCATAATGTCGCTGTCAGGGACAAGATCGGAAGACTGCACGGTATAGAGATCCGAAAGCTTCAGCTTTCCTTGCTGCGCCTGGAGATAGAGTTCGGCGAGAACCGTGATCTTGATGGAACTAGCCTGCGCAAAAACCTCATCCTCGTTGAGGTAATAGTGATCGCCGGTCGTGAGGTCTTCAATCGCAAGCCCCATGACGCCATCGAGGCCTTCATTAATCTGCCCGATCTTGGATTCCAGCTTCTCCCACAGGATCTTTTGCTTGCCCGCGGAAGGTGCTGCTGTTTGTGCCAGACAAGTCGCAACGAATATGACAAAACAGAATAGAAATCTTCCGAGTATTCTCATAATGGCGTGGATTGTAGCAGGCAATGCGAGCGGCTCAGCCCTCGATCTTCGCTTCGCGCAGATGCTTAACCGCGGTTTCCGAACTCACGGGCGAATAGTAGACCTCTTTGAACGTGTACGACTTCGCCTTGGCGGGAATTACTGGCAGAATCTCGATGTGCCAGTGATAGTCATCGTCGATCGTCTTCCAGTATCCGAGATTCTTCGAGGGATGCAGCGTGCTCGGAGAAGTGTGCAGCACAAGATGGAACTCTTCCGTGACCGATCGGATTCTCTGTATCGTTCGCCGCAGAAGCGCAGCGAGATTGAGACGCAGGCCCGGACGATTCAGTCCCGTGCGTTCGAACGAAGCGTCATGGTTGCGCGGAAGGATCCATGTTTCGTATGGAACGCGCGGCGCGTACGGACAAACTGCCAGATAATCCCCGCGAGCCTCGATCACTCGCTGCGCCTGGCGCTCTTCTTGCTGCAGAATATCGCAGAAAACGCAGCGCTCCTTGCTGACGAAGTATTCCCGTCCGGCGCGCAGTTCGTAGAGCACGCGGCGCGGGACAAACATGGTCGCCGTGATCTCCGACGTGGGATGTGCGAACTCCTGTCCGGCATTCTTGCCGTAATCCTTGAACAGACTGACGTACTTGATTCTCGGATCCCGCTTGAGGTCTAGAATTCGCTCGGCCGCAAGCCGCAGAAACTGGCCGATCTCATCGTCGCTCGCCTTCCATAAGTGGCGATCGTGATTGCGATTCTCGACCAGCACTTCATGCGCGCCCACGGAATGCATGCGGTCGTACAGGCCGTCGCCGCGGCGTCCGGGCTCGCCTTCGATGCGATACAGCGGAGTGGGATGAACGACAGACCGAGCAGACCAAATCGTTCCCACCGCGTCAGGAGCATTGGCGATCACGTGGGGCGGCAAAGCCGCGTCCGCGCAGAAACGGCAAGGGCCCTCGGAACGCGGCGCCGCTTCTCCCGGATCGTCCCCGGTAATGACCCACGAGCGAGTGATCGGATCCTTGCGAAGTTCCATAGAACAGCAAAGGAGAACACCGACTGCGAGCGGAGTCAACACCGATGTTGAGTGGTAATTTTCATGGAGTGATGCCAATCACGCGATGAAGAAGCGCGCGGAGCTTTGTTATAATCCGCCGAAGCCCGCATAGATGACCGAGCCGTCCACTCCGCTGATGCGGCAGTATGCTGCCGTCAAGAAAGAACATCCCACCGCGCTCTTATTCTTCCGCCTGGGAGATTTCTATGAGCTGTTTTTTGACGACGCGGTCGTCGCGGCAAAAGAGCTGCAGATCACGCTAACCTCGCGCAATAAGGAAAAAGGAATCGCCGTGCCGATGTGCGGCGTGCCGTATCACGCGGCTGAAGGATACATCGGGAAACTGATCCGCAAGGGGTTCAAGGTCGCGATTTGCGAGCAGATGGAAGACCCTCGTCTGGCGAAGAAGCTTGTGCGCCGGGAAGTGACGCGTGTGGTCACGCCCGGAACCGCCGCAGATTCTTCGCTCGGGTCGGAGGAGAACAACTTTCTCGCTGCGTTGGCGCAGGTGGGAGATCGAGTGGGCTTCGCGGCGCTGGATTTGTCGACAGGCGAGTTTCGGGCGACTGAGTTCGCAGGTCAGGGCGCGATGCGGCGAGTGCAGGAAGAGCTCGAGCAGCTCCGGCCGAAGGAATTGTTGTATGGATCGGCTGCGCCGTTGTTCGACGGAGCGGAGAAGAACCAGCCGAGCTTCGCTCGCCCGGACAGCCGTGGGCGGCTGTCCCCACATAGCCCTCTTGCGAATTCGGCCGGCGGTCGTTTTACCGAGACTCCATTGGAGGACTGGATCTTCTCGCCGGATCACGCCCTGCCGCTGCTGGAAAATCATTTCGGCGTTTTGTCCCTGGAAGGATTTGGGCTGGCTGGGCGAATAGCCGCCGCTTCGGCGGCGGGAGCCATCCTTTATTACGTGCGTTCCACGCAGCGCGGCTCGCTCCATCACGTCGACCGCATCGGGTGGTACGAGCGGCAGAATTGCCTGGTGCTCGATGCGGTCACGGTCCGGAATCTCGAACTGATTGAACCTCTGTTTGCGGGAACCGATTCCGGTGTGACGCTGTTTCGATCGATCGATGCCGCGGTCACGCCGATGGGCAAACGGCTGCTGCGGGCCTGGCTGCTGCGCCCGTCGCTTGATCTCGACGAGATCAACGGGCGTCTCGATTCCGTCGAAGCCGGAGTGAAAGACATTGTGGCGCGCGAGGAGTTGCGCCGGGCGCTGGATGGCGTACTCGATCTGGAGCGGCTACTGAGCCGCGTGACCTTGGAGACGGCGAATCCCCGGGATGTGCTCGCGTTGGCCGCGTCGCTGGCGAAGATTCCGGCAGTGCGAGCGGCGGTTGCCCGGCTCGGCGCGGAACGGTTGCAGGCACTGCACGGACTGCTTGATGAGTTGGGCGATCTGCGGGAACGAATCGAGGAGACGATTGTTCCCGAGCCGCCGCTGAGTTTTGCCGATGGCGGCGTGATCGCGGCCGGGATCGATCGCGACCTGGACGAATTGCGAGACCTTTCGCGCAACAGCAAGGCCGTGCTGGCCCAGATTGAGCAACGTGAGCGTACGCGCACCGGAATCGGCTCGCTGAAAGTGAAGTTCAATTCGATCTTCGGCTACTACATCGAGATCTCAAAGGCGAACCTGCATCTCGCTCCACCGGATTACGAGCGGAAGCAGACTCTGGTTGCGGCGGAACGATTTACGACTCCGGAGTTGAAGGAATATGAGGCGAAGATTCTCGATGCGCAGGAAAAGATCGTTGAGATCGAGCGGCGACTTTTTACAGACCTGCGCACTGCGATTGCAGCAGCGGCGAAGCGAATCCGGCAGACTGCGCTGGCTCTGGCGGAAGTGGATGTTCTGGCGTCCCTCGCGCACATTGCGGCGCTGCGGAATTACTGCCGCCCGTCGTTTGTCGACTCCGGAGACCTGGAGATCATCGAAGGCCGGCATCCGGTAATCGAGCTGCAGGAGTCGGCCGGAGGCAGCGACCGCTTCGTTCCGAACGATCTTTATTTGAACGACAAGACGCATAACATCCTCCTGCTGACCGGGCCGAACATGGGTGGCAAGTCGACTTATCTGCGGCAGACGGCCCTGATCGTCATTCTGGCGCAGATGGGATCGTTTGTTCCGGCACGCGCGGCCAAGCTCAGCGTGGTGGACCGAGTGTTCACGCGCATTGGGGCCAGCGACAACCTGGCACGTGGGCGCTCGACATTCATGGTCGAGATGACTGAGACGGCCGCGATTCTGCACACGGCGACGGCGCGGTCATTGATCCTGCTGGATGAGGTGGGACGCGGCACGGCAACTTATGACGGGCTCGCGATCGCGTGGGCGGCTGTGGAGTATCTTCACGCGCGTGTGGGCGCAAAAACGCTGTTCGCAACACATTATTTCGAGCTAACAGAATTGGCCGAGCAATTGGAGGGGGTCACAAATTTTCATGTCTCAGTAAAGGAGACCGGTGGAGGAATTGTATTCCTGCGGAAGGTCGAGTTCGGCGCCGCCGATCGCAGTTACGGAATCGAAGTCGCCAAGCTGGCCGGGCTTCCGAATGAAGTTGTCGAGCGGGCGCGTGAGGTGCTTGTACAGCATGAATTCGCCGAGCAGCAGGCCACAGCGCATCTCTCGCCGGGAGCAACCCCTCCGGCGGCGCAGTTGACCATTTTTACTCCCCTGTCGCAGCCGATACTGGATAAATTGCGCGAAGTGGATTTGAATCGGCTTACGCCACTGGACGCTTTGAATCTGCTGGCGGACCTGAAGAAAGAGATTTAATCACGAAGGCCACAAAGGTACACCAAGGAATGCTCTCGCGCGATGTCGGGCAATTGCTGATCATCGGATTCGATGGGACGGAAATCAATACAGCGCTCTCTTCCCTGTTGGCGCGAATTCAGCCAGCCGGGGTGATTCTTTTCGCGCGCAATATAAAGACTCCCGAGCAGACGTGGCGCCTGCTGCGCGAATGCCAGAAGTGTGTCCGCACGCGGCTGTTCACCTGCGTCGACCTTGAGGGCGGAACTGTTGATCGGTTTCGGGATGCGCTCGAACCGGCCCCCTCCGCGGCTGATGTGTTCGCGACCGGAGATCGCAGGATGTTTCGCAAGCATGGGCGCGTCATTGGCGAGAATTGCCGCGCGTTGGGGTTCAATGTCGATTTTGCGCCGGTGCTGGACCTGGCGTTCGAAGCTTCGCGCAGCGTGATGGGATCGCGGGCAATATCGGCGGATCCGAAGCAGGCTGCCGAATACGCCCGCGAATTTCTGTCGGGCTTGAAAGACGCCGGGGTTCTGGGATGCGGAAAGCATTTCCCGGGACTCGGAGAGGGCAATCTCGATAGCCATCATGAGTTGCCGGTGATTGAGAAATCTCTGAAAGAGATGTGGACCGAGGATCTGGTTCCCTATCGCTCTTTGCGGCGGCAATTGCCGATGGTGATGGTGTCCCACGCGGCGTATCCGCGGGTGACGCGCAAGAAGATTCCGGCGTCGCTCTCGAAGGCTTGGATTGCAGACATTCTGAAGAAGAAAATCGGCTACAAAAATCTGATTGTCTCTGACGATCTGGAGATGGGCGGAGTACTCTCTACCGCTTCCGTGGGAGATGCAGCGATCGAATTTGTTCGCGTGGGCGGGGATTTGTGCCTGGTGTGTCATCGCGAGGACCGCGTGGTGCAAGCATTTGAGGCGTTGACGCGGGCTGCCGAAAGTGACCGGCAGTTCGCGCGGCGCGTCGCCGCTGCGGCGAAACGGGTTGCTGCATTCAAGACGAAATCTGCGAAGGGACTGCGCGCGCGCAAATCTCCTACTCAGGGCATGGTCGAGAAATTGACCCGCAGATTGTGGGAATTCAGCGAGCAGGTCCGGTTGGAAGCTTTCAAATGCGAAGAAGATCGGCGGCCGCGGGGATGAGCGTGAAGCCGATGATCGTCGCGGGTGTGATGAGCGGCACTTCCGCGGATGGGGTTGACGTCGCGCTGGTGCGGATCGGCGAAGGCAATTCTTCCGCGCGGCGCGGCACTCGCGGGGTGGCGCCAGGCAGGATTCGACTTCTAGGACATGCCGCATTTCCTTATCCTCGAAAAGTCCGCGATGCAGTGCTTGGGGCGATGAATGCGTCGTCGGCGAACGTGGCGGATCTTGCCCGCCTCAATGCTCTGCTCGGAGAACTGTATGCCGATGCAGTGCTTGAAGCGCAACGGGCATTCCGAGTGAAAGCCGATCTTGTGGGATGTCACGGCCAGACCCTCTATCACCAGGGTGAGGCTCTTCCTTTTCTCGGGAGCCGACTTGCGACCACCTGGCAGACGGGCGAAGCGGCGGTGATTGCGGCTCGCTTGGGTATGCCCGTCGTGTCGGATTTCCGTCCCGCAGATATGGCCGCCGGGGGCAAGGGGGCGCCGCTGGTTCCCTTCCTCGATTACTTGTGGTTTCACGATCCGCACGTTGGGCGCATCGTACAAAACGTAGGAGGCATCGCGAATCTCACGGCGATTCCTGCAGGAGCGCGCGCTGAAAGCATCTTCGCTTTCGACACGGGACCCGGAAATATGGTGATCGACGCCCTCATGCAAGTGTTATTTGGGCAGCGCTTTGACCGCGACGGGAAGATTGCCGCACCGGGTGTGGCGATTGAGAGTGTGGTTACGAAGATTCTAAAGGGCCGCTTCTTTCGGGCTAAGCCTCCGAAGACGGCAGGGAGAGAGGAGTTCGGGAGAGAGTTCGTACGCGAGTTTCTGCGCGCGTGCCGCGGAGCGAGGAAACAGGATGTGGTTGCTACGGCGACGGCGTTAACGGCGAGGTCAATTGCGGATGCTGTCCGCCGTTTTGTGATTGGGAAACCGCACGGCATCGGAGTCCGCTCGGTAATGTTACAAAGACGGACCGACCCCAATTATCGCGAGGTGATTCTTTCGGGCGGCGGGGCGCGGAATGCGACTCTGGTCGGAATGATCACCGAGCAACTGGCGCCGTTGGGCATCGTCACCCGGTTCTCGGACGAATTTGGATTACCTTCGGAAGCGAAAGAGGCTGTGGCGTTTGCGGTGTTGGCGTATGAGACGTGGCATCACCGGCCATCGAATGTGCCTTCGGCTACGGGAGCTCGGCGGGCGGCGGTGTTGGGGAAAATTTCATATGTCTAGAGACCTCGGGCTTCAGGCCTCGGACCGCGGACCACTGCGTTCGCTGTGCCTCTCGGAGCGGCGGCGAAGGGAACACCGCTTCGATACCTTCCTGTTTCCCTCCGCCGCGACTCTCACTTCTGGCGAAACCGGCAAGAAGCGGGGAAGTCCAGCTATCCTGGTGTTGTTTTTCGCCCTGCTTTTCACCGTTTCCTGTTCCCGCAAACCCGACGCCAATACGCTGGTCATGCTGATTGAATCGAGTCCGACCAATTTGGATCCCCGGGTGGGAATCGATGCCCAATCGGAGCGCATTGACAATCTCATCTTCGACGATCTGCTGTCGCGCGGCGACGACCTGAATGTTGCGACAGGACTAGCGGAGAAGTGGGAGATTCCCAATCCGCTGACTTACGTCTTTCACCTGCATCATGGTGTGAAGTTCCACGATGGACGGCCCTTGACGGCGCGCGATGTGAAGTGGACATTCGATTCGTTGCTGCAGGGCAAGATTCGCAGCACGAAGGCGGCGAACTATAAGTTCGTCGACCACATCGATGCACCGGACGATTACACCGTCGTTTTTCATATGAAACAGGCCGACGCGCCGCTGTTGTGGAATCTGTCGGATGGCGCGATGGGGATCGTGCCCTACGGCAGCGGAGATGAGATGACGCTGCATCCGGTTGGGTCGGGGCCGTTCAAGTTCGTGAGCGCGGAAACGGATCGCGATGTAGTTCTCGATCGCAACCAAGACTACTGGGGCGGAAGCCCAAAAATTCCCCGCGTGCGGTTTGCCGTTGTCCCCGACGAGACGACCGAGGCGCTCGAGTTGCGCAAGGGCAGTGGAGATATCGCGATCAATTCGCTGACGCCCGATACGGTAGTGACGCTGGCCCGAGATCCCAATCTTCGTGTCGAGCGTGGACCCGGAACACGGCTGGCCTATCTCGCATTCAATTTGCGCGATCCAATTCTGAAGGACGTCCGCGTCCGGCAGGCGATTGCCTATGCCCTCGACCGGGGGCCGATGATCGAGTATCTCTGGCGCGGCGAAGCTGAACCGGCGAGCAGCATCCTTCCGACTCAAAGCTGGGCGTACAACGGCGACGTGCACACGTATCCACATGATCCGGAGAAAGCGAAGCAACTGCTTGATGCCGCGGGCTATCCGGAAGTGAATGGCGTGCGGTTCCACATCGCGATGAAAACCTCGACCGACGCGAACACGCGGATGATGGTTGCGGTGATGCAGCAGCAATTGCGTCAGGTCGGGATTGCGCTCGACATTCGCAGCTTCGAGTTCGCGACATTCTTTGCCGACGTACAACATGGGGCGTTTCAGTTGTACGGGCTACGCTGGATCGGCGGGAATGAAGATCCGGATATTTTTGAGTACGCGTTCCATTCGTCGAAGTTCCCGCCGAACGGAGCGAACCGCAGTTATTACCTGAATGCAAAGGTGGATGCGCTGATCGATCAGGCACGGCAGGCGATCGATCCGAAGGTGCGGAAGCCGCTCTATGACCAGGTGCAACTTTTGCTGGCTGAGGACGTGCCGTACATCAATTTGTGGTACTTGGACAATGTTCTGGTGCATACGAAGCGGGTGAAGAATCTGCAGCTGAATCCGGCGGGGAATTTTGATTTTCTGCGGACGGCGGAGCTGGTTTCTAGTGGTCAGTAACCGAATTTTCTTCGAAATCGGCAAACCCGAACATAGGGTCCCTCCACTCCGACTGCCATTCCCTTTGGGAACGGCAAGCTACGGTCGGGATGACAATGTAAAAATGCACGGTCGCGACCTTCTGTTACCATCAACCTTAATCTTCACGCATGCGCATTCTGTTTATTGGTGACATCTTTGGACGGCCTGGACGCAACATCGTCAAGGATCGCCTGCCGGGCATTGTTCGCGATCGCGGGATCGACCTGATCATCGCGAATGGGGAGAATTCCGCCGCGGGATTCGGCATTACTCCGGCGCTCGCCGAAGAATTATTCGAGCTCAACATCGACGTCATTACGACCGGAAATCACGTCTGGGATAAGCGCGAGATCGTCGATTATTTCCAGATGGTCGAGGGGAACGGACACGGTCCGGCGCGGCGCGTGTTGCGTCCTGCGAACTATCCCGCGGACATGCCGGGATCGGGCGTTTATCAGGGATTCAAGGGCAAGGTTCCCTATGCGGTGATCAATCTGCAGGGGCGGGTCTTCATGGCCTCCAATGATGATCCGTTCCGCACGGCGGATCAGTTGCTCCAGAAGGTCCAGGCCAAGGTAATAGTCGTCGACATGCATGCCGAGGCGACATCGGAAAAAATCTCTCTCGGGTGGTATCTGGATGGACGCGTCACTGCTGTGCTCGGCACGCATACGCACGTTCCGACGGCCGATGAGCGCGTGCTGCCCAATGGGACGGCGTACATTACAGACGTGGGGATGAGCGGGCCGTACGACGGCGTGATCGGAGTCAGAAAAGAGCTGGTGGTCGGCAAATTTCTTAACGGCATGCCCGTGCGCTTTGAGCCTGCGACCGGGGATGTTCGGCTTTGCGCTGTGGTAATCGATTGCGATGAGAATACGGGCCGGGCGCAGAAGATTGAGCGGCTAATGCTGTCTTAGAACCCTCTTCTCCCGGCGTAGAGACCTAGTAATCCACGTCTCTATGAGATCTGCAAGACTCACCAATTTCAGCGTTCTTCTGGTGCATCTCTTAGGAGTGAATCCGAAGGTACCAGGCCCTAGTGGTTGATTCAAGGGAGCCCTGAAGCCTTTAGAATCGGAAGCGATGGGGAGCAAGTCGAGGATCTGTGCAGCGGTGTGTGTAGCGGCCATGCTGGCCTTGTGCACAATTGCGCGCGCGGAGGATGCCGCATCGGCTCCTCCAATTCGGTGCGACAACGGGTTGGTCGGCGGCGTCAACTGCACCCCAAGCGCAAAAGATCTTAAGGAAGCCCATGCTGCCTACAAACGGGGAAAAAAGCTCATCGAAATCCAGCGATTGGAGGATGCGCTGGCGCAGTTCGAGGATGCAGCAAAGCTGGATCCGTTGAGTATCGAATTTCTGCGCGCTCGCGAGGTAGTCAAGGCGCAGCTCGTTTTCGACCACATTCAGAACGGAAATGCGCTGATGGCCGAAGACGCCCGGCTGCGAGCGGCGAGTGAATTCCGCGCCGCGCTCGATCTCGATCCAGAAAACCAGTTTGCCCAGCAACGCTTTGCCGATGCCACACGGCAGGCCGATTTGCCGTCGACGCCCGCGGCTCCTTCATGGCGCCTCACGGAATCGGTAGAACTTCATCTCGCGCCGGCGAACAGTGTTGCCACGTTTCATTTCTCGGGCGATGTGAAATCGTTGTTCACCGAACTCGGCGCCGCCTATGACATTAAGGTTCAGTTCGACGATTCGGTGCAGCAGCGAACAGTGACCTTCAACATCGAGAACGTCGACTTCTTCACCGCCCTTCGCCTGGCCTGTCAGGTCAGCAAGACCATGTGGACGCCACTCGACGCGCACCAGATGATGATCGCTGCCGACACTCCGGCGAATCATCGCGAATACGATCGCATGTCGCTGCGGACGTTTATGTTGCCCGCGTATTCGACGCCGCAGGAAACGTCCGAAGTGGTGACCATCCTGCGGAATATGTTCGACCTGCGCTTTATCACGTCGGGCCTGTCAAACAACACGGTTGAATTGCGCGGACCGCCTTATGCGCTTGACGCTTGCGCGAAGCTGCTTCAGCAACTGGATGAGGCCAAGCCGCAGGTTATGCTCGATATCCGCGTATTCCAGATCAGCCATCAGTTGACGCGCAATATCGGGCTGCATATTCCCAACACATTCAACCTGTACAACATCCCCGCGGCGGCCTTGGCGGGACTGGCGGGGCAGAATATTCAGCAGCTCATCAATCAGCTGATTGCTTCTGGCGGCATCAATCAAGCGGGCAGCACCGGGCTCGCCGGCTTGCTATCGCAGCTGACCGGCCAGCAGAATTCGATTTTTAGCCAGCCGCTGGCGACGTTCGGCGGCGGGCTCACGTTCAGCGGAGTCAGCCTTGATGAGCTGGCCGCGGCGCTTTCGGTGAACGAATCCTGGGCTCGAAGCCTGGATGACATGACTTTGCGGGCGGCTCAGGGAAATGAAGCCTCGTTTCATCTGGGCGAGCGCTATCCGATTCTAAACGCCAGCTACGCGCCGATTTACAACTCGCCGCAGATTTCGCAGGTCCTGGGAAATCAAACCTATGTTCCCCCATTTCCGTCGGTCAGCTACGAAGATATAGGGCTAAGCATCAAAACGAAGCCGATTATTCATGGCGACGGATCGGTCACGTTGCAACTCGAAATGCAGGTGCGGTCGCTGACGGGACAATCGAACAATGGCGTGCCGATTATCTCGAACCGGGAATTTAAAGGAGACGTTACGCTGACAGATGGAGAGCCGGCGTTTATCGCCGGAGAGATTTCTCGCAGCGACACGATCTCGATGAGCGGAATTCCAGGACTGGGGATGATTCCGGCGTTGAATATGGCAATGGTCACCAATACCAAACAAGAACAGGACGACGAACTGATGGTCGCCATCACTCCGCACGTGGTTTTGAACTTTCAACGAAAAACGCCGGAGATTTGGGTTTCGGAACGGTAGGAACACGTCCGCAGTTCACAGAAAAATATAGTAGCTATCGTATGCGTGCTGCGGCGGAGCTTCCGCTCCGCTGGAGAGCCGAAGGCGGCTGTCCCCACACAACCAGAGATATATCACTCCGCGTTGCCTTCCCGCTTTGTGTAACGAAACACTCCGGTCGAGGTGCCCTTGATTACGGATTCTTTTCCGCGAACTCTACGAGCTTCTTATAGATCTCGAGTAGCTCCGGCTGGAAGTTGGAAATCGGGCGGCCGTTGATGAACAGCGTTGGCGTGCCAGTTACTCCAACGGATTTGCCGAGTGCAATCGACGCGTCCACATGCGCTTTCGTTTCGGGCTTCGCGACGCAGGCAGCGATCTCAGGTCCCTTCAGACCGGCGTCCACGGCAATCGCCGTCAGTTTCTCATCGGCATTTTCGGCCGTGATGTCGGGCTGTGTTTCATAGACTTTTGAGATGAATTTCCAGAAAGCCTCGCTGGAAGCGCGGCCGACGCAATCGCTGTAGAGTGCGCCTTTCATCGCCCAGTTGTGCATCTCCAGCGGAAAGTTCTGGAAGACGAATCGTGCCTGCGGTTCGGCGGCGACAAGCTTCTCGATTGGATCCTGAGCCCGTTTGCAGGCAGGACATTGCAGATCGCCGAATTCAACGATCAGCACAGGTGAATCTTTCGGTCCGCGCGCGGGACCGGTAATTTCCTTCTCCAGGATCTTATTGACGGGGTCGAACGGACGCGGCCCGAAAGGAATAATGTCGCCAACCAGAGCGTGCTTGCCGTCGGCTCCGACAAAGAAATGCGCCACCTGCTGGCCCTGCGGGCTGGCGAGGATAACAACGACTTCTGACAATCCCGAAATCAATGAGGGCTTAATGCTGGAAATCTTCCATGTCATCTCGGGCTCATAGCCAAATTGCTGGTGCAGAAACGAGTCCACGGTTGTTTCCGAAGGAAGATCATCGGCCGGAGCAGAGGCGGTCTTCCGCTCCGCGCTCGCGGGCTTAGCCGCGTGGGTTTGAGCCCCAGCAATCGTAGATGCTACGAAGACCACACAAATCAGGTTGAGGAGACGCATAGCTTCCTTTCGCATTGCTGTACTGACACGACTGGAAAAGCAACTTTAGGATCGCGTACTAACAGGATACATAAAAAGCGCGAATCACACAGACTTCGCCGCGATAGGAAAACGCCGCCCGTAACCGAACGCTTTGGGCGAAATCTTGAGCCCAGGAGCAGCCTGCTGACGCTTGTATTCGGTGCGGTCGATCATGCGGGCCACGCGGCGGACAATGTCGATGTCGATTTTTCGATCGGCGGCAATCTGCTCGATGGAATGCGAATCTTCGACGTAGTCTTCAAGGACAGCATCGAGCACTTCATACGGCGGCAGCGAATCACTGTCTTTCTGGTTCGGGCGCAACTCGGCCGAAGGCGGCTTTTCCAGCGTGTTCTGAGGGATGACCGGAAGGCGCGAATTCACATACTCGCTGAGCCGGTAGACCAGCGTCTTCGGAACGTCGGAGATCACGGCGAGACCTCCAGCCATATCGCCATATAAAGTGCAGTAGCCGACCCCGAGTTCGCTTTTGTTGCCCGTCGAGAGCACGATCGCACCAAACTTGTTGGATAGCGCCATGAGCAACATGCCACGCGCGCGGGACTGCAAATTCTCTTCCGTGACATCCTCCTTTGTCCCGGCGAATACGCTCTTCAGCATTTCGCGATAGGCTTCGTATGCAGGATTAATGGAGATCAGTTCGAAGCGGATTCCCAGATTCTGGGCCAGTGCGCGCGCGTCATCGATCGATCCTTGCGAAGAATAGGGTCCCGGCATGCCCACGCCGATGACGTTCTCCGGGCCGACTGCATCCTTTGCAATCACGGCGGTGAGGGCGGAATCGATTCCGCCGCTGAGCCCGATGATCGCCTTCTGGAAGCCGCACTTGTGCATGTAGTCACGCGTTCCAAGAACGAGCGCGGAGTAGGCACTGGCTTCCTCGCCTGGAATCTGGTCGTGCATCTCGCCCGTCAGCGTTTGCGAGTCGAAGAAAACAAGATCTTCTTCGAACGACTTCCCCTGCGCGATCACGTTGCCCTCGCGATTCAGGACCAGGCTGGAGCCGTCGAAGACAAGACTGTCGTTGCCTCCGACCTGGTTGACCAAGACTACAGGAACTTTGTGCTGGCGCGCGATCGAGGCCAGCATGTCGCGGCGAAGTTCACGCTTGCCGATCCAGAAGGGCGAGGCGGAAATGTTGAGGACGAAATTGCCTCCGGCCTGGATAAGGGAGTCCACCGGATCGACGGTGTAAAGGCGGCGTGACCAGAATTGCTTGTCATTCCACGCGTCTTCGCAAATGGTGAGGGCCATGCGGTTGCCGCAAAAGGGAAACAATTGTTGGCTTTTGGCGGGAGCGAAGTTGCGCATCTCGTCGAAGACGTCGTAGGTCGGCAGCAACATCTTGGATTGAATGAAGGCGACCTTGCCATCCATTAGCAGAGCCGC
The DNA here is from genome assembly GCA_035507635.1 of Candidatus Acidiferrales bacterium. GTDB lineage: Bacteria > Acidobacteriota > Terriglobia > Terriglobales > Acidobacteriaceae > Sulfotelmatobacter. The sequence goes on from DATJOA010000057.1 coordinate 63,922, forward strand.
CGAATTCATGACGTTCTTGCCGGTGTCGGAATCGGCTGGAGTTACGAGGCCGCAGATCACAGCGATACCCCCGGTTTCCGCGGCAATGCGCTCGACGGACTCACGATTGTGCTTGACGAAGGACGGACGCTCGACCAGATCGCGAGGCGGATATCCACAGACCGACAGCTCGGGGAACAGAATCAGTCCGGCGCCCTCGGCCTTCGCTCGGCGGGAGAATTCGATGATTTTCGCAGCGTTGCCCGCGAAGTCTCCGACCGTCGGATTGATCTGCCCCAGGGCAATTTTCATGCATCAAGTGTAAAGCGCGAGTCGACCTGTTGCACAGAACTCACCGGGCTCGCGGTCTGTTACGCCAGCGGGCCAATAATCCTTCGGACCAATATTGACCTGCTACAATATCGATTTTGCGTCAACCGGAGGCTACGAATCATGCGCCAGCGTACGCCGGCACTTTTTAGTTTCGTCTTTCTGTTTCTTGCGACATCCCTCTCGCTCATTTCTTCCGCCGCAGCACAATCCAGTGAATCGCATGCGTGGATGAACACCAGCCTGTCCCCTGACGAGCGCGCATCGCTGGTAGTGAAGGAGATGACGCTGGACGAAAAGATATCGATGCTCCACGGCACGGGCATGGCGGGACTGGGCCCCGTGAGTCCGCTGGCTGTCGGTTCAGATGGTGGGGCGGGATATGTTCCGGCGATTCCGCGGCTGGGGATTCCTGCGATCCAGATGTCAGACGCCGCGTACGGCGTGCGGATGAGCGGCGAAAACGGACGCTATTCCACCGCTTTGCCTTCGGACATCGCGGGCGCGGCGACGTGGGATCTGGATGGCGCCTACGCCTATGGCGCTCTAATCGGGCGCGAGCTGCGAGCACAGGGGTACAACATGTCCCTGGGCGGAGGCGTGAACCTGACGCGTGAACCGCGCGATGGCAGGACATTCGAATATATGGGCGAGGATCCTGTCCTGGCCGGAACCATGGTCGCATCCGTCATGAAGGGTGAACAGGCGCAGCATGTAATCGGGGACATCAAGCATTACGCGCTCAACGACCAGGAGAGCGGGCGCAATTCGGTCAATGTGAATATCGACGAGCGCGCGGCCCGGGAAAGCGATCTGCTGGCATTTGAAATTGGTGTGGAGAGAGCCGATCCGGCGGCGGTGATGTGCTCCTATAACCGCGTGAATGGCGATTACGCGTGCGAGAACACGTATCTGCTGACCGATGTGCTGAAGAAAGATTGGAACTACAAGGGATTCGTCATATCCGATTGGGGAGCGACGCACAGTTCGGCCAAGGCATCCGCGGCCGGACTGGATCATGAGGAACCGGGCTGGCATTTCTACGGCGATGAATTAAAGAACGACGTGCAGTCGGGCAAGGTGCCGCAGTCGGAGATCGACGATCATGTCCATCGGATTCTTCGCTCGATGTTTGCGACGGGCGTGATTGACGATCCGCCGCAGAAGAGCGTCGTCGATGTCAGGGGCGGATTCGAAGTGGCTCGCAAAATCGAGGAAGAAGGGGTCGTGCTGCTGAAGAATGCCGATGGGCAACTTCCTCTCGACGCGTCGAAAGTCCATAGCATTGCGGTGATTGGGCCGCATGCGGACGTGGGCATGATTTCGGGTGGAGGCTCCGCGCAAGTGGATCCTCCGGGCGGAAATGCGATTATGCCGCCGGGAAAGGGCGCGACGCGATGGATGCAGCCGGTCTGGTTTCCTACGTCTCCGCTCAAGTCTGTTCGGAAGAGAGCCGAGGGCGCGAATGTGCAGTTTGACTCGGGCGCAGATCCGGAATCCGCAGCCAGGCTGGCGAAGAACTCCGATGTGGCGATCATCTTCGCGTATCAGTGGGAAAGCGAGAGCATGGATCTGCCCGATCTTTCGCTGCCGGAGCATCAGGATGATTTGATCGAGAAAGTCGCGGCGGCGAATCCACACACCGTAGTTGTGGTGGAATCTGGTGGGCCGGTGACCATGCCTTGGGTCGACAAAGTCCCCGCGATTCTGGAGGTGTGGTATGCAGGCAGCAGTGGATCGGATGCCGTCGCGAATGTTCTATTCGGTGTCGTGAATCCCGGCGGGAAGTTGCCAGTGACATTTCCGCGAAGCATCGAGGACTTGCCGCATCCGACGATTGTGCAGCCTCCACCGGAATCCAGAGGAAGCCGCGGGCATCACAACCCGGCTGGACTTCCGCCGTTCCAGGTTACTTACAATGAAGGCGTCAAAGTTGGATACAAGTGGTATGACGCCGAGAACAAGCCGGTCCTCTTCCCATTCGGCTTCGGGCTTTCTTATACGACCTATTCGTATTCGAATCTGCACGTCACGCCAGGAACGACTCCGCATATTTCCTTCACGGTCACGAACACCGGGAACCGTCCGGGAGCTGAGATCGCCGAAGTCTATGCTTCCCTACCCACGTCGGCGTCCGAACCTCCGAAGCGGCTGGTGGGATGGAACAAGGTCCTGCTGAAGCCCGGTGAAAGCAAAGAGGTCACGGTCGAGGTGAACCCGAAGTATCTCTCGATCTTCAACGTGAAGCAGAATGGCTGGGAGTTGATTCCGGGCGAATACGGCTTTATGGTGGGGGGCTCCTCGCAGAACTTGCCGCTGAAACAGACTGTAGTTCTGAAGTGAGTGCAGCCTGAAGGCGAGACAATGTCGACTCGGAACAAACGGTCTCTCGCCGCGTAGTCTACCGCTTCGCGGAAGCCAACGCTCAGGTCGAGATGATAACGCCGCGCCGAAGGCGCTAATCGCCGTCGCCCGCCGGAAACACTGTATGCCGAGGCTTTGGCTGCGGGGTCGAGCCTTTCTCATCCTGCCACAACACGCGATTCAGCTTGGTTGCGCCGGCCGCATCGGGACGCGAGAAATCCATCTTCATCGAAATGTTCGCCCCGGGAGCATCTCGGCGATTCCTTTCGTAGATTAGTCCGTTTCGTTTGTTCCGGTAGTCGGCTTTGAACGGCGCCTGATCGCCCGAGCCGGAAAACAGTCCGCTCATCAGAGGCGCGTAAGCGTCGTTCAAATTCATCGGCGGAAGTCCGAGTAACGCCTCCATGGTGTGAATCACGTTCACGGTCGTGTAGAAGCGATGTTCAACGTTGGGATGTTCCGAAGATCCGGGCGAATATTTGCTGATCACGAATGCGATGGAGCGGTGAGCGTCGACGTGATCCGCCCCGTCCTGCGCGTCGTCTTCGAGAATAAAAATCGCGGTGTCATCCCAGTACGGGCTGTGCGAGACGGCCTCAACGACGCGACCGACCGCCAAGTCATTGTCGGCTACATTGGCCGCGGGACGGGCTTTATCAGGACGCGTGCCGCCTGTGTGGTCGTCGGGCAGGTAAAGCAGGATGAACGACGGCATTTCGAAACGTGGACCTTCATGCTCCTGACGCGCGCGAACGTATGCGCCGAATTCGTTCAGAAATTCATCGGCGCGTAACTGGTCGGGATAGTCAGTGTTGAAATCGGGAAAGAGCGGGTCGAAATGGTCTCGTAGATTCGCCTTCGTCGGCTTCACGCCGCTGAAGAGCGGCACGGACCATGGCCACGGGCTTGAACTGCCATGCGGATCGCCAACATTCGGCGGCAGCGACCCTCCCTGTTCGACGGCGGTCTGAGCGCACTCGGCTTCTTGCCCGGATGGGGTTCCCTGCCGCGGATTCGCAGCCTTGCGCTTTTCATTGCACCACTCGGCATTCACGAACTCGCCGTAATCGCGGAAGCTGACGTTGTTGCGCGCGAGATTGTCCCAGAGAAATCCCGTGGAGGGATCGTCGATGTCGGGCAGATTGTGCTCCAAGGGATATTCTTCGGCATTCTGCCCCTGAAAATCGTAGGTGCGCTCCTTGCCGCGGTAGGCGATCTGCCAGGTCTTCTCGTTGTAGTCAGACGTGATCGCGGCAGTCGACCACAGGTGGCCGTCGCCGGAAACTTCTCCGCTGTCGTAGAAATTGTCGAGCACCCCGAACTGTAAGGCGAGCTTGTGTTCGTTGGGCGTGATGTCTTCGCCGTAAAGCGTGAGCGAAGAATCCCCATCGCCGACCTTCAGGTCACCGAGAATCTGGTCGTAAGTGCGGTTTTCCTTGATGACGTAGATGACGTGCTTGATCGGATTCTGGCCCGAAGCAAAGCTGATCTTGCCGGGATCGCTGTGGAGAAGATTGTCGCGTTCGACCGTTTCCGTGAGCTGCGGAAGTTTCCCCAAAGTCGACGGGATATTCAGTCGGGCGATCGATCCGCGCAGCAGAGTGGGGATGTAGGCGTGCTCTTTGTGCTTGGTCTCGTAGACCGTCTTGCCCATCATCTTGTTCGGGCCGGTGCCTTCGCCCTTGGCAGTGGCGATGAGGAGGTCGTCGCCGTGGACGGCGAGGGCGGAGGGATACCAGTCGGTGGGGATGAAACCTTCAGGCGGGAAGAATCGCGGATTACCGGCTAAATATACAAAGCGCGTGTGAAATACCGCTACTGCGTTGGCAGAGGAGTCTCCCACGAATAGTTCTTCCCCATCAGATGAGAGCGCCAGAGCCTCGGGATCACCGCCAGAGTACTTTTGAGAAGGTTGGTTTGTCGTCAGGTAACGCAGCCCAAACGGATCCAAGGTCGACACAGCCGCCACCTCGTCGATGTTTGAGAGCGCGACGTACAGCATGTCTTCCGTTCTGCTCAACAACATTGCTGTCGGATGTGATCCCGGGTCGAGGGGGGCCTCGGGCTTCTTAAGGTCGACCCGACGAACGACTTTGTCGGTGGTCAGATCCAATTCCACTACTTCCGACGCATTCCACAAACTGCACCACGCGCGGCGCCCGTCTTTCGTGGCCACGCAGGTATATGGATATGTCGCGGGTACCAGATCACCGGTACTCAGATCGAAGGTGTGGGAAATCTTTCCGGTCCCGGCATCGAGAAGAACGACGTTGTCGGAGAGATTATTCGCCACGAGCAGTTCGTCATGTCCATGCGCGGCGATCACCGAGATTCCCGCCGGATAAGGAATCGCCATATGCGGAGGCGCTTTCAGACCTACCGCCAACTTTTTCCCCGGTGGCAATGGCTGCAACGGAATGTGAATGAAACGCTCCGCCTTCACCTTGCCCGCCGCGAAGCTGTACACAGCTATGCCGTTTCCCATGTCGTTCGGCCTTGTACCTGCCGGGTCCGTCAGCGATCCAACCGATGCATAGAGATGTTTTCCATCAGAACTGAAAGCGAGGCCAACGAAATAGCTCTGATGGGCATCGTCGCCGAGGCGCGCATCCGGGAAATCGGCGATCTGATTCGTCTTCAGGTCAAGCACCGCGATGGACTGGTGCGCCATCGTCTCCTGTGTCCCGTAGCCATCGTTCAGCAATGCGGCGTAGTGACCATCGGGGCTGATCACCATCGTCGCGGGAAAACTATTCGTGCTGCCAATTCGTCCAGGCGGAGGCACGGTGAGCATTTTGCTCGTGGGCAGCATGACGGGTGATTGATCAGTCGCCGGAGTCTGGGCAGCCACGGATGCGCAGGCGAAGATGACAAACAGAGAAAGACGAAGAGAAGCAGAATTCACGGGACCTCCGGGAAAGAATGACGAGAGAAAACGAGCGTAATGCAAGGGACGGTTGGCGGTCAAAGCCTCGTGTCTAACCGGACAGCGCGAATGCTGTCGGCAGAAAGCAGATTCCTCGCCTCGCTCGGAATGACAAACGCTAAAAGGTATTTCTACAAGCCCGAGGCGCGGCTGGTGGGGCGCTCCGTGTCCTGAATCGGCTCTTCCGGATGCACGTTGTGGCGAACGTCCGAGCCCTGCACCCAGAAGATGACATCTTCAGCAATGTTGGTGGCGTGGTCGGCGACGCGCTCGAGGTTGCGGGCTACCAGCAGCGCATCAAGCGCTTGCCGGACAATCTCAGGACGGTCGTTCATCGTCTTAACGAGTTGGATGAACGCATCGTCGCGCATGCGATCGATCACGTTATCCATTTCGAGGACAGCCTGGGCGAGTTCGACCTTGCCTTCGATGAATGACTCGAGAGCACGGCGCACCATCGCGCTCACGGCCGTGCCCATGCGACCAATGTCGACCGGGAGATCAGCGGTAGGAAGTTCGACCATATCCATCACGCGCTCGGCGATGTTGACCGCCTGATCGCCCACTCGCTCCAGATCGGAATTGATCTTTGTAACCGCGAGGATGAAGCGCAGATCGACCGCCATCGGCTGCTGCATCGCTAGCAGGTCGAAGGCAGACTCGTCGATTTCGCGCTCGGCGATGTTGATCAGGTTCTCGCCTTCCAGAACCATTTGGCAGCGGGTGAGATCGCGCTCAACATAGGCCTGGCGGGCGCGGTCCACCGCCTGCTCCGCGAGTCCTCCCATGCGAAGCAACCGTTGCCGTAGATCGTCAAGCCCTTGCTGAAAGCGCGTGCGCATTTACGAACCTTCCTTGTCCGGTCGTTCTCTATCCGAATCTGCCGGTGATATAGTCTTCCGTTTTTTTGTCCGACGGCTTGGTGAAAATTTTCTCCGTCTTGTCGAACTCGATCATCTTGCCCAGCAGGAAAAACCCTGTGAATTCGGCTACTCGCGCCGCCTGCTGCATGTTGTGAGTGACAATGACGATGGTATACCGCTCTTTGAGCTGGAAGATCAACTCTTCAATTTTGCCGGTAGAGATTGGGTCGAGAGCCGAGCAGGGCTCGTCCATCAGCAGCACTTCCGGTTCAACAGCGAGCGCTCGCGCGATGCAGAGACGCTGCTGTTGGCCTCCGGAAAGGCTGGCGCCGGATTTCTTGTGGAGGTGATCTTTGGCTTCATCCCAGAGCGCGGACACTTGCAGAGAACGCTCGACAATTTCATCTATCTTACGACGGTCATGAAAGCCGTTCAGCTTCAATCCGGAAGCGACATTGTCGTAGATCGACATGGTCGGGAAAGGATTGGGCTTCTGAAATACCATACCGACGCGCCGGCGCAACTGGGTCGGCGAGGTCCCGTTGTAGACATCGATTTCCCCGATGCGGATCCGGCCCTGCACGTGCGCTTCGGGAATCGTCTCGTGCATGCGATTGATGCAGCGGATAAACGTGGATTTGCCGCATCCCGAAGGACCGATCAGCGCTGTAGCATGATTTGCCGCAATCTTCAGATTGATGTCGTAGAGAGCCTGACTCTTGCCATACCATGCATTCAGGTTCTCGACCTGGATTCCGACTCCCATAGAATTAAGCCGTTCCGAACGATCCGCGGCGAACGACGTAACGCACAGCCGCGACCGCACCCACAATCAGGATAATCAGCACCAGCGACCCGGCCCACGCCTGGCGGTGCCAGTCGTCGTAGGGAGAATTCGCGTAGACAAAGATCTGCAGCGGCAAAGCCGCAATGGGCTGGTCGTAACGCAAGCTCCAGAACGTATTGCCGAATGCCGTAAATAGCAGCGGAGCCGTTTCTCCCGCGACCCGCGCAAAGGCGAGCATGATTCCGGTAATGACTCCGGAGGTTGCCGTCCGCAGCGTAATCGACAGTGTCGTGCGCCAGCGCGGAACACCCAAGCCATAAGCCGCTTCCCGCAACGCCTGCGGAACGAGCAGAAGCATCTCTTCCGTCGTGCGCGTGATGGTCGGCACCATCATGATGGCGAGAGCCACACCGCCGGCAAGAGCCGAAAAGTGTCCTTGATGGACCACGACGATCGCGTAGCCGACAATGCCCATCACGATCGAAGGAACTCCATTCAACACGTCAGCCGTGAAGCGAATGGCGCTGCCGAAGCGGTTGCGCCCATATTCGGCAAGATAGATGCCGGCTCCAACTCCGAATGGAACGCCGATCAAGCTGGCGATACCGAGGATGATGATCGATCCGACGATGGCATTCGCCATTCCGCCGCCCGCTTCGCCGACCGGCTTCGGAGTTTGCGTGAGAAAGGCCCAGTTGATCGACCCGATGCCGCGGTAGACGAGATACCCGAAAATCGCGACAAGTGGCGCTAACACGATGAAGACCGTGCCAACCGCAGCCGCGGTCATTGCCTTGTCGGTAATGCGGCGTCGCAGACTTATGGGCCCGATGGTTTGGAGAGAGACAGCGGCTTCAGACATGTCCCCTCGCAGGCTGGCCACGAGTCACGGTCCAGACCAACAATTGGGCCAGGGCATTCACGATGATCGTCACGATGAAGAGCGCCAGGCCAATTTCGATCAGGGCAGAGCGGTAGACGTCGCCGGTAGCCTCGCTGAATTCATTCGCCAGAACGCTGGCCATGCTGTACCCGGAAGCAAACAGTGATTTTGAAATTTGCGGCGTGTTGCCGATGACCATGGTGACGGCCATGGTTTCGCCAAGGGCGCGTCCAAGCCCGAGAATGATACCGCCGACAATTCCAGCGCGCGCGTTGCGGAGTACGCCGACCCGGATCATCTCCCAGCGCGTGGCCCCTAATGCGAGGACGCCTTCCCGCTGGTTCTGTGGAACGACATTCAACACCTCGCGCGTAATCGAGGAAATGATCGGGATGATCATAATCGCGAGGATAACTCCGGCGGCCAACATGCCGATGCCATAGGGTGGTCCGGAAAATAGCCCTGTCCAGCCGAAAGTCGTCGCCAGGAACGGCTCCACATAGTTCCGCAAGATCGGAACCAGGACGAACATGGCCCACAGTCCGTAGATCACGCTGGGTATCGCAGCCAGCAGCTCAACGAAGAACGACAAAGGTCCCCGCAGCGCTTTTGGGCACATTTCGGTGGTGAATACGGCGACGCCCACTGCCAAGGGCACGGCAATCACTAACGCTACAAGCGACGACATGAGCGTGCCATAGATGAACGGCAGAGCTCCAAACTGTTCGCTAACCGGATCCCAGTCGCTGCCGGCGAAGAACTTGAGCCCGAAGGCATGCCAAGAAAGCGTCGACTGGGATGCCAGCTCGTAAACGATGAGTACGAGGACAGCCAGAACTGCCAAGCCGCAGGCAGTGATGAGGGACTTGAAAACGCGATCGGGAGTCTCGCCCCCGGAGAAATGCAAAAGGGGGGCTGGCCTGGCTACCGTAACCTGATTAACTGTCGTCGCATCAACGGGTTGCGGTCCAGGCATATCAGGCCGTGAGAATGCTGGGTTGGCCATCGACCCTACGGTAGCAGAGGCTTGTTACAACGGTGTTAAAATGGCTTAGCTTTTCGGCAACTCCCAAGTTCCCCCGATTACCCCTTCCTGCTGAGGATTAGAGCAGCTCTTGGTGCTTTGATCGGCGCCTGAGTCCGGCTCATTAGCGAGTGACAGGTTTTTATGGCGAATGCAATTAAGCCGGCGAAGTTCATTTTCCGAAAAATGGAACGGGAGCTTGCGCGGCTAGAGTCGGACCAACAGCCGGAGGCTGTCCACAGCTTCCGAAATACCTCCCGGAGATTTGAGACGCTACTGGAGCAAATCGTGTGCGTCAGCGGCCGAAATCAGGAAAAACTGCTCAAACTGTTGAGCCGGATTCGAAGACGAGCCGGCCACGTCCGGGATGCGGACGTCCAACTGGCCGCCCTGCGCAGCCTTAAAGTTCCCCTTGAACCCCGTCGCAAGACGCAGCTCACCCACTCCCTCATCGAGCTTCGCGAACACCATGAGAGAAAACTTCGCAAACTACTGAAGAAACGAGTAGTCTGCCAGATCCGCAAGCGGATCAAACGCGCCATGGAAACGTCAAGATTAGCCAAAGGTCGCGATCCGCTGGCAGTCGCCCGGCAGATTCTCGCAGTCGTCCCCGTCTCTCCTGGGCAGGTGAATGAGGACGTGCTGCATCGCTACCGAATTGCAGTAAAGCGCGCGCGTTATGCGGCGGAGTTCGCTCCCAAAACTCCCGAGAGCACACGTTTCATTGCTCAACTGAAGCATATGCAGGACGCACTGGGAAACTGGCATGACTGGTTCACGCTGACACAAAGTGCAACCCAAGCGCTCGGGGAGATCAATCAGTCTTCGCTGGTCGCCGCCTTGCACAACGTAACGCGAGGAAAGTTCAGAAACGCCGTGAACACGCTCAACGCTGGGAAAGAACATGGCGGAGAACGAAGTCTTGCGATGGCCGGCTCCCACAAGCTGGTCGGTAAGAGCTCCGCAACGTCCGCTCACGCTCAGGCTGCCGCTTAGCTCCCCGCTTTTCTAATCCCTCCAGATTCCAAACGGCGGTGACGCGCTTCCCTTCCGCATGTAAACTGTGGGGCTTCCTATGCCTACGTTCGCAGCAGTCGATATCGGCTCCAATTCGGTACGATTGAAAGTGGCCCGCTTGCAAGGCGGACGGCTCCGCCCTCTGCACGAGGATCGCGAAGTCACTCGGCTCGGCGAGGGAGTATTCGGCTCCGGCTTCCTCACGCCCGATTCCATGGCTGAGACAGTTAAGGTGCTGCGGCGATTTCACCGCGCGACTCAGCAAATCGTGACGGACTCGGTGCGCGTGGTTGCCACCAGCGCTCTGCGCGATGCGCGCAATTCGCAGGCATTTCTGGAGTGGGTGCGTTCGGCCACCGGCTGGCGCGTGGAAATCATCTCGGGAGTGGAAGAAGCGCGGCTCATTCACTTAGGGCTGATATCGGGCCCCCGGATCGATCGGGCTCCCGCTCTCCTTTTGGACCTCGGGGGCGGCAGTTGCGAGCTGACCATCACCCACGGCGGACACATTCGCGACGCGGTCAGTCTCCCCCTTGGAGCGGTCCGTTTGACGAACGAATTTCTCCGGCACGACCCGCCGCGCAAAGGCGAACTCAAGCGCTTGCGAGGATTCATCACCCGCGAGGTGAATCGTATTGTCGCCCGCATCGCGACTGCAAAGGTGAAGAATGTAATCGCGACCTCCGGAACCGCGGCGGCCCTGGCCGCGGTTGCCAGCCACTTAAAACGCAGCGGAAGCCATCAACGAAATCTAGTATCCCGCACCGAGATGGCCCGGATCGCCAAGCGGCTGTCACGGCTTCCGGTTGCCGAAAGGCGAAAAATTGAAGGAGTCGGTCCGCGGCGCGCAGAAATTATTGTGGCCGGCGCCAATGTTTATCACGAACTTGTCGAGCGCCTGCACTTGAAGGGGTTCCGCTTTTCTCCGCTCGGCTTGCGCGATGGAATCCTTGCCCAGATGGCTGCGGATTACGATCGCAGCACGAGATCGGGCAAGCAGGTCGAGTCGGAGCGCTGGGAATCGATTATGAAAGCGGTCGCGCACTATCAAGTGGACCGCAAGCACGCGCTCGATGTGCGCGATGCGGCATCGCTTCTATTCTCTGCTTTGCGTTCAGTGCACAGCCTGCCTCCGGAATATCGGGAATGGCTCACCGCAGCGGCCATGCTCTATGAGGTCGGCGATTACGTGAATCGCAACGGCCGCCATCGCCACACGAATTACATCATCTCCAATTCCGAAATCCTCGGCTACACGCCGCAACAGCGGCGGATCATCGCGGCTATCGCTCGTTATCTGGGAAAATCTAAGCCGACGCTGGAAGAGGGGCCGATGAAGATGATCGATCCGGCCGAGCGCGGCAATGTCGAGAAGGCGATCGTACTGCTACGGCTGGCGCGTGCCCTGAATCTGGGCCGCAGCCGCGCGGTGGATAAGGCGAGGATTGCCGTGCGCTCCGCCGAGGTCAAGATTAGTCTCGTCCCGCGGCGGCGCATGGGCGTGGACCTTGAACTCTGGGCGATTGAGAAAGAGTGCGATTACTTCCGCGAAGTGTTCGGGCGCGAACTTTCGACGGCCGTGTCGTAGAGCGTCCGCAGGACTTTTGGCGTAAGGCACCACTGCAAAGTCCCCAGCGTGCGCCGCATCTCGACCTTGGCCACCGCACCCTTCTTTAATTCGGTCGACGCCTCGCAGCCGGAGTCGCAGATCACTGCTCCCAAAAACTGGCTCAGGTTAGGATTATGTCCGACAACCAAGATGGCTTCCTGTTTCGAATATTTTTCAAGAAGCCGGCGAAAGTCGGCGAGTCCGGCTCCAGGACGGAGCGCATTGTCGGTCTGCAGCTTGCCTTCATAGCCGAGTTCATTTCCGACCAGCGACGCGGTCTGAGTGCATCGCTTCAAGGGGCTTGAAATAATCGCGTCCACCTGGACATTCAGCGCGGCCAGCGCGCGTCCGATGAATCCGCATTGTTCGATGCCCTCTTTGTCGAGTGCTCGCTTTTCGTCTTTCTTGGGATTGGCTACGTGTTCGCCCGCGCTGGCGTGACGTAGGAAATAGAGAATCATGGCGGTTATCCTTCCCTGCCTGCCACTACTCTACGCTTGCGGGACGGCTTCGGCGCCGGCTCGGGCAAAGTTGGCGGAACCTTCCCTTCCGCCACGGACATCAGGAAATCCTGTGCGCTGAAGGCGGCGGTTCCGGTGGGCGGACGGCGATTCCGTTTTCCGTGTAGCGGCTGCCAGGCCCGGATGTAGGTGGCATCCTTCAACAGGATTCGCGCCTTGCGGTTGTCCAAGAGATAGGCATCGAGAATCTCATGCCGCACGCGCTCGCGCAGCATTTCGTCGCGCAGCGGAACGAGGACTTCTACGCGTTCATAGAGATTGCGCGGCATCCAGTCCGCGCTTCCAATGTAGATTTCTTCCTCGCCGCCATTGGCGAAAAAGTAAATGCGGCTGTGCTCCAGAAATCGCCCGACAATGCTGCGCACCTGAATGTTCTCGCTGACTCCACGAACGCCGGGACGCAGCGCACAAATACCACGAACAATCAGATTGATCTCAACTCCGTCCTGTGAGGCGCGGTAAAGCGCTTGGATGATGTTCTTGTCGAGCAGCGCATTCATCTTGGCGATAATGCGGGCGGGGCGTCCCTCGCGAGCGTGCTCGGCCTCGCGCTCGATCAATGCGATGGTTTTCTCCGCCAAATCCAGTGGCGCAACCAGAAGGGGCTCGTAGCTGGGGTTTTCCGCATATGCCGTCAGAAAACTGAAAACGTCGTGTACCGCGCGCGTGATTTCTGGATTGGCGGTGAAAAGACTCAAATCGGTATAAATGCGCGCCGTTGTCGCGTTATAGTTTCCCGTCCCAATGTGCGCGTAACTGCGCGTCACGCCATCTGGATCCCGGCGCACCAGGAGCGACAACTTGCAATGCGTCTTGAGCCCCACCAGGCCATGAAAAACCTGCACCCCGGCATCTTCCAGATCGCGCGCCCAACGGATATTGGAGGCCTCGTCGAAGCGTGCCTTCAACTCGACGACCGCTGTAACTTCCTTGCGAGATGCGGCATCGATCAGCGACGGCACAATCAGCGAATGCTCGCTCGTGCGGTAGAGTGTCTGCTTGATCGACAGGACCCGCTCGTCTTCGGCTGCCGATTCGATGAACGAAACCACCGCGTCATACGAGTCGAAGGGATGGTGCAGCAGGATGTCGTGCGAGCGAAGTTCCTCGAACAGATCTTTCGATTTTGAGGTCAGGCGCAGTTCCCGAGGAGAAAACGCTCGATACTTCAGGTCCGGACGATTGACCTGCTCGTAGACGTTGAATAGCCGCACCAGATTCACCGGACCGTTGACGGGAAATACCTGCCAGGGATCCAGCTCGAACACTGTACGCAGACGTTCGATAATTTCAGGGTCGGCGTCGGTTTCGATCTCCATCCGGACAGCATCGCCTTTGCGGCGATTATGCAGCTCGGTCCGCACCGATTCGAGCAGGCTGCGCGCTTCTTCCTCAGCAAGGTACAGATTGCTGTTGCGCGTCACTCGAAATGGCGCGGAAGAAACGATGTCATAGCCGTGGTACATGCGCACAGCGTGGTGAGCCACGAGGTCCGCGAGAAAAATGAAATCTGCGGTGTCCTTCGAGGGCAGGCGGATCAGCCGCGGTAAAGCCCGCGGCACTGAAACTACACCGGTGTATGTCAACGCGGAGCGGCGCCGCCGGCGCAGCAGAAAGCCCAGACACAGAGCCTTATTGATGACTCGCGGAAACGGATGCGCAGGATCGACCGTCACCGGAGTCAGCAGTGGATCGAGTTCCTTCTCGCAATAGTTGTTAACGAAGCTCAGGGCTTCCGAATTGAGTTCGTGCAGGCCCAGCACGCGGATCCCGTTTGCGGCAAGCGCCGGGCGCAGGCGAGCATTCCAGCAGTCGTACTGGTCCTTCACGAATTCATGCGTCAGTTTGCTGAGAATGTCCCGCTTCACCGCCAGGGTCAGGCCGTCGGGACCGGCCTCATTGTAGCCGTCCTCGATCTGCTGCATCATTGCCGCGACACGTACTTCAAAGAATTCGTCGAGATTGCTGGCCGAAATCGAGAGGAACTTCAAGCGCTCGAGCAGCGGATTCCCCTCGTCCTCTGCTTCTTCGAGCACACGGCGGTTGAAGGCCAGCCAGGAAGTGTCGCGATTGAGAAAGTACTGGGGATTATCCAGCGAAGTTCGAGCCATGGGCCGTGCTTATTCGATTTTGTCTTGAGTTTGGGCCGTAACCTGGCGCTTCCACCGAGCTGCGCAAGTCAGAATCAGGGACTTCAGTATAGAACATTCTTCGGGACAACGACTTGCCAAAACCGGTAACTGCTGGATTCGGGTATCTAAAACAAAACGGCACCGGAACTTAATCGGTTCGGTTCCGGTGCCGGGAAGGATACTGCGGCTCGTTAGGGCAGGTAGTACCGGAACGAGGAGAAGACCATGTTGTCGATACCGTGCGGCTCGAATCCTGATCCCGACCACGCCTGGCGGTCAAGATAGGAGTACTGCAAGCCCCACTGCACGCGGCCTTTCGGACCGCTGTGGATCTTGTGCCAGAATCCGGCCGTACCTTCGATCATGACCCGCGTGTCGGCCGTGCAATTCGCAAGACTACCCGGAGCGAATCCGCCGGAGCCGGGGCCAGTTTCGGTATAGCAACCCGAGTTGTTAAACAGAGGCGCTCCGTAACCGACTTCCTTGCCACTAACCGGATCGAAGTCGGCGGCGCGCCCCGCGTACTCCGCACCGACGTTGAAGTAAACGTCGAGCTTCGGATAATGGAATTCGAGAGTTGTCAGACCTTGGAGACTTTTTACGAGGTGCAGGGCACCGTCGGCATAAGCCGCAGTATCCGCTAGACCGGAGGTTCCATAGCGGCCGACTCCGCTCCCGCCCAAACCGTGGAGTCCGAAATCGACATGCTTCTGAGCGAACGACCAGCGCGCGTTGGCGCCGATACCGCCGCCGTTCCTGGAGTTGTTATAGGCGCCGAGAGCGTTCGGTCCCGCCGTCGAACTGCCGCCGCACGTCGTCGTCGACGAGACATCTTCGCAAGGAAACACGCGATCGCGGAACCGGCTGAAGATTCCGTAGACCTCGTAGTGTCCGAATCCGGGCTCGAAGGCCATCTTGGCGATGAAATCCGGCGACGGATTGAACGAGTAGTTCGCCTGGTTGTTATAAAGACCACCCGTAACGCCAGCCGTACCCACAAGGAAGTTGCTGGCGTTGCCATGGCTGGTCAGCGTGGCCTGTGAGTTTTCAACGGCAAATCCGAACCAGACCTTGTTATCAATGTTTTTCACGACGCGGAACCCATACTGCCGGGCCCAGCTGAAACCGACCTGGTACTGTGGATCGATCGTCATCGGAAGCGCTTCGGTCCGGTTATCCAATCCCACCTTGGTTTCGGTCACCAGACTCCACTGCTGGCCGCCGGTGAAGCTCCAACCGCTGTCGAGAGCGGCTTTCCCCCACGCCTGTCGTTGCCGCAGGGTGTAGCTGTTGCTCTCGTTGTTGTTCGAGGTGACGCCAGCCGAAAGGAAGTCAGCCTCGACGTAGCCGCTCATCGCCACCGCCCCGGCTTTACCTTCGGCGAGCATCGAGATACGCGACTGACGGCCGGATCCGAAGAACTCGGAAGTATTCGCGGTGGAGGAGCCCGGCATGGGGACGCTATTGAACGGAGTATTGATGTCCGCCCCGAGGGCACGCGTGCGGTACACGGATTCTGCCGCCAGGAATCCGCCCGGACTAATCGTGATTCCCTTGAAGTGAATCGTGGTGGCCGGTTCGGCAACGCGCTTTTGCGTCTCCTGTACGGTCACGACAGTGTTGGCGACATTGGTCTTGAGATCGCTGACGTCGTTCTTCAACTCCGTGACTTGTTGCTGCTGCTGACTGGCCGTCGATTGCGCGGCATCAGCTTTGCTGGTGGCGTCGGTGGCTGCGGTCTGAGCCTGTTGAACCGCCTGATCTTTCTGGTTCAGTTGGTCCTGCAATCGCTGGATTTCCTTCTGCTGCTCCGCCAGCGCAGCCTGTTGCGATGCGATTGCATCTTTCAGAGCTTGCACATCGGCAGCCGTGATCGGCGCCGATCTCTTTTTTGGTTTCGGCGCAGTGCTGGTTTGCGCCACCAGTCCCGTCGCCAGGAACATCATTGCGCATAATTTCCACGCAGACTTCATTCGCCCTCTCCTTTTGTACCTGCGATAAATGGAAATCCCCGATTTTCCGGGGCGCTACTTGACTTGTTTAATTGCTTCCTTCTCTTTGGCCGCCACATTCGCCGGCAGCGGCGCATACGACAGGGCAGACGTCATGGTTTGCCCATCCGTCAGCATCCAATTCACAAAGTCGGTCAGGATCTTTCCGTTGGCTGGGTTTTTGGATTGTACGGGAATCAGCAGCCACGTGAAGCTCGAGATCGGATATGCATCCTTGCCGGGAGCGTTCGTGATCGACACGCGAAAGTCCACCGGCATTTTTGGCGCGGACGCGGCCGCCGCGGTCACGCTTTCCAGAGAACCTTTGATGAACACCCCGGAAGAGTTTCTGATGCTGCCGTATGGAATATTGTTCTCAAGCGCGTAGATCAATTCGACGTATCCGATCGACCCGGAGAGCTGCCGGATCATGCCCGATACTCCTTCGTTGCCCTTGCCGCCCATTCCTAGAGGCCACTTCACGGAGGTGTTGCTGCCGACCTGACTTTTCCACTCCGGGCTAACCTTCGAGAGATAGTCTGTCCAGATAAAAGTCGTCCCGCTGCCGTCGGAGCGATGCACCACGATGATGTCTTTATCGGGAAAATTGACCCCAGGGTTGGCCGATGTAATGGCCTTATCGTTCCACTTGGAAATCTTGCCCAGGTAAATTCCCGCGATCGCTTCGGGGGTGAATTTCACTTCGCCGGTCACTCCGGGAACGTTGTAGGCGGGAACCACGGCGCCTAGCACGGTGGGAAGGTTCAGAATTTTGCCCTTTGCTTCCTGCAGTTGCTGGTCCGTCATGGGCATATCGCTGGCGCCGAAATCCACGGTACCGGCGGTCACTTGACGGATGCCCCCGCCGCTTCCGATCGACTGATAGTTAATCTGAATATCGGAATGTAGTTTGTGGTATTCGCTGAACCACTTCGAATAGATGGGATACGGAAACGTAGCGCCTGCTCCGTTCAGCGTGGTCTGCCCCATCACCGGCATGGCCAGTACGACACACACCAACAGCGGCACGATTTTGCGCATTGCCAGGTAACTCCTCCTTTTTTCTGATGACCATTGTTTCTATCGGCCCAGTGTTAAAGGAGGGTTACAGACGGGTGAATTTCTGATGAATGGGAACGCTCTACGCTGATCATCTGCGCTTGCCTGGAAAAGTAATAACCGCGCGAAGAAATCAAGGGTTAGATTTCACTCAGAAAGGCACAGCACGCCACACTGTAATCGCACCATTTCTCCTGGTCCCGGGCAATCGAACTCCGAAACAAGAATCCTCGCAGCCTCCCTGACCAAATCACCGCATCATCCAGGCGAGTTACCACCGGATGCTGCACATCCGAGAGACTGAAGTTGTGCTCCCGGAGCCTCCACGATCGAACCGCGTGACTCAGGCGCTCCCAGTCATGTTCCTGGAATGAGACACCGGGCACAGTGCGCAACAAATTCACAAGATTGTTACTATGCTGGAGGCCTCCGCATCTAAAGCTGAGATTCTCTGGGGACCAGTTAGCTCCATTCTCATTTATCTTGGCCAACTGGCAATCAGAATCGGATGGATACAGTTTGTGCATGAAGATATGCCCGATGACTATTCTGCGTCCTAATACATTTCTCACTTTGATCGAGAATCCAATTCAGATTCGAGGATAGACAAGCGCATGGGTGATTCCACAACTCGTTATGCCCCCGGGTGGCCGGGCATACCGCCGCGCTGGACTTCGAGCGCAAAAACGGGCATGGGCACAGCACTCAACCAACACAGCAAGGTTTGGTACACGCTGAGCCATGGAATTCTGAATGAAGTTTATTTCCCTCGCGTGGATCAGGCCTGCACCCGCGACATGGGATTCATTGTCACCAATGGGCGAGATTTCTTTTCCGAAGAAAAGCGGCACTGCCGGTTTGAGATTCGGCCGTTCGAATCCGGCATTCCGGTCTACGAGCTCACCAACACCTGCAATGGAGGGCGCTACCGAATTCACAAAGAGATTTTCAGCGATCCCTATCGAAACGTTGTGCTTCAGAAGGTTCGTTTTGAACCGCTGCTGGGAGGCCTCTCGGACTACCGGTTGTATGCGCTGCTCTCACCTCACCTTGCCAACAACGGCTCCCGGAACACGGGTTGGATCGGCGACTACAAGGGCTTCCCCATGTTTTTTGCCGAGCACGATGGAACCTCGTTGAGCTTCGCTTCTTCCACGAGGTGGAAGAAAATGTCGGTCGGATTTGTGGGCGCGTCCGACGGCTGGCAGGATATCTCTCAGCATTTTGAAATGGACTGGGAGTATACGCGGGCGGAGAACGGAAACATTGCCTTCACGGGCGAAATCGACCTGGAGGCATCGAACGGCGAATTTCTTCTTGCCCTCGGATTCGGCGCGACCTGGACAGAGGCCGGACAGCAGGCGCGTTCCACGCTCTTCGAACAGTATTCGGAACTGCGCGACCATTTCGTCTCGCAGTGGCAAAGCTGGCAGAGTAAGCTGCTCAAGCTGGACGATCCTGTGCGCCAGCATGACTTGTATCGAGCCTCAACCGCCGTTCTCCGCACGCACGAGTCGAAGGACTTCCTGGGCGGCATCATTGCCAGCCTCTCAATTCCATGGGGATTTAATAAAGGAGATGAAGATCTCGGCGGATATCACCTGGTTTGGCCTCGCGATCTTGTCGAAAGCGCCGGAGCTCTTCTGGCTTCGGGAGCCGTAAATGACGCGGTCCGGGTGCTGCGATATCTTGAGGCAACCCAGGAAGCGGACGGCAACTGGGCGCAGAACCTTTGGCTCGATGGTCGCCCCTATTGGGGCGGAGTACAGATGGATGAAACTGCATTCCCCATCCTCCTGCTCGATTTGCTGCGGCGCGAAGCTCCGGAGAGTCTAGGCACACTGAACCGCTGGTGGCCGATGGTGCAGAAAGCGATCAGCTTTATCGTCCGCAACGGGCCGGTAACCCAGCAGGACCGCTGGGAGGAAGATGCAGGATATTCCCCATTTACGTTGGCGGCAGAGGTTTCCGCCCTGCTCGCCGCCGCCGATGTTGCCGACCTGACCGGTCATTCTGAGCAGGCGGAAACCATGCGCGACATTGCCGACGCCTGGAACGACAGCATCGAGCGCTGGGTCTATGCAACCGGAGGAGATCTTGCCGCGCAACTCGGCGTGGAAGGATACTACGTTCGCATCGCACCGCCCGAGACCGACGGCGCATCTTCACCGACGCAGGGATTCGTTCCCATCAAGAACCGGCCGCCAGGGCAGGATGGCGAGCGCGCCTACCACATTATCAGCCCTGATGCGCTCGCGCTGGTTCGCTTCGGCCTGCGCGCGCCCGACGATCCACGGATTCTCAACACCCTTCGCGCTATCGACGCATTGCTTGCGGTCGAGCTTCCGCAAGGACCCTGCTGGTATCGCTACAACGGCGACGGTTACGGCGAGCATCGGGACGGCTCCGCCTTTGACGGAACTGGA
The DNA here is from genome assembly GCA_035507635.1 of Candidatus Acidiferrales bacterium. Lineage (GTDB taxonomy): Bacteria > Acidobacteriota > Terriglobia > Terriglobales > Acidobacteriaceae > Sulfotelmatobacter. The sequence goes on from DATJOA010000057.1 coordinate 83,833, forward strand.
ATTGGCCGCCCCTGGCCGCTGTTGGCAGGAGAGCGCGCCCACTACGCGATTGCCGGCGGACACGTCGATGAAGCCGAAGCGTTGCTCACCGTAATGGAGAATTCAACGTCCGGCCATACCCGCCTGTTGCCCGAGCAAGTCTGGGATGCATCCGACATTCCGGCGCTGGAGTTGTTCCGGGGCAAACCGACAGGTTCCGCGTGCCCGCTGGTCTGGGCTCACTCGGAATACATCAAGCTGCGCCGCTCCATTCGCGACGGACGCATCTTTGACCAACCTCCGCAAACCGCAAAGCGTTACTTAGAGGACAAGCCTGTCCGGAAGATTTTCGGGTGGAGATTTAACAATAAGCCCCGTTCGATTCCCTGCAATAAGACCTTGCGCATCGTCATGCTCTCACCGGCTCGCGTACATTGGAGCATCGACGGCTGGAAGATCGCGCATGACACCGACACCCGCGATACGGGACTTGGAATTCACATCCTGGACCTGCCCACAGCTTCCCTGCCATCGGGCGGAGAAGCCGTCTTCACATTCTTCTGGCCGAATGAAAATCGTTGGGAAGGCACCGACTATCGGGTTGTCATTGAGAAAGTCTAACGCCCGGCATTAGTTTTCCGGATTCGAATAGCACAACTCGACGACCGTGCAGTCGTCGCTTAAGGGATTCCCGGCGCAGAACTCAGTCACGGCAGAAAAGATTCCTTCCAGGGTAGGGGACTTTATAGCTGCCGCTTCCAAACGGAAATCTTCAAAGAAATCTCCGCCAGGATTCTCGGCTTCCGTCACACCATCGGTGACGAGGATAAAGCGATCGCCGGATTTCATCTGGCACGTCGCGCTTTCGAACGTCGCATCGGCGAGCAATCCAACCGGGACGTTGCCATGGGGCGGCCGGATCACTTCCCCGCCGCATACCAGCAAGGGAGGCACGTGCCCGCAGTTCACGTATTCCAGTTCGCCGTCGCGGCGGAGTCGGGCCAGCAAAACCGTCGCATATTTCTCCCCGACCAGCTTGTCGGTGAAAAATCGGTTGACCGCGGCAATGACGTCGAGGAGCGGCATGCCCGAAAGAAGGTGTGAATAGATCATCCCCTGCAGGGTTGAGGCCAGCAGTGCCGCCGAAACTCCCTTGCCGCTCACATCGGCGAGAACGACTGCAAGTCCTTCTTTCGTATTCAGCGCGTCGAAGAAATCGCCTCCGATTTCTTTACAGGGCAGATTCTTTCCGCGCAGTCGCGCAAACGGCACTTCGGGAATCTTCACCTGCATCAGGCGCTGCTGAATGCTCGCCGCGATGCTGAGTTCCTGCTGATAGCGGCGCGCTTCTTCTTCCGCCTGCACCAGGCGCGCGTTTTCGATCAGCGACGCGGCTTCTGTCGCGATCGCGTGCAAAATGTCATGACCGACCCCGGTGATGTCGCGCGAGGCAAATCGCGAATCCACGTAAAGAACTCCCATCGCCTGCGCCGAAGCGGACGAGGGAACCGGCGTCTGCGCGTCGCGCGTCGCCTGAACCTGCAGCTTGCGCAAAGGAATGCAGACCACGGTCCGCAGATCGTACGCGACAATGCTCTGGCGCCCCGCCATGTCGATCGACTGACTTGTATCGGTCAGCAGGAATTCCGAATTCGACCGCATCGATTCTTCGAGAATCGAATGCGAAATGGTCTTGTCGTCGAGGAGCGGTTCTTTCTTGGCGTTGCGGCCCGCCGCGAGCCGCAGGTTGCCTTCCTCGTCTTTCAAAAAGACGAATGCGCGTTCGGCCCGCGTCAGCTGGAGGGTGACGTCGAGCATCGTCACAAGGATTTCATCGAGAACGCCCGCCGTATTCAGCTTGCGCGCTGCCTCCAGAAAGAGCCGCAGCGTTTCCAACTCAGTTGTCTCCGGCTTGATGCCGATGACGGAAATCTGGCTGAGGAACTCGCGGGCTGTATTGGAAGTCGCGTGCGCGGGATTGAACAGCACATAGGCCGAATCGCGCGCTCCAAATTCCAGCCGGTCTCCGCGCTCCAACTTCTGCTTCTGGACGCGCTCGCCGTTCACAAACGTGCCGTGTTTGCTGCCCAGGTCGACCAGGAAAAAGTCCAGGCCCTCCTGCATGATCTGCGCATGATCGCGCGAGACGCGCGGGTCGGCGATCACCAGATCCTTATCAACCTTGCGGCCTACCGTAAACGGCGTGCGATTGAGAACAATATTCTTTTGTTCGCTACCCTGAACAAACACGAGTGCGGGGAAAATTCCCGAACCTGAGCCGTGATGGCTGGGATGACTGATGGTGTTCAGAGCCATGAATGGTTATTCGGCGGAACTGTTGGCTGGGAGAAAATGCCACGTGGTCTCGCCTGTCGAACCCAGACTACTCTGCTTTCGCGCCCTGCCGCAAGGTGGGCGGAGTGGCCTTCCCGGCGAGCTCTTTTTGCCCCAGCAAGACGTTCCGGCTTGCCCAAACGAGCGCCAGTACGGTAACCGGAATGTAATTGCTGGTATAAATCGGCGGCGCCCACGCATTCAGGATCGTCTTTCGCGGCAAGAGGAAATTCGCAACCACCAGTCCGGCCGCAGCGATCCACGGCCAAAACACACTCAGAACTGTTATCGCGGTCAGGACTCGCGAGATTCGAGACTTCGTCCACAGGTCGCGAGCGGCGCGCGCCATGAACATCAGGACGGGAATCAGCAGGAGTTGGTTGTAGGGCGCGAACATCGGGATTACCGCAAGCGTTGTCGCCAGAACCAACACGAGAGAATACTGAAACTCCACGGAATTCTCCGCAGCACGCCGCCAGTGCCAGAGCGCGATCAAAAGCGCGATCACCAGCAACGCAGAGACGACGCGGCCGACCATAGGCGAAAGCAGAACGTCCAGCACGGAACGCCCTCCGCCTGTGTAGTTGTAATACGCAGCGGAGGCAGCGCGGAATTCCCTAATCCAGCCGGGAAGCAAGATTTCGGCTCCGACGACCAGGGCCGATGCCGAGAGGGTCATACTCCAAAAGAGTCGCTTGCGCTGGCGCCAGTTCCCCGAAACCCATAGGCAAAGCCACAACACCAGGAGAAAGACCAGCTGCGGTTTGATGCTCGCAACCGCAATGGCGACGCCGGCCCATACAAAGCGCCCGCGTGTGAGGGCTGCCAGCGATAATGCGAGTAGTCCGGCAACCAGGAGCGTCAACTGTTGCAATTTGAATCCTTGAATCGCGGGAAATGATCCCAGTACAAGGACCATCCAGATCAATTTCGATTCGAGGGTAAGCTGCCATTTCAGGGCATGCAGCCACAACAGCACCGAAGCCGCGGTGAATGCGACAAGAAAGCACAGGAAGATCCGCTGCACCAGGGCAAATGGCAACCCGACCGTCGGAGCCAGCACGAACACGACATAGAGCGGATACGCGAAGGCCTGCTGATCCCTGGGATCATTCGGGCGCGAAGCATCGAGCGCGCGGCCGTAGTATCCCCGCTGAATCTCGCGCGTGATCTCGGCGCCGTATGGATCGCGCCCATGGAAAAATAATTCCCGAGCTCCGAGCCATCGCGGATACAGATCGGATAGATTCCCCCGGGGAATTCCTTGCACGGCCGACTCTGTCTGCTGACGCGGAATCGCAATCCGCTGGACCCAAAGCCACATCGCCAACGCGGCGAGGAACGCTCCAAGTAAGAGATAGGGTCGTTTCGACATTTCTTAGATAGCCGGCACCGCGGTCGTTTCTTTGCTGGTCCTCGTCCTAAGGATTTCGCTGCGTATCGCAAACAGCCACCACACCAGGAAGAACGCCATCACGTTGATTCTCTCCCATCGCAACCACAGAAAAAACCAGAGCGGGCTGATTAGCAAGGGAATGACTGGCACGAACAGACTCGCTCTGGACGTCTGCTCGGCAACGTACTCCGCGACCAGGGCAAGCGGCACAACTAATAGAGATAGATCGTAGGTATTCGTACTGTATCCGGCCAGAACGGATGCAACCACCGCGCACGAAAAGCAAAGCCCGAACAAGCGCCGGTCGTCGGCAAACTTCCCGAGCCATGCCACTGTGATCAGAAGTGCGATTGCTCCGCCGAGGGCCACAGCTTTTATCCATGTTGCTGCGCCCAGCCAAGGCCACCCGCCCAGAAGCCCGAGCAGGTTTGGAAGCTGGCGAAGTGGGATGCCTCCAAATCCCGGCACTGAGACGATTCGCCACGCGTAGCCAGGGTATTGCAATAGCCCGTGCCATCCCACGAGCGCCGCCGAGATCGTGAACAGGAAGCCCACTATTGCGATGAATCCCAGCGCCAGTTTCCGGCCCTTCCATACGATCAGGAGCAAGACCAAAGCCAGGATCAAGTGATACTTGAACATCCCAAACCCAAGCCAGCAGCCCGCCGCGAAATCCGATCTTCGATCGATGGCGCGGAAGGCTAAGGCCAGCAGCAATAGGAGCAAGATCGAATCCTGCCCCTGATGAAAGGTCGCGAAGACGGGGAAAAATGCAAGGACTGCCAGAAGCAGGAGGGACAGGGGAATCTGCCGCAAGCGCTCGAGAGAACTTCTTAAGATCAAAACAACACCGATCAGCATGCCCAAATTCGCCAGATCCCACACGACAAATGCGACTGGATACGAGAGAAGGGTCAGGGGAACGAAAGCCACGGCCTCGAAAGGCGGATGGATGAACGGGAGCGGCCCGCGCCGGATCAGCGCATTCGATGTGAACTCGCGCTGGACCATGTGCTGAACGCTCGGATCATAAAGCTGCGCCCCGCGGCCCTGGCGCAGAATCCGGGCCGCCGTGTAGAAAACGGTGAAATCCGGATCGCCTCGTGCGATGCGCCCCCGGACATGCCAAAGGAAAAATCCATGGGTTGCGACAACGGCAACTATAAACAGCAGACCCATGGCTTTATAGGATCGCGACGAACCCGACCTGAGCCTGGAGATGTTCAATTGTTTGGATCGAATGTGATTCTATCGCCCTCCGACGCACCTTTCTATCGGCAAGCAAGGAACACGCCCGCCAGCCCGGGCCGGAACAAAAAAGGGACTGGTTGTACCTGCCAGCCGAAGTCGCTTTTGGTACACTTGTGGGCCTTGGACGGCGCGTATCTCCTTGATTACCGAGGGGTGTTGCCGAACTGCAAGAATTTGTCACATTCCTTCAAGATGCGGGTATGATTACACGTAAGTCGAGTGGCGGCGAGCCGCACTCAGTGTTCCCAGCTAGGCTCGCGCGGAACCATTTCTTTAATTGATCTCAAAAGCGCGGCAGGAGAAAAACACAATGTTCCTAGAACGCATGCGTGGGCTTTGGTGTGAAGAAGAGGGGCAGGACATCGCGGAATATGCCGTAATGCTCGCCGTCATTCTGGTGATCGTGGTCGGGACCATTCGCCTGATCGGCTCTAACGCGAATAATGTCTTCTCAAACGTCGCCAGTTCAATCCAGTAACAGTCAGTTTGCGCGAACGTCAGGAAGATAAGCTCGTCGAAGGATTTGTATGAATCGCACACGTTTGTTGATGATCGGCGTTGTTGCCGTTGCCTTGGGTTTGCTGACCAGTATGTACGTCTACAAGACCCTGCAGAAAGGTAGCGGGGGAGGCGAGCCGGGCGTTGAGGTCATGGTAGCCGCCAACGACCTGCAGGTGGGAGCGCGAGTCGAAGAGAAAGATATCAAGGTCATCCACATTCCGGCCACGGACCTTCCGCCGGGCGCTCCACGAAAACGATCCGAGGTCTTGGGCCATGGCGTGATCATTCCCATCTCCAAGGGCGAATTCATTCTGCCCAACCGCTTGGCTGCCGAGAACGCCGGCGCCGGACTCCCATCCTTGATCCCTCCGGGGATGCGCGCCGTCTCCGTCCGCGTGAATGAAGTTGTGTCGGTCGCAGGATTCGTTACACCCGGAACGCGCGTCGACGTCCTTCTTACCGGAACTCCCGGCGCCTCTGGCGACGAGCAAACCACCACGGTTCTGCAAAATGTCGCAGTTCTCGCCTCGGGCCACACTCTGGAAAGAACCTCGAGCGGCGAAGCGCAGAACACCGCCGTGATCACGCTGCTGGTCTCGCCTGAGGACGCCCAGCGCCTGACGCTTGCCAGTTCCGAGGGACACATTCAGCTTGCGCTGCGCAATCCACTCGATACCAAGCAGGATAGCGTTCAATCCTCGAGCGCCAGAGGTCTTTACGGCGCGAGCGCAGCGCCGGTTCCGGTGCATGCGGCTGTTCATCATGTCATGACTGCCAAGGTTGCACCACCGCCTCCGGCGTCCACCGGAGTCAGTGTCGAGGTCTATCAGGGCGACCGGAAAGAACAGGTTGTGAATTGCGGCGATCAGGGGTGTGAGTCCAAGTGATTCCCAAAGGGCGTCGTTCGCAATCTGCCTGTCGTCTCATCATCAAGTTTCCTTCCACGGAGACTCATCTGAAAATGAAATTGCGCACTTCGTTGTTCGGGGCTCTCGTGCTTGCGGCGGCATTGGTTTTGTCTGCATCCGCCGAAAGTATGCAACAGGCGGAAACCGCGCCCCAATCTCAGGCTCCGGTTCCGACACAAACTCAGACCACGACCCTTCCCAGCCAGCCACAGCAAACGCAAGGATCGGCGCCGCTGCGGGTTATGGTTGGCAAATCGCTCCTGATCAACACCACTGAACGCCTGAAGCGCATTTCGATCACCGACCCCTCGATCGCCTTTGCCCAGGTTGTGACGCCAACGCAGATTTTGGTTCATGGCAAGGCTCCCGGCGAAGTTTCACTCCTGATCTGGGATGAGTTGGAACGCTCGCGCAGTTTCGACCTTCGCGTCGATGTCGACGTGAGCGCCTGCGCGGAAGAAGAACACCGCGTGTTTCCCGACGAGCAGATTACCGTGACGCCTTCGCGCGCAGCTATTGTGCTTTCGGGGCACGTTTCCAATGAGGATGTTGCCAAGCGTGCCGGAGAACTCGCGGGAGCGTATTCGCCGAAAGTCGTCAACGTGCTGACTTTTGGCCCAGTCGGCGCCCAGGAAATCCTTTTGCAGGTGAAATTTGCCGAGGTCGACCGCACCGTGCTCACGCAGATGGGTGTCAACTTCCTCTCGACGGGCGCGACCAATACGATCGGCACTATTACGACCGGCCAGTATGGCGGCTTCGGCCAGCAGAACCTGACTACTCTCAATGGCCAGACCACGTCTGAAAGCCAGACTATCAACAACGTCCTGAACCTGTTCGTCTTCCGTCCGGACATCAATTTCGGCGCAATCATCGAAGCTCTGGAAACAAAAAACCTGCTGCAGATTTTGGCCGAACCGAACCTCATCGCCCTGAACGGCAAACAAGCCAGCTTCCTCGCCGGTGGGCAGTTCCCTTTCCCGATTGTTCAGCCCGGCGCGGGGTTTACCGCGGTCACCATCTCATTCAAGGAGTTTGGAGTTCGTCTTCAATTCACGCCCGAAATCATGCCGAACGGGAATATCCATCTGAAAGTTGCGCCCGAAGTGAGCACGCTGGATTTTGCCAATGCCTTGACGATCTCCGGATTTACCGTTCCCGCCCTGAGCACGCGCAAAGCGGAAACTGAATTCGAATTGCAGGATGGCCAGAGTTTCGTCATTGCCGGCCTGATGGATAACCGCGTCACCGACATCTACAACAAGATCCCCGGGCTGGGCGACATCCCAATCCTGGGAACTTTTTTCCGCAGCAAGAGCGTTCAGAAGAGCAATTCGGAGTTGATGGTGTTATGCACCGTGCACCGCGTGTCGCCAACGACCGAACAACCGGCCGGGCCTAAACCTGTCCAGCCCTACATGAACACTGGCAAGTTTGATAAGAGCAAATAGGCGCGGTTTCTCCGCATGAAGCCGCCAGGAAAGTGCAAGAAGAAAGTAAAAGCCGCAGGGTGTTATGCCGGAGCTTTCAGTCGTTATCGTTGCTACTGACAATGAACAGCGCGCGCTGCTTCAGGTGCTCGTCGATGGCACCAACGTGGCCCGCACCGTCCATACCTGCGCGAATTTTCCAGTGGCGGCATCCGACCCGATTACGCGTCGCGTGCGCGCGGCAACTCCAGATGTAACTCTCGTCGATATTCCATCGGACAACGCTCCAATCGCCCTCCGCGCGATTGAATTGCTTCATCAGGAACTGCCTGACACCGCGATCTTCGCCATTGGGACTCTCAATCACCCGCAGGTGATCGTCAACGCCATGCGCGCCGGAGCTCGCGAGTTCATCGAACGTCCGACGAACACCACGGATCTTCTCGAGGCCTTCGTACGCCTCACGAGCGCGCAACGCCGCGGACGTCAGGAAGGATTGCGCGGCAAGGTTTTTTCCGTCATCAACGCCAAAGGCGGAAACGGCGCTACGACCGTTGCGGTGAATCTCGCTCTGGCATTGCAATCCGCGTACGGACAAACCGCTCTGGTGGATCTCGCCCCCCTTGGCCATGCTGCCCTGCACATGAATCTGAAGCCGGTCTTCACTGTGGCCGATGCCACCCGCAACCTTCATCGCATGGACGCTTCCCTGCTCGAAAGTTTCATGACGCGCCACAGTGGCGGATTGCAACTGCTCGCCGGCACGAACGTGCCCGCAGCCGTCGATCCATCGACCGCCGAATTCGTTCGATTGTTCGACATGCTGGTCACGCACTATCGCTACGTAGTAGTCGATGCCTCTTCGCGCTTTGACGCGGCCAGCCGTTTGATCGCCAGCCTGTCGGAAATGGTTCTGCTGGTCGCCTGCAGCGATGTGGCATCGCTGTGGAGCGCGGCCCGCGTGCAACAGTACCTGGGAGAGACGGGAAGCCGGGAGCGCGTCCGCCTGGTTCTGAATCGTTACCGCAAGGTTCCCGGATTCAGCGAAGCCGACGCCGAGGCCGCCGTGGGCGCCAAGCTGATATGGCATGTTCCCAATCAATATTTCGCGGTGTCAAATGCCATCGATCGCGGAACGCCGGTGATGGATCAACGCAATTCCGAAATTGCCCGCTGCTTTGCGGGATTGGCGCAGGAACTGACGCGCAACGATGCCGAAGTAAAACGCGCCGCCTGGTCGCTATTCAAGTCGGTTTAGGATGTAAGGGGTTATGGCAAATCTTCAATCGTTCGAGCGCACCGACTACCAACAGGTAAAGGCGGACCTGCACCGCAAGATTCTGGACCGGCTCGATCTCGAAAAACTCGGCAAAACCTCCGGCGACTCGGCCCGCGACGAAGTACTGGTCGTGATCCGCAGCGCGGTAAACGGCGAAGTCGTTCCTCTTAGCTTCGCGGAGCGCGAGCGCCTTTCACGCGAAATTCTCGACGAAATCTTCGGACTTGGCCCGCTGGAACAGCTGCTCAAAGATCCCAACGTCTCCGACATCCTGGTGAACCGCTACGATCGCGTCTACATCGAGAAAGCCGGCAAGCTTGAGCTCACCACACTTGCCTTCAAAGACAACACGCACTTAATGCAGATCATCGAGCGTATCGTCTCGCGCGTCGGACGCCGCGTCGACGAATCCTCGCCGATGGTGGACGCTCGACTCGCCGACGGATCCCGCGTGAACGCCATTATTCCGCCGCTCGCGCTCGATGGTCCATGCCTCTCGATCCGCCGCTTTGGACGCGAGCCCGTCACCGCGCGCCAGATGATTGAAAATCAGACCCTGACCGAATCGATGCTCGAACTGCTCTCGGCCATGGTGAAAGGCCGCCTGAATATTCTGGTCTCGGGTGGGACCGGCGCCGGCAAAACCACGATCCTCAACGTACTTTCCGGATACATCCCCAATGTCGAGCGCGTTGTCACCATCGAAGACGCGGCTGAATTGCAGTTGAAACAGGAAAACATTGTCCGGCTGGAAACGCGTCCGCCGAACATCGAAGGCAAGGGCGCCATCCGGCAGCGGCAGCTCGTAATCAACAGCTTGCGTATGCGTCCCGACCGCATCGTGGTTGGCGAGGTGCGCGGCGAAGAAGCCTTTGACATGTTGCAGGCTATGAACACCGGCCACGAAGGATCGCTGACCACCGTTCACGCAAACTCTCCCCGTGACGCCATGGCTCGTATCGAAAACATGGTCTCGATGGCGAATCTCAATATTCCCGAGCGGGCCGTGCGCCACCAGATTTCTTCCGCGGTTCATGCGGTGATCCAGATCGCGCGTTTATCTGACGGCACGCGCAAAGTAATTCATATCTCTGAAATCACCGGCATGCACGACGATGCCATTGCGATGCAGGATATTTTTGTCTTCGACCGCAGTGGAATTGACGAGAACGGCAAAGTGCGCGGCGCGTTCCGGGCTACGGGAGTTCGGCCGAAGTTCGCCGATCGTCTGGCGACTGCCGGAGCCCGGCTGCGTCCTGCGCTGTTTGAATCGAAAGCTGAGGTTTAGGGTCCTATATGTCTGCAGCTCTGATTGCGCTGGTCGTCTTTGCGGTAGTCGCAGTGATTGCGTTTGGCGCGTTTTCCTTGATCGACCAGCGCAACGCCCGCGCTCGCCTGATCAAGGAACGCCTCGCCAACGAGCGCAAGGCACCGGAACTTGTCGCCGAAGAAGAACTCGCCCTGCTCCGCGACGAGCAACTCAGCGAGATCCCAGTCATCGATACCCTGCTTCGCCGTTCTGCCCGCGTCTCCGACTTGCAGAAGATGTTGTCGCAGGCGGGCATGGAGCAGCGCGCCGGCAACTTTCTGGGTCTTTCCGCGCTCGCGGGAGTAGGCGCCTGCATCGTCGGCTATTTCTTCAGCAAAAGAGTTGAGGTCGCCTGGTTCGCGCTGCTCATCGGATTCATCCTCCCCTATTTCTACGTTTCGGTCCGGCGCAGGAAAAGATTCGACAAGTTCGAAGAGCTCTTTCCCGAAGCCATCGACACGCTTGCCCGCGCCGTCCGCGCCGGGCACGCCTTCACGACTGCTCTGGAAATGATCACCAGCGAGATCGCCGAACCGATTGCGGGAGAATTTCGCCAGCTGTATGAAGAGCAGAAGTTCGGCATGCCCGTCCGCGATGCGCTGATGAATCTTACGGATCGTGTTCCGCTCGTCGACGTGAAATTCTTCGTCACCGCCGTGATGTTGCAGCGCGAAACCGGCGGCAACCTCGCGGAAATTCTCGATAACCTCTCGTATGTCATTCGCGAACGCTTCAAGATTCAGCGTCAGGTTCGCGTCTATACGGCGCAGGGGCGGCTCACTATGGGTCTGCTGATGGGAATGCCGCCGATCATCGTCGTGTCTATGTTGCTGTTGAATCCGGGCTTCATCCGCCCGCTTTTTGCGGATCCCATCGGCCACACGCTTCTGGTGGCCGGAATTACTTTGCAAACGGTTGGATATTTCGTGATCCGGAAAATCATCCGGATTCAGGTGTAGTTATGCCCTTGCTGTTGATTATCGTGATATTCATCACCGTCGTGATGGCGGTGTTCGCATTCGGTGCAGCCGTCGTGACGCCCAGCTCCGTGCTCGGGGCGCGGCTGCGTGCTCTTGGCGGACAACAGGCCCAGCCCGCCGAGAATAAGCCTGCGATTCGCGAGCGCATCGAACAGGCTCTCGACCCGCTCAGCAAGGCCATCCCGCTTTCTCCGGCCGATGTTTCAGTCACTCGCAAGCTGCTCATTCAAGCTGGATTCCGCGATGCAGGCGACGTCAACTACTACTTCGGCGCCCGAGTCCTCATGGCCGCTATTGGTTTCATCGGGGTCGCGGCTTTTCTGAGCTTCGACAATGTTCCCCTTCTGATCGGTATTCCCGCTCTCGGCTTCCTGCTTCCACGTTTTATCCTGAAGCGCATGATTAAAGATCGCCAGAATCGGATCCGCCTTGGCCTCCCGGATGCTCTCGACCTGACGGTCATCTGCGTCGAGGCCGGACTGGCTTTGGATCAGGCGCTGATGCGCGTCGGCCAGGACTTGCACCATGCCCATCCCGACCTTAGTGACGAGTTCCATCTGGTCAATCTCGAGATGCGCGCCGGCAAGCCTCGCGCCGAAGCCCTACGCAATCTAGTGGAAAGAACCGGTGTTGACGACATCCGCTCCCTTGTTGGTACACTGATTCAGACCGACCGCTTCGGTACCAGCGTAGCTCAGGCTCTGCGCGTGCACTCTGATTCCCTCCGCACGGAACGCCGGCAGCGCGCCGAAGAACAAGCTGCAAAAACCACGATTAAGATGGTTCCCCCGCTGGTAATCTTTGTTCTGCCGTCGATCATTTTCGTGACGATTGGTCCGGCCGTGATTCAATTGATCCGTCAACTGGGACCAGTCAGCGGTCACTAGGAAACGGACCTAACTGGCGTCAGAACTGGGATAGGGCTCGATGGCAGTTTTTCCTGCACAAGGACAGGCATTCAACCAGACCCGGCAGGCCTATCTGGCCACGGACCTGGCCATCGCCGATACCCATTGGACGCGCCTGCGCGGACTCCTTGGCCTCAAGGTTGATGACTTCCGTAATGGGTGCGGGCTCTGGATCACCCCCTGCCATGGCGTTCATACTCTGGGTATGGGGTTCCCGATCGATGTGATCTACCTCGATCACGGCATGAACGTGATTCATATTCAACCGGAGTTGAAGCCTTGGCGCTTTGCTCCGATCCGCGGTCAGGCGGCTTCGGTTTTGGAACTGCCGTGCAAGAGTGCGGCTGAAACTCGTACTGCTGTAGGCGATAGAATCGAAATCACTGTCCCCAGGGGTCAAGCTCGACCATCCGCATGAGTGGAACGCTCCAACTCGTTGAGCCCGTGGAAGTCCGGGATACGCACGCTGAGCCGAGGCTGCTCGTCGAGTGGTCATCGCGGTGGCAGGAATTTCTCGGCTCAATCGGACCGGCGCTCTCGCGATCGCAAGCACGCCTTGCCGGCGAAGCTCCTTTCGGATTGATTCCCCTCAGGATCATGCTTCCCTCCTATTTCCTGGAGGCATTCCTGATCTTCGCGGCGATTCTTATCCCGGCAAAAATTGCGCAGTTGCGGCCCTACGTCGCGCCACGGGTAGCGCAGCATGACGTCATCTATTACACGGGCGACGAACTTCCCCGTGTCGAGGATCTTGGAGGGGCAGAAGCTGGAACCGCAGGACGGGCTGGCGGCGATGAAACGCATCACCGCACACAGACCATCAAGATCGCGCGCGGAGGATCGCTTGTGCCCCAGGTCGTCGACGCGCCGAACCTGAAGCTCCCATCCTCAACAGACGCTGTCGCCAACTTGCTCGCCGTCAGACCCAATGCCGGGCCGCCTCCCGCGGAAGGATTGCGCTCGTCGCGCGCCGGTCCGAACCTGGCCACTACGATCGTTGCACCCGCTCCCAATGTAATTCGCGATTACACGCGCAACGGCGTTCAGATGGATGCTGTGATTGCCCCCACGCCGACGATACCCCGCGATCGTGGTCTCATCGCCCCAACGTTCAACGCGACCTTGATTCCGCCGGCGCCCAGCGTCCCCGATAGTCATAAGCTGGTGGCCCCGTCGATGACGCCCGCAGTCATTCCTCCGGCTCCGCGCGTTTCGCGCGACCGCACGATGACGCTTCCGTCATTGAATGCTTCGGTCGTGGCCCCGGCACCGACTGTAACCGCAGACCGTTCACGATCTGGAATGGCGCTGGCCACGAACGTCATCCCTCCGGCCCCGAGCATTGCCAACCGGCAGATGTCTCACACGCCAGTTCAGGTAACAAACGAGAATATCGTCCCGCCGCCGGTGTCGGCGCCGGAACGTGCGACTTCCCGCACTGCGCGGTTGAATATGCCCGCACCACAGGTCGTCGCGCCGCCGCCCTCGGCTGACATCGCTTCTGACACGCACCGCGTGTCTCCCGGCGTTGCCGATCCCAGCCGATCGGTCGTTCCTCCACCGCCATCGCAAACCGGCGGATCCTTCATGAGCAGCATCATCGGCAGAATCTTTGGAGCAAGCGAAGTCGTGCCCCCTCCGCCGTCGATTTCCTCGCGCACAAATAACACGGCCCCGGGCGCATCGCTATCCAGCAACGTCGTTCCTCCTCCGCCTTCGGTTGGGGCAAATTCAGCCGGCGCGAGCCCCAGCGGCTATCGCAACGGAAAAGGCGCATCCTTGAGCACCGACGTGGTCGCACCGCCTCCATCGATCGGAACCACCGGCGGAACGGGCACGCGCGCTCGCGGCGCTGCTCCGTATCTCGGGAGTCAAAGCGTGGTTCCACCTCCTCCGCAGCTTGCGGGCGCGGGCGGTGGAACGGGCAAAGTCGGTGGGGGGGCGGGCGCTCCCGGCGGAACTCTTCTAGCGAATAATGTTGTGCCTCCGCCGCCGTCAGTTGGTGGCGGCAACGGCACTTCTGGATCCGGCCTAGGGCGCCGCGGCGCCGGTCTTGGCGCTCCGAATGATATTGGCGCAAACCTCGCTTCACCCAAAAATGGCGGTAGCGGCGCCAACGCGGGAGCGGTCATTTCCGCTCAGCCGGGAGCGAAAGTCGGGGTTCCCGTCACGTCAAGCACGGGCTCGCTTGCGATGTCGCCCTCGGGAGCCGATAAATCCGGTATCGGCGGTTCAGGAGGAGGCACCGGAATTGGCCACGGCGACGGACCGGGCAGCGCGTTGAGTGGTTCGGGAACGGGCGCGGCAAATTCCGGGGCGGGAAGAGGCTCCGATCCGGCCGCCCATGGAGGAATCTCCCCGAATCCCGGCTCCGGCGGCGCGGGCAGCATGACTTCCGGCAATCCGCCCGTTCGCGGAGTCGAGATCAGCGGGGGCAGCAGCGTCGTCACACTCCCCTCATTCGGGGATGACCCGGCCACCAATGATCCTGCTACTCCCAACCGCACAAATGTCAAGCAGCGCAGCGCGTTGGATGTAACCATCGTCGCCACCGCAAGTTCCGGAGGCGCGTTCGAGCCGTACAAAAAACTGCTGCGCGGCGTGCAGTACACGACCTATCTCGACACCTCGCTGGGCACGGTTGTAATGGAATTCGCGGACGAGAGTGCTACGTCCCACCAGTTCGGCTCCGCTCTCACGGCTCCGTCGCCGATTCGTGTCGATCTCCTTTCAGGAACTCCGCGCGGCCGGATGGTGGTCACCTGCACTCTCGACACCGCAGGCAATCTCGACAACGTCCGCGTGCTCGAACCTGGTTCCGCGGTGATGACCGCGAAGGTCGTCGCCGCCCTGCGCAGCTGGAAATTCCAGCCGGCCAAGCGTGGAGACACGCCGGTGCAGGTAACAGCGATCCTGGGCTTCGGCATCAATACTGACGACCGCTTCTAGAGCGGGGTTTCTCACTACGGAGACACCGAGACACCCAAGAGGAAAGCGATGGAAGGATTGCGGACTCCGCTATCAACTCAGGCCATGACCGGCTTTGAACTCACCGATGGAAGCTTTGCCGCCTGCCACGCGTCGAATCCGCCAACAACGTTGATGACTTCCTTGAATCCCGCCCTCTGGAGCAAACTGCTGGCAATCATGCTGCGATAACCGCCCTTGCAGTGCACCGCCAGCGGCGCGTCGTGATCAATTTCCGGGGCGGAGACCTTGAAATTATCCAGCGGCCACCAGTCTGCACCGTCAATGTGTCCCGCGTCCCACTCCGGTTCGCGGCGCACATCCAGTACACGCAGTGAATGCGCTTGCAGACTGTCGCGTAATTCCTCAACCGTCATCTGAGCGACCGTCGCCAGCGGCAGTCCAGCTTGTCTCCAGGCATCAACTCCGCCGGCCAGATATCCACCCAAAGCCTCAATTCCCACTCTCGCCAGGCGGAGGCGCGCCTCTTCAACCTGCTGCTCAGAATCGGCGATGAGCACCGGATGTGCCGCTAATCCGAGCACGGTTCCTGCCCACGATGCGAACTGTCCGGACAGCGCGATATTCACCGATCCGGGCACATGCCCCGCTGCGAATTCGTCTCCAGGACGCACATCCAAGGCGATCTCGCTTTCGCGCAGCATCGCCGCCAACTCGGGCGCAGAAACCGATTTCAGCTCCGGTAAGTCCGACAGTGCCGCCGCACCCGTGCGATTGATCTCGGCATCTTTCGAAAAGTATTCAGGCCGCGCTGGCAGGTTGGTCGTCAGCTGCGCGATGAACTCTTCCCTGCTCTTGATCTGTAGCGCGTAATTCGTCAGGCGCTCCGTCCCGATGGTTGAAGATCGCTCTGCCCGCATGTTCTTGCCGCAAAGCGATCCAGCCCCGTGCGCCGGATACACCAGCACGCTGTCAGACAGCGCCAGCAGTTTGGAATGCAGGCTGTCGTAAAGCAAGCCTGCAAGCTCCGCCGGAGTATGTCTCGGCGAAAGGTCGGGACGCCCCACATCACCAATGAAGAGAGTATCTCCGGTCAGCACCGCCCACGGCTTGTCAGATTTGTCCGAATCCGTGACGACCAGGCAGATGCTCTCTGGAGTGTGTCCGGGCGTTTCCAGCACGCGAATCGACGCCTTGCCGAATTTCAGCTCGAATCCGTCGCTGACCGGAATGTGCGCGAATCTCGCTCCAGCTTGCGCTCCCATATAAATCTTCGCCCCGGTGCGCGAAGCCAGCTCCTTGTGCCCCGAAACGAAGTCGGCATGAAGATGGCTCTCAACAATGTGCCGGATGACGATTTCCTGCTCCGCAGCCGCTCTCAAGTAAAGTTCCACATCCCGCTGCGGATCGACGACAACGGCTTCCCCTTCTGAAGCAAGCATGTACGAAGCGTGAGCCAGACAGCCCAGATAGAATTGCTCAAAGTACATAGGAGTTTCCCCGGACGCGCCTTGAAATGCTAGACGAAATCCGGCGGGAATGCCATCGGTCAGAATCTGAGGAGCGGAGAAATTTCAGGCGGGCAGCGGAGTGATGAATTCCAGGCCGAAACAGAAACCATTCTTCGAGCGCACAATGGCTGGAATGCGCGATGGCGTCGGCGTGTCGATCTCGATTTCCAGCAAGTCTCCGGGATTTAGCAGAATGCCCGCATAGAGCACCATGCCACCCTGGCTCATTTCCGTGCCGCGGCCTTCCACGACGGTCGTCGAGAACCCTTTCGACGTGACCACGCGGACCGGTAAATCCACCGGCAACCGATCCCATCGCCGCTGATTGCTGGAGTTTGACATTATCGGTAATCATCCCCGAGGTGCGGCTCGGCAGCAAATTACTAAGGTGAATGCGGAAAAGTGCCTCCGGGACACGAACTTAGCGAGGGCGATGTGGTCTCTCACCACGGGGACTCGGAGTGACTGAGATTTGCGGCGAACGCAAAACCGGTGGCTTCGTGATGAAAACGTCAGCGCGACGCGCCGACTTGCTCATCCCGATGTTTCGGCCGGTACCACTTGAAGTAGACGAAGGTCCCAACGCCCCCCGCCACGCCGGCCGCGATCAGGGCATACAGGAATGGTTTGTAATAGCGGCCGAACCAGTGCAGAATGGCGGTTCCATAGATTCGGCCCAGGTAGGCCACCGCCAGAAACCGAACCGTCCGGCCCAGCGTAAGCGCCGCCAGAAATCTCTTCCGCGAATATTGCAGGATTCCGGCCGCCATGAGCACGGGAACCAGGGGAAATGGCGGGGGAATAATCGCGCCGACGGTCACCGTGGTGAATCCCTTATTCTCGAACTTCTTGTAAACCTTCTCGGCGCGATTCTTCCCGATTTTCTTTTCGAGACCTTCCTTACCGCCCTTTTCCGCTAAGTAATAAGTGATGTAGCCGCCAATCACGGCTCCCAGCACAGCCATGAACGCATAGTAGAGCCACAGATGGCGGTCCCGGGCCGTCAACACCACCAGGAACACGTCCATCCCTCCCGGGATCGGAATCACCGAGTTGTCGATGAGTCCAACGACGATGAGCCCAGGGCCGCCCAGTCGCAGCATCCACGTCCAGAGCCCTTTGCTGACCGCCGCTATCGCAATCACACTATCTCCTCCGGTGCTTAGAGGCAGGATTGTGGATCACTGATGCTGACGAAATCGGTGCGAGAACCGCTCGGACTAGTAAAGTCGATTGTTGATCTTTGATTGTCGATGGATGAATGAAAAGCGCCCCAGGCTCTCGCGAATTAGGTCACCCATTCTCCAATCATTGTTCAACAACCGACAATCTCTGACCAACTCGCAATCCTCGCCCAAACATCCTAGGCTGTGATGAATCCACCCTTTCCTGGATGGCTCGATGCAATGGCCTGGGCCTCGCTTTCACTGTGCTTCTTATGCGTCCTCATCATCCTCATCCACGAACTGCGCCGCCCGCAGCAAATGATGGTCATGAACATCGTCTGGCCGGTGACTGCGCTCTATCTCGGCCCCATCGCTCTCTGGAGCTATTTCAAATCCGGCTCGAAGATGACGCGCCGGCGCATGCAGGAAATGCAGCAGGAGATCCGAACCGAAATCCATGAGGAGCGCTATTCGAACATACGTCGCATGAATTCGGTCAAAGATCGCGCCGGACGCGGCCCCACGCCGGAACAGGTCGCGGTTGCCGCAATGCACTGCGGTGCGGGTTGCACTCTTGGCGATATCGTTGGCGAATGCTGGATCTTCGGCGCGGGCCTAACCCTGGCCGGAGGCGAACTTGCCACTCGCCTTCTGCTCGACTTCCTGCTCGCCTGGATTTTCGGCGTTGTGTTTCAGTACTTCACCATCGCGCCCATGCGCGGACTACCTTTTCGGAAAGGCCTGAAGGAAGCGGTTCGCGCCGATACGTTGTCGATCACCGCCTTTCAGATAGGCATGTCCGGATGGGCCGCGCTCTCCTATTTCGTGCTCTTTCCCGATCCTCATCTTCACGCCAATAGGGCAATCTTCTGGTTCATGATGCAGATTGGAGTGGTCATCGGATTTCTAGCCTCTTACCACGTCAACGTCTTTCTGATCAAGAAAGGCTGGAAAGAGAAGATGCCGCAGTACAAGTCGCAAATGAAGGAGCAGATGCGGCAATCGCAAGGTCGCGAGGAACAAGTGGCCTAGGCACGCAGCCACGTCTCAACGTCCCCCTGCAGAACCGGTCGGCCCTTTCGGCGGTCGGGCATCCCC
Organism: Candidatus Acidiferrales bacterium; assembly: GCA_035507635.1. GTDB lineage: Bacteria > Acidobacteriota > Terriglobia > Terriglobales > Acidobacteriaceae > Sulfotelmatobacter. The sequence goes on from DATJOA010000057.1 coordinate 102,811, forward strand.
GCGAATCCCTGCTAGTATGGCGATTCGTTGTTCATCGGCCCATGCCTAACCTTTTATCGCTATCTTCAGCCGGACGGAGCCAGTCGCCGGTCCTAATCCTTCTGCCAGCAAGCTGGGAGGATGCGCGCGATCGATGATCTCTCCCGAGCTCGCTCACATCCTGATCCCGGCGATCATCGCCATCAGCATTGCACTGATGCTGATTCGTCCGCGGAGCATCGCCGAAGCATACTGGATCGGCGGCGGAGTCGCGCTTCTCCTCGGTCTGCGTCTGGTCACGCCGCGGCTTGCCCTGCGCGGCGCGGCAGAATCGCTCGACGTCGTTTTATTTCTGATCGGCATGATGCTGATTTCCGAGCTGGCCAGCGAACAGGGAGTCTTCGACTGGCTCTCGGGCATAGCTGTCCACAAAGCCAACGGTTCCTGCTCGCGGCTGTTCGCCCTCGTCTACGCGGTAGGAACGGTAGTCACAATCTTCCTTTCCAACGATGCCACGGCCGTCGTGCTGACCCCGGCTATCCTGGCCGCCATCCGTAAAGCGAAGGTGCAGCCCCTGCCTTATCTTTTCGCCTGCGCCTTCATCGCCAACGCCGCGTCCTTCCTTTTGCCGATTTCAAATCCCGCAAATCTGGTCGTGTTCCACAACGCGATGCCGCCCCTCGGACGCTGGCTGCTCGCCTTCGGAGTTCCCTGCCTTCTCTCGATCGCGATGACGTTCTGGATCCTGCGCTGGATATTCCGCAGAGAGCTCGCCCACCCGATCGATCACACGGTCCAATCGAAGTCACTCACTTCCAACGGCAAGCTGGTTCTTGCCGGAATCTCCGCCATGATCGCGGTCCTGCTCGCGGCCTCCTCGCTCGGAAAGGATCTCGGCCTACCCACTTGTCTCGCGGCACTTGCTGTAACGCTCTTCGTTTGCCTCAAGGAACGCGCCAATCCTCTGCCGCTCGCCCGTGGAATCAGCTGGGAAACGTTAGCTCTGGTTGCCGGACTCTTCATCATGGTCGACGCCATGGAGAGCATTGGCGCAATGCGCCACACTGAAGCCTGGCTTGCCTGGGCGCAGCATCTCGCCCCTGCAACCGGCGAGCTCGTCACCGGATTCGCCGTCGGCACCGCCAACAACCTCGTTAACAATCTTCCTCTCGGACTGATCGTGGGCAGTACCGTCCATGTAGCCCATGCGACTGGACCGATTACCCAGGCCGTCCTGATCGGCGTTGACCTAGGACCGAACCTGTCGATCACTGGATCTCTGGCGACCATTCTCTGGCTCATCGCCCTGCGAAAGGAAAAGCTCGAAGTCAGCTTCTGGGATTTTTTCAAGATCGGGTTCGTGGCCATGCCAGCCGCCATGCTCGTTTCTCTTGGCGGAGCAATTCTGATGCATGTTCTTTTCGGCGTCTCTTAGGCCCCGAGCAAGATCGAGGCGACCAAATCGCTATCTATGAGGGATGGCGCCTGATGCATATACAATGGCGCGTTTTGCATAGCGCGGTATCCCGTTAACATCTAAAGTACATCCCATGACGAACGTGAAAGCATACTCCGCTGCCAGTTCTACTTCGCCTCTTACCCGAACCTCAATTTCCCGACGCGATCCTACCGAGCAAGACGTCGAGATTGCCATCCTTTATTGCGGAATCTGCCATTCCGATCTTCATCAGGTCCGCAACGAATGGGGACAATTCCTCCCCACGGTCTATCCCTGCATTCCCGGGCACGAGATCGTCGGCCGCGTCACCAAAGTCGGCTCCGCGGTAAAGAAATTCAAAGTTGGCGACCTCGGTGCCGTCGGCTGCATGGTCGACTCCGACCGCACCTGCCCGGAATGCCGCGCCGGACTGGAACAGTTCTGCGCGAATCCCACCTACACCTACAACTTTCCTGACAAGCATCTTGGAGGCGTCACTTATGGCGGCTACTCTGAGAGCATCGTCGTCGATCAGCATTTTGTGCTGCGCGTGCCGTCGAATTTGGATCCAGCCGGCGCCGCTCCACTGCTTTGCGCCGGGATCACGACGTATTCGCCGATGCGCCACTGGAAGGTCAGCAAAGGAAAGAAAGTTGGAGTCGTCGGTCTCGGCGGACTTGGCCACATGGCCGTAAAAATTGCCCACGCTCTCGGAGCCCACGTCGTGGTCTTCACGACCTCGCCGAGCAAAAAAGAAGACGCGCTCCGCCTCGGCGCGGACGAAGTCGTCCTCTCGCGCGACGCGAATGAGATGCAGAAGCACGCCGGGACCTTCAATTTCATCTTAGACGCCGTCTCTGCCGATCACGATATTAATGCATACATCAATCTGTTGGCTCGGGATGGCAATCTCACCCTGGTTGGCGCGCCGTCGAACCCGCTGCCGGTTGCCGCCTTCGGGCTCATCATGGGGCGCCGCAGCCTTTCTGGTTCGCCGATCGGCGGCATCGCAGAGACGCAGGAAATGCTTGATTTTTGCGGAAAGCACAATCTCACTGCCGACGTCGAAGTAATTCCAATTCAGAAAGTCAATGAAGCCTACGAGCGACTGCTGAAATCCGATGTGAAGTACCGCTTTTCGATCGATATGGCTTCTCTCAAGTCTGAGTAAAACGATGAATAAACACTTTCGCTTCTCCGGCGGCAATTTCGCGAGATTGGAAGAACTGGGGGTCAGCGCCTCCGCTGTCCTGCGCAGCGCCGGACTTCCGCAATCGTTCGCCGGACAGCCTCGCGTTCTCCTCAAGACCGAGGAACTCTTCGCACTGTGGCGCGCGATTGGCGAAGTCAGCACGAATCCCGCGATTGGCCTTCAACTTGGCACAGAAAACCGGACGGAGCGGTTTCACCCCGTCGGTCTGGCCGCGCTCTCCTCGGAAAACTTCGGCGCCGCCATCGATCAGATGGCTCGCTACAAGCAGCTCACCTGCCCCGAAGAAATCCTCCAGCAGAAGGATGACGAAGAGTGGAGCATCCAATTCCGGTGGCTCCTGGCAGACGAAATCGAGCCTCCGGTGCTGATCGAGTGCGCCTTTGCCTGGGTGCTCTCGACCGGCCGCCACGGAACCGGCACCCGCCTTTCTCCGCTGCGGGTGGAGTTCGTGCAACCGCGCGCTCACACGAAGTCAATCGAGCGCCACTTCGGATGCCCGGTTATCTGTGGTGGTCCGCGGAACGCAATCATCTTTCGCGCGTCCGATGCTCAGCGTCCTTTTGTCACGCGCAATGCCGAACTTCTCGCGATGCTCGCTCCGCAGTTCGAAGAAGAGCTCAAGCAGGAAAGCAACGACGATCAATTCGCCGAACGCGTGCGCATCGCGATCCAGCAGAAGCTCACGGGCCGCCGCCCCACGATTGACGACATTGCCGACGCCCTTCACGTCAGTTCTCGCACACTGCAGCGGCGACTGCAAGACGAAGGATCGAGCTTTCAGCGCGTGCTCGACGAGGCCCGCCATCAACTTGCCCGGCACTATCTCAATAATTCCCTTCTCGAGCTGAACGAAGCTGCGTACCTTCTCGGATATGAGGATGGAAACTCCTTCGTTCGCGCTTTCCGCACATGGGAAGGCGTTCCACCGGCCCGCTGGCGCGAGTTGCAGCGCGCACAGGTCTCTTAACCCGGCCCTAATTTCGAATTCTTAAGGAGAGGAAATGAAGAAACGCAAACTTGGAACGAGCAATCTGGAAGTGTCAGAAATCGGTCTCGGCTGCATGGGAATGAGCTTTGGCTTCGGCCCGGCAGTCGACAAACAGCAAGGGATTTCCGTCATCCGGGCTGCCGTTGAACGTGGAGTCACGTTCTTCGACACCGCCGAAGTGTATGGTCCTTTTACCAACGAAGAACTCGTCGGCGAAGCGCTGGCTCCGTTTCGTAACAAAGTCGCAATCGCCACAAAGTTTGGATTCAAGCTCGATCCAAATACGGGCAAGCAGTCTGGGCTCGATAGCAGCCCTGAACACATCAAGCAAGTCGCGGAAGCCTCGCTGAAGCGCCTTCGGACCGACGTGATCGATCTCTTCTATCAGCACCGGGTCGACCCCAATGTGCCGATTGAAGATGTAGCCGGAGCGGTCAAAGAACTCATCCAGCAGGGCAAAGTGAAGCACTTCGGGCTGTCAGAAGCTGGAGTCAAAACGATCCGGCGCGCTCACGCGGTTCAGCCCGTCACTGCGCTGCAGAGTGAATACTCGCTGTGGTGGAGAGAGCCCGAGGCTGAAATCTTGCCCGCGCTCGAGGAACTCGGCATCGGATTCGTTCCCTTCAGCCCTCTGGGCAAAGGCTTCCTCACGGGCGCCATCAATCAGGATACGAAGTTCGACAAGAACGACTTCCGCAACATCGTTCCACGTTTCTCCGAAGAAAACCGCAAGGCGAATCACGCGCTGGTTGATGTGATCGGCAAGTTCGCCCAACAGAAGAAAGCGACGCCCGCGCAGATCGCCCTTGCGTGGGTGCTCGCGCAAAAGCCATGGATTGTTCCGATCCCGGGGACGACCAAGCTGCATCGGCTCGAAGAAAATCTCGGAGCGGCCATGATCCAACTTACGCCGGAAGATCTTCGGCAGCTGCAAACCGCAGCGTCGAAGATCCCCGTACAAGGAGCCCGCTATCCCGAAGAAATGCAGAAACTGGTGAACCGCTAGCAAGTCTGTAAATGGCGAGGAGCCGGAATATGAAAAAATTGTTTGCGCTCGTCGCAGTGGTTCTGTCTGTCGGGGCGCTCGCCTCAACGCTCTCGGGTAGATCGCGCGGTATGAGCTCAAACCGTTTTGTGGGGGCGTGGCGGCTGGTTTCATTACAAGAGCCTGGTGCGGACGGCAATATTCAAACGGCCGACTGCACCGGACTGCTTGTCTACACGCCTGACGGCCATATGTCGGTCCAGGTCATGTACCGGAATCCGCAGCCGAGCGCCAAAGCTAATCCGGTGCAATACTCGCAGGGCGGATACGAAGCTTCATTCGGCCGATATGAGGTCGACGATTCTCACACCTTCACGTTCCATGTCGAAGGCGCGCTAGTCCGGAGTCTCATCGGCAAAACCTTGAAGCGCGTTTATGAGTTCTCGGGCGATCAACTGATCGTAAGATCACCTGATCCAAACGAACACTGGCGGGTAACTTGGCAGCGTGACTGATCTCTCACGAGCGCCTCGGTACGAAACCGGGGCCGCAAACCGAACGCTAAAAGAAAGACTTTGATTTATGGAAATCAAACGAGCCGGCTCGCAGCCTTCCGCGAAAGGACCGTCTGACTGGTTCACAGGCACGGTCCGAATCGATCCGCTGTTTCAGGCGCCTGACCCGGCGTTTGTTCAAGGCGCCAGCGTCACGTTCGAGCCTGGAGCTCGCACAGCATGGCATACGCACCCGCTCGGCCAGACTCTGATCGTGACGGCCGGATGCGGCTGGGCTCAACGCTGGGGAAGCGCAACCGAGGAGATCCACCCCGGAGATGTGGTCTGGTTCGCTCCCGGCGAAAAGCACTGGCATGGCGCCACGCCCACCACCGCAATGACACACATCGCCATTCAGGAAAAGAAGGACGGCAAGGTCGTCGATTGGATGGAGCACGTCACCGACGAGCAATATCGGAAATAAAACAACCACCAACGGATACTCAACTGGACGGTTCGTAAACCCGAGAGACAAAAACGGAATCAGAAGTGAATATCCGGACGACGCAGATTTTATTCACCATTCAAGGCAGCGCGTGAATCGCCGAAGCCGCTCGCAGGAGGAGGACTTATGCCAACCAAATCCGCTACGCTGAAAGATCAGTTTTCCCGAGTTCACGAGATCCATATCACGGTTACCGGCAGGAAGTCCGGACGAGCCATCACCAACCCGGTCTGGTTCGTATTCGAAGGCGACACGCTCTACCTTCTGCCAGTCGAAGGATCGGACACCCAGTGGTACAAGAACGTCGTCAAGAATCCCACGATGCGCATCAAAGCCGGCAGCGCAGAGGAAGAGCTTAAGGCTATACCCGTCACCGATGCCGCGAACGTTAAGTCTGTGGTTGACAGATTCCGCGCGAAGTACGGCGCAGACGACGTGAAAAAGTACTACTCAAAGTTCGATGTCGCGGTGACTGCCAGGATCGCTTGATCGCCTGACGGCGAGCTTTGCGCCGATCGTCTTCGCCTCGCGTCCTCGGTCAGCCGCGCTCCGGCCCTTTTCTGCACGGAATTGGCAAAATCGCCGACTAGCCCGGCGATTTCGTCCGCGGCCGTGTCGAGCGCGAAATGCCCACCATCGACAATGTGGATTTCGGCATCGGGAACATCTGCCCGGTAGCGTTCGGGTTCGCCCGAATCGAATGACAGTTCATACTTTCCCCAGATCACCAGCAGCCGCGGCTGCGTTTCACGCATCCATTTCTGCCATTTCGGATAGGACTCCACATTCGTTCGATAGTCGTAGAAGAGGTCGCTCTGAATCTGGGCCTGACCCGGCTGATTCAGAAACCGGAACTCGTCGGTCCAAAGATCAGGGTCGTAGCGCTCGACCTTTGGATCACTTCCAACGTGGCGCGTGCGTGTGGCCGCGAGTGCAAGCAGATTCGTCCGGAGAGCGTTTTCGTTCGAGGCTCGGTCGGCCCAAAACTCCCGCCGCGTCTTCCAATTCGCACCCAAGCCTTCATTATGTGCGACGGCATCTTGCACGATCAGGGCCTCGACGCGTTCCGGATGCGCCAGCGCCATGCGAAATCCAACCGGGCCGCCGTAGTCCTGCATGTAAAGCGTGTAGTGCGAGAGATCGATAGCCTCCGCAAACCGCGTCATGATCTCCGCAGAGTGATCGAACGTGTAGGCGAACTTTGCCGGGTCCGGCCAATCGCTGTGTCCGAAGCCCGGATAATCCGGCGCACCAGGTGATATCGATCGGAAAGCCGCGCGAACAGGGGCTCAAACATCCGCGACGATGACGGCAATCCGTGCATCAGGAGAATCGTTGGCGCGCTCTTGGGTCCAGCCTCGCGATAGAAAATCGAGAGATCCTCAACTTTTACAGTGCGATAAGAAGTCGCGTACTTCATCGTGCCTCCTCTAAGGTTGCCCAGCGCTGGTGGAAATCCTTGCTGTCGCCAGCAAGGAGCGGCTTTCATCGTTTTTCGATTCTCTCGGCAGACCATTTGATGAAAAATAATTATGGAATGCATTTGGGCGCGCAGATCCCAGAACAAACCTCCACTTCGAATCGCCTGCAAAACCTTGAGGATCGCGATTACACTGGACTGGTTCTGAAATTTACTCGAGAGGAATCGATGCCCTTCATCCCCTCTGCTCATCTCGTCGCGCGGAAACCTAGATTCCGAGCCACACAGTTCGCTGTTTTCACCATAATTCTCTCAGTCATCTTTTTGTCTGCATCCCTCGCGACCGCCCAGAAGGTCGAACTGTCGCTGGACGCGTCAAAGTCCGGCGCAAAGATCAGTCGCAACCTCTTCGGCCAGTTCGCTGAACATCTGGGCCACGGCATCTATGACGGCATTTGGGTCGGTCCCGATTCCACGATCCCCAACACGCGCGGCATTCGCAACGACGTTGTCGCCGCGCTGCGGGCCATCAAGGTTCCGGACGTCCGCTGGCCCGGCGGCTGCTTTGCCGACGAATATCACTGGCGCAACGGCATCGGCCCTCAGCGCGCAGTGACGCTCAATCCCAACTGGGGAGGCGTCATCGAGCCCAACACCTTCGGCACCCACGAGTTCATGGACTTCATCAACCAGATCGGCGCCGAAGCTTACGTCTCCATCAATGTGGGCTCAGGCACCCGGCATGAAGCAGCGGACTGGCTGGAGTACATGACGACGGCGCAACCTACAACGCTTCAAAAAGAGCGCGCCGCGAACGGCCATTCCGCTCCTTACAAAGTCGCCTTTCTTGGCATCGGCAACGAAAGTTGGGACTGCGGCGGCAACATGACTCCCGATTATTATCTCGATCAATTGAAGGCCTACAGCCACTTCGTGCGAAATTACAATCCCACGCAACAGACCAACGATCAGATGTTGAAGATCGCAGTTGGTCCGGGGGGCAGCGGTCCCCGATGGACCGAATGGACCGACACCATCATGAAGGCGTACCAGAACCACACCTGGAGCTGGGACATCGACGGCCTTTCCATGCACAACTACACTGTCGTCAAGTGGCCGCCTTCGTTCAAGTCCGTCGGATTCGGCGAGACTGAATATGCGCAGATCCTGAAAGACACGCTGGGTATGGACTCTCTGATCAAGGAACAGTCGGCGATCATGGACAAGTACGATCCGCAAAAGAAAGTTGCGCTCGTGATTGACGAATGGGGCGCCTGGTATGCGCCGCTGCCCGGCAGCAATCCAGGATTCCTGGTCCAGCAGAACAGCATGAGAGACGCAATTCTCGCCGCTCTGAACCTGAATATCTTCGCCCGACATGCGGACCGCGTGCGCATGGCCAACATCGCGCAGATGATCAACGTGCTACAGGCGATGATCATCACCGACAAGGAGAAGATGGTTCTCACGCCGACGTACTATGTCTTCAAAATGTATCTGCCGTTCCAGGATGCAGCCTTCGTTCCAGTCACCTTCGACGCCGGCACCTACCAGCATGACGACATCACCCTGCCTCGCGTTGACGCCATCGCGGCGAAAGCCGCGGATGGGAAGCTCTGGTTGGAGGTCACGAACCTCGATCCCAATCAATCGGCAGAGATCGAAGTGAATCTCTCGGGAGCTAGCGCGAAAAGCGCATCCGGCGAGACTTTGACAGCGGCGAAAGTAGATAGCGTCAACTCCTTTGATGCGCCCAATACTGTCGTACCGAAGCCGGTTTCAACCAGAGCGCAGGGCGGCAAGCTGACCTTAAAACTCGAGCCGAAGTCTGTAACCGTTCTTTCTCTCGAACAATAACGCGACGCCGGACCAGATTGAACGCTGCTTCAGAACGATTCGTTTCCGCAAAAAGATGAGGCCTTAACAATCCCGTGATTCAGAGGCGTGCACTCAAATCAGTTGCCGGTGCGGCATTTCTGTTATCGACATGGACCGCCGTTTTCGCCCAAGCCCCGCAAGCGACGGCGCCTAAGCCGCTCCCATTTGTCAGCCCGATCTTCGGTGACAACATGGTGTTGCAGCGAGGAAAGGAAGATTCCGTCTGGGGATGGTCTGACCCTGGCGACAAAATTGAAATTCAGATCGCGGGCGAGACCGCATCGGCCGTCGCTGGAGCCGACCGCCGTTGGGAGGTAAAGATCCATCCCCCGCATGTTGGCGGCCCATACACAATGACCATTCGTGGCCGACAGACTGTCGAACTTCACAACGTTCTTGTCGGCGATGTTTGGCTGTGCGGCGGTCAGTCGAACATGCAGGTGAGCCTCGGCGATGCCAAAAACGGCGAGGAAGACGTCAAGTCCGCGAATTATCCGCAGATTCGTTTCTTCACCGTCGTCCCGCACGTTTCCTATCACCATGCCGACATTCCGGACGGCTCATGGAACGTAGTTTCTCCCGAGACGGCTGGCAAAGTGTCGGCGGTCGCCTTTTATTTCGCACGGAAAGTTCAGGAAGAGATTCATGTTCCCATCGGACTTGTTGTCGATGCGCTTGGCGGAACTCCTGCCGAGGCTTGGACGAGCGCGGCCGCGCTTCGTCCCCTGAAGGACTTCGACGTACCTCTGGCCGAACTCGACAAGTTCGCAGCAGCCAGCGCGCCTGAGTACGGCAACTACATCATGCATTGGTATGACGAGTACGACGTCGGGCTCAAAGGAAACTGGGCTGCTCCCGAATTCGACGACTCGTCATGGAAGCAGGTCGACATCCCTGGAGGATTCGCCGAACTTGGCGTCCCCCGCACTCCGGCCGTCGTGTGGTTCCGCAAGGAGATCGTGCTCCCGGATCCAATTCCCGCAGGACGCTCCCTGATCTTTCTCGGCTCCATCGAACGCATGGATACCGTCTACATCAACGGCAAAGAAGTGGGCGCGAGCGCGTGGGTTGAGAATCCGCGAGTTTACTTCATCCCTGACGGCGTTCTGAAGGCGGGCAAGAATCTCGTCACGATCCGCATTCTCAAGACCAAACCTGATGGAGGATTTCTCGCCAATCCCGACGCGCTGCATCTGACGTTGGGAGACAAGACCAGCGTCCCGCTCGCTGGGCAATGGAAAGCACAATTGAGCGTGGACGCCCGCCCGCCGCACCCCATGCCGATCGGCTACGAAAACTGGCCCGTGATGCCGTCCGTTCTCTACGAAGGAATGTTGCGGCCGATCGCGCCGCTCTCCATCACCGGCGCACTCTGGTATCAGGGAGAGCAGAATTCAGACCGCGGTTTCCAGTACCGCAAGATTCTTCCCGTGATGATTGCGGATTGGCGCCGGACCTTCGGCCAGGGCGATTTTCCGTTTTACATCGTCAGCCTGCCGGCGTTCCAGCATCGCAGCGAAACTCCAACCACTGACGGTTGGGCAGAGACTCGAGAATCGCAGGCGCTCACCGCTGCTAGCGTCCACAATTCGTGCCTCGCCGTTACGATCGATACGGGAGACGCCGACAACATTCATCCCAAGGACAAACGCCCTGTCGGCGAGCGCCTCGCCTTCTGTGCGCTGGCGAAGCACTATCACAAGAAGGTCGTCTATTCCGGACCGACTCTCGCCGCAGTCAAGCGCCTTCCAGGCTCGATTCAGCTTCGCTTCGCCCACACCAACGGCGGCCTGATTGTGAAAGGACCCAAGCTGGAAGAATTCGCAATCGCCGGTGACGATCGCAAATGGTACTGGGCCGACGCGCGGATTGAAGGCAACAAGGTTGTGGTTTCCTCCCCGTCGGTTCCGAATCCGAAAGAAGTGCGCTATGCGTGGCAGTCGAATCCGGCCGCAACTCTCTTCAACGGCGCCGGACTGCCGGCCGTCCCATTCCGCACCGATACCTGGTCGGGCGTCACCGACGCTCACAGGCCATACTGAGCCACGAATCCTCGCGCTCCTCACGCCGGCAACCCTGCGACGCAGCGGCGCAGCGCGTGATGCCGCGTCAGGACTCCCGATTCTCGGCGGTCGTCTCATGTAGTATTGGTACCGTCCGCAAGCTTTTCGAGGAGAACATGTGAGGGAGTTAACGGCGGATTTATTCATCTCGCTCGACGGGTTCGCCTCTGGTGTGAAGGAACCGCCATTCTTCGGATATTCCGGCGACGATCTCAATGCCTGGATAAAAGAGAATTTGGCAGAGCCTCAAACCCTCGTCATGGGACGGGTCACGTACGCGGCCTTTTCGCAATTCGCCATCAATTCCACGGATGAACTGAACGCGCGCATGACCGCGCTGCCCAAAATCGTATTCTCAAAAACCCTTCACCAACCACTTATGTGGAAGAACACGGAGCTGATCACTACCCCCCTGGAGCAGGAGCTTCCGAGGCTAAAACTACAAGAGGGTGTCCCCCTTCGATCCATCGGCAGCATCAGTTTGGTGAAGAGCATGATGCGATTTGGGCTCGTAGACCGGCTTCGACTCATGATTTTCCCCGTGGTGCTCGGTCTAGTCGGTAGAGAACCCATCTACACCGGATACGAAAAGACACCCCTC